>CAZAYA010000096.1:2471-9889 GCA_964489175.1 uncultured Flavobacteriales bacterium | reverse complement strand
CTGAACAAAAGCCCGAGCAAGGAGAGCGTAACAGCCACAATGGTCCAGGTCCCCTTCACAGGATCAGATAATGACCCTGCATCGGTAGTGAGGATCACCGGCAACGCAAGAAAAAAAAGCACCACCGGCAACTGCCCGCGGTACTTGAAAAGCCATTGGCCGCTCTTTTCAAAGCTGTCGATCAATGCCATAGGCTGTTCCGTTCAGGAGGATTTTTCATATATTGGGCTGGGCCTGAGACGCAGCGAAAGTAAAGAATTTCAAAATAGCCGAATGGAAGCGAAGCAGAAATACGAACTGGAATTCCTCCTCCGAACTTCCAGCAGGATCTTGTTCAACCAGCTCAATTCTCCCAGCGGACTAGCCGGTTGGTTCTCGGATGATGTGAACATCAACGATGACATTTTCACTTTCCAGTGGGAGGGCTCGGAAGAACAAGCCAGGCTCATCAGCCAGAAAAAGAACGAATATGTTCGTTTCCACTGGATGGAAGATGAGGAGGACGATACCTTCTTTGAATTGCGAATCCGTGAAGATGCCATGACAGGCGAAGTAGCTCTTCTCGTTACTGATTTCGCTGAAGAGGATGAAGTGGACGAAGCCAAGGAACTGTGGGAAAGTCACATTGATGCCCTTCGCCAGAAACTGGGCGCCTGACCATTTCTACTCCTCCGAGTGCGCGGGCCGTTCTTATCTTTGTTCCTGGCACGCATCTTCGCCTATCCTGTGAAGCAACTTCACAAACTTCTCATCAAAGCCTTTTCCGGCCCCTTTCTCCTGACCTTCATTCTGTCGGTCTTCCTGCTGGTCATGCAGTTCTTATGGAAGTACGTGGACGACCTGATGGGGAAAGGCCTTGAGTGGTACGTTCTCGCTGAACTGCTCCTCTATGCCTCCGCCAGCCTTGTGATCATGGCCCTACCCCTGGCGGTATTATTATCATCCATCATGATCATGGGCAAACTCGGAGAGACCTATGAGATCGTGGCGATGAAGTCCGCCGGCCTGTCCCTGGTCCGGATCACATACCCGCTCATCATGAGCATCCTTACCCTTACGCTGGCCGCTTTTCTCTTTGCCAATCATGTCTGGCCCGTGGCCAACCTCAAATTCCGGTCCCTGCTCTGGGATGTGACCCGAAAAAAGCCGACGATCAACCTTAAAGAGAACATCTTTTACAATGGTATCCAGGGTTATAGCATCCGGGTAAGCGAAAAAGAAGAGGAAACGGACGAACTTCATGACATCCTGATCTACGATCACTCCAAACAATACCGGGGGAATAAGAAAGTGATCCGGGCCGAACACGGTACGATGGAAAAGACCGGAGACGGAAGGTACCTGGTTTTCACGCTCTTTAACGGGAAAAGCTATGAAGAAGTCCCTGCAGAACGGGAGAACAAAAAGAAACAAAGACGCAACGATTCACACCCCCACATGCGTTCTGAATTCAGGGAACAAGTTCTTCGGTTCGACCTGAGGGATTTCAAACTCGAAAGAAGCGATGAAGACCTTTTTTCCAATGATTATGAAATGCTGGGGCTGGGACAACTTTCAGAAATGGTAGATTCCCTGGACCAGGTCGTTACGAAAAACCAGGAAGATTACAGAAGGAACCTTGACGAAGAGCTGTACGTCTATACCCCCGACAGCAGCAGGGTCGGTCAGCAAGAGCCGGATACCAATGCTTATGCCCTTTTCGCTTCCATCGAAAAAGAACATCGCAAGAACACTTTCCGGTCAGCCATCAATCAGGCCCGGAGCTCCAAGAACATGATCGAGCAAAAAGAACATTACATCCAGAACAGGAAACAAATGATCGCCCGCTATAACATCGAATGGCATCGGAAATTCACTTTCCCCGTAGCCTGCTTCATCTTATTCATGATCGGAGCTCCTGTAGGAGCGATCAGTAAGAAGGGAGGGCTGGGTATGCCAGTGGTTTTTTCCATAATTTTGTTCTTGCTTTATCATATAAGTTCGATGATCGGGGAAAAGATGGTCGAAGAAATGGTGCTTAACGCATGGCCCGGGATGTGGATCAGCACCTTCATCCTGTTCCCGGTAGGGGTCATCCTCGCCTGGATGGCCAATCAGGATTCGCGGATCATGGAAGCGGACACCTACCTTGCCCCTTTCAGAAAACTTGCCCGAAATTTCCGGAAATGAACATTCTCCAGCTTTGCCATAAACCTCCTTTCCCCCCGCGAGACGGAGGCTGCATTGCTATGAACAACATCACTAACGGGCTGCTAGATGCGGGTCATAAGGTCAAAGTATTGACCATCTGTACATACAAACATCCCTTCAATCCCAACGTTCTTCCCGAAGCCTATAAAAAGCGGACGCATATCGAAGGGGTCTATGTGAACACCCGCATCGATATGATCGAAGCTTTTTCCAACCTGGTGACCCGGGACCCCTATAACATAAGCAGGTTCTTCTCGCCGGACATGGACATGAAGATCATCGAAGTGCTGAAGAACAGCGCCCCCTTTGATATCATTCACCTGGAAAGCCTTTTCATGACTCCTTACATCGGTACGATCCGGCGTTTCTCCGATGCCAGGATCGTGCTTCGTTCCCACAATCTCGAATACCTGATCTGGAAGCGAATGGCGAACGGTGCTCAGAATTTTGCTAAACGAACCTATATGAAGATCCTGGGGGACCAGCTCAAGAACTATGAGCTGGAGATCATGGACCAACTGGATGGGATCGTAGCGATCAGTGAGGAAGATGAAAAGACCTACCGGGAATTGAACTGCCCTGTCCCCCTTCGAAACATCCCCTTTGGCCTGGAGCTCGGCGACCGGTATGCCTCAATTCCTTCCCCTGAAACCCCTCTCCGGCTGTTCCATCTCGGTTCCATGGACTGGCTCCCCAATGAGGAAGGCGTGAATTGGTTCCTGGAGGAAGTCTGGCCCCTGATCCACCGGGACCATCCCCGGGCCGAACTTGTATTGGCCGGCCGCAACATGCCAGAGTACCTGCTTCGAGCAGAACATCCCCATGTGAAGGTTGTCGGAGAGGTTGATGATGCGTTGACGTTCATGCAGAACAACGGGATCATGGTGGTTCCTCTCCTATCGGCTGGCGGGATCCGGGTGAAGATCATCGAAGGGATGGCCCTGGGCAAGGTCATCGTTTCCACTCCAGTCGGAGCTGATGGTATCAGATGTGAAGATGGCCAACATCTCCTCATCGCAAAAGGGGCGGAAGCCTTTGCCCATACTGTGGGAAAAGCCCTTGAAGACGAAACGCTCCGGGAAACCCTTAGCAGTAATGCTCGCCGGCTGATCAAGGAAGAATACAATGCCAGCAAGGTCACGGCCGATCTTATCGCCTTTTACAAAGAACTGCTCGACGTTAAAGTCCCTTCATGAAGATCTTTGTCCTGCTCTCCCGGGTTCCTTATCCCCTGGAAAAAGGGGATAAACTCAGGGCATACAACCAGATCGCCAAACTCGATCAGCACCATGAGGTCTTCCTCTGCTGCCTCAACATCGGTCGTCTTCACCCCGAAGCCAGAGATAACCTGGAAAAGATCAGCAGCCATGTCGCCATCGTTCCGCTGAGCCCCCTGAAGATCGGATGGCAATTGTTCAAAGGGATCTTCAGTAACAAACCCTTTCAGGTCCATTATTTTTTCCAACGATCGGCCAAGCGGCAGGTCGGCCAGATGATCAGGGAATTCTCCCCGGACCATATTTATTGCCAGCTCGTTCGGACCAGTGAATACGTTAAAGATCAGTTCTTCATACCCAAAACGCTCGATCTGATGGATGCCTTTTCCAAAGGGATCGAGCGAAGGATCGCCAGCGCCCCGTTCTATATGAAACTTCTCTTGCGGGAAGAATCGGTCAGGCTCGCCATTTACGAGAACCTGATCTTCGAGTATTTCGACAACAAGACCATCATTTCCGGGCAAGATCGGGCACTGATCTATCACCCCGATCGTAACAACATCCATGTGATTCCCAACGGGGTCGACACCCGATTCTACCATCCCCTGGAAGGGAACCCACAATACGACCTGCTTTTCACCGGGAATATGCATTATCCCCCGAACGTGGACAGTGTTGAATACCTGGTCCATGAGATCCTTCCCATCGTACATCAGACCCGGCCAGAAGTCAACCTCCTCATTTCAGGGGTCAACCCTGCCCGAAGGGTAAAAAAGCTGGAGGGGGACCGGGTTACCGTTACAGGCTGGGTGGATGACCTGCGCGATTCCTATATAAATGCCCGGATCTTCATCGCTCCCATGAATATCGGTACCGGTCTGCAAAACAAACTACTCGAGGCCATGGCCATGCAATTGCCTTGCATCACTTCCCGGCTGGCCAACAATGCGCTTCAAGCCAAAGAAGGAGAGTCCATCTTGATCGGGCGGACACCCACCTCCTTTGCGCGGCAGGTCCTGTGGTTACTGGAAGCCCCAGAGGAACGGAAACGGATCGCCCGGAACGGCTATGCTTTTGTCCGGGAACATTTCGATACGGACCGTAACGCTTCCCGCCTGATGGCTGTGATCGAAGGAAAAGCTCCCGAAACTGGCTCCGCTTCCCCGAACAAGCAAGCTTCCTATTCGTTTTCCTGATGATCTCCTCCGCGGATCTGGTTACCTTTGCCATCCGATATGAAGCATCAACTGAACTCCATTCCTGAAGCGATCGAGGCCATTGGCCGAGGTGAGGTCGTGATCGTGGTGGACGACGAAGACCGGGAAAACGAAGGGGATTTCGTGACAGCCGCCCGGAATGTGACCCCTGATGTTATCAACTTCATGGCCAAACATGGCAGTGGCCTGATCTGTGCCCCACTCGTGGAAGACCGCTGCGATGAACTAGGTCTTGACCTCATGGTCTCCGACAATACCGCCCTGCACGAAACTCCTTTTACCGTTTCCGTGGACCTGAACGGTTATGGCTGTACGACCGGCATATCCGCAGCAGACCGTGCCCGGACAGTGCAGGCTCTTATCCACCAAGACACCCAGGCTTCCGACCTTGGTAAGCCTGGACATATTTTTCCTCTGAAGGCCAGAGAAGGTGGTGTTCTCAGAAGAACCGGGCATACAGAAGCCACCGTGGACCTAGCCAGGCTGGCCGGGTTCGAACCGGCCGGCGTCCTGGTCGAGATCATGAACGACGACGGGACCATGGCCCGCCTTCCCCAACTGTTCGAGATCGCTGACCAATTCAACCTCAAGATCGTTTCCATCGAAGACCTCGTGGCCTATCGTATGGAGAACGAGTCCCTGATCGAGCGTGAAGTGGATGTTCCGCTCCCGGAAGAATTCAGCGGCTTCCGGTTGATCGGATACCGGCAAACGACCACGGATGAGGAACACCTGGCCCTGGTCAAAGGAGAATGGGATGAAGATGATCCGGTCCTGGTCAGAGTCCATTCCTCCGATCCGCTCCGGGACATATATACGTTCAAACACTCTCCTCATCCTCCTCAACTCAAGGATGCCATGGATATGATCGACCGGGAAGGCCGGGGTGTGATCGTTTACATGCAACAACGCAACAAGGGCGGATTGATCCAACGGCTCAAAGCGTACCAGGAGGCTGGTGACGAAGGCAATGGGCAGTCCCTGGGATTTAAAATGGATGCCAAGGATTTCGGAGTAGGTGCTCAGATCCTCCGGGACCTGAAGGTGAAGAAGATGCAGCTCATCACCAATCATGAGCAAAAACGCACCGGATTGATCGGCTACGGACTGGAAGTCGTGGAGAATGTGCCCATCGTTGCTGGAGCATCCCACAGCCAAAAGCCAGATGCCAGGAACCAGAAAGGGTTTGTTGAAGGCAGCTGACCTTAACTTATTATTGCTCTTCTTGCTGCTCTACTTTTTTCCTTTTTTCAGGCAATGAAAGGGTGTCTTGCTCTTGCCCTTCAGAAGAGCGAAGCTGAACACCATTCTTGAAAATGGCTTTCCGGCTTTCTCCCTCTTTGTTCCAAAAAGTGGCTTCCCCATCCTCTTTTCCATGGTCGTAGCCGCCCTCGAACATCTTTTGGCCGTTCCTGTACCAGGAAATGCTGTAGCCATGGATCTCTCCATCCTTGAAGTGTTCCTTTCGTTGCATCTGGCCATTCTCATACCAATGCTTCCACTCCCCTTCTCGTTGTCCATCCACGAATTCCCCTTCCTTTTTCAACTGCCCGTTCTCGTACCATTGCCGGAACATACCCTCTTCTTTCCCGTGTTCCAGGGTCATCTCCATGGCCTTTTGGCCGTTCTCATGCCACATGGTGCTTTTCCCATGAGGCTCACCGATCTGGTACTGACTGAGCTCTTTCTTTTGCCCATTCTTGTACCACCAGGTCCATTCCCCGGTCTTTTCCCCATGATCGAATTTCCCCTGAAGTTTCATCTGACCATTATCGTACCATAGAAGGGCCTCTCCATGTTCGCGCCCGTTCTTGAAATGGGTCAGTTCCTTTTTCTTTCCGTTGTCATGCCACAGGACCATCTCCCCTTCCTTCTTTCCATCTTCATAGCTCACTACCGCTTTTTTTTGCCCGCTGTCGTGCCATTGGACGGTTTTGCCGGTCCGTTTTCCTTCCTGAAAACTGCTTTTTTCCTTTTCCTGCCCGTCCTCATAGAACCACACCCACGTATCATGCTTCTCTCCCTTTTGGAACGCTCCCCTGAGGGCCATGTTCCCGTTCTTATACCACTGGATGGCCGTTCCATCTTCCACCCCTTCCACGAAATTCCCTTCAAAACTCTTCTGCCCACCTGGATACCAGGCCTGCCATGAACCCTCCTCTTTGCCGTTCTTGTACCGTCCTTTTTCCCGGAGCTGGCCATTTTCATACCACCGGACCCAATCCCCGTGGCGTTCCCCCTTCTTGAAACTCCCTTCCAGGCTTTTCTGTCCGTTCGGATACCATTGGGTGATCGCACCATCTTCAACACCCTGGGAAAAGTTCCCTTCATAACTCTTTTGGCCATTCTCGAACCATATTACGGTTCGTCCTTCCCGCACCCCTTCTTCATAACGGGAAAGTTTCTTCCGCTTCCCATTTTCATGAAATTCCGTGATGTATCCGGTGAAAGGGGTGCCTTCATGTACTGCTAAAGAATCCCTGAAACGCAATTGGTCCGGCGTAAGGGTATCCTGAGCCTGCACGTTCCAACCAAGGAACCATAACGGAAAAAGAACCAGGAACCGAAAACTTGGCTTCCGACCGATCATGGAAAAAAGTTTCATCATTGAAAAGCTAAGGTAAGAGATCGCCGGAGGATTCCTTCCCCTTCTTGAGGCGACACACGACTATTCTTTGAATTGCAGGTCGTACAATCGTTTGTAATAGCCACCGTGTTCGAGCAGGCTGTCATGAGTCCCTTCTTCAACGACCTGTCCCTGGTCCATGACCAATATCTTATCAGCGCTCTGAAC
>CAZAYA010000096.1:0-2461 GCA_964489175.1 uncultured Flavobacteriales bacterium | reverse complement strand
CTGAACGGTGGACAGCCGGTGGGCGATAACGATCGAGGTCCGGTCCTTTGTCAGCTTGGAAATGGCCTGTTGGATAAGTTTTTCTGTACTCGTATCCACGGAAGAGGTTGCTTCATCCAACACCAGAATACTGGGATCGTATACGTAAGCTCTGATAAAAGCGACCAATTGTCTTTGTCCTGCGGAAATGGTCCCTCCCCTTTCCCGGACATCATGATCATACCCTTCGGGGAGTTTTTCAATGAAATGATGGGCACCAACAGCTCTGGCCGCTTCCTCCACGCTCTCTCTGGAAATATCGGGATCATAGAGGGTGATGTTGTTCATGATGGTATCTGAGAACAGAAAAACATCCTGCAGGACCACTGCGATGTTCTGGCGCAGCGCGTCCAGCTCATATTCCCGGATATCTGTGCCATCGATGGTAATGCTCCCTTGCTGGAATTCATAAAAGCGTCCAAGGAGATTGATGATAGAGGTTTTTCCGGCTCCGGTAGCCCCCACGATAGCAATATTCTCCCCTGCTTTCACATCAAAGGAAACATCCCTGAGAACGTATTCCTCTTCTTCATAGGCGAATCCAACATTCTGGAAGGATAAATGGCCTTCAAAACGATCTTTATGGACCGTTCCCCGATCTTCGATCTCCGCCTCCGTATCGAGGATGTTGAACACCCGTTCGGAACCGACCATTCCCATCTGCAAAACATTGAAGCGATCGGCCAGTTGCCGGATCGGGCGGTACAGCATATGGATATACAAAATGAAAGCGAACAATTCTCCAAACAGTTCTCCGGCATCCTGCTGCCCCATGTTCAATTGAAGCACGCCCCAAAAGACCATGATCGCAATGGACAGTGCACTGAGGATCTCTACCACCGGAAAAAAGATAGAATACGCCCACACAGACCGGATGTGGGCATCCCGGTGATCGGCATTGATGTCCTTGAACTTCTCGAATTCTTTTTCCTCCCGGTTGAAGGCCTGAACGATGTGCATGCCTGTGATGTGCTCCTGGACAAAGGTGTTCAGCCGGGACACCTGTTTCCGGACATCCTGAAAAGCTCTTTTGATAGCATTCTTGAAAACCCGGGAGGCATAGATCAGGATCGGGATAGGAGTCAGGACGAGCAAAGAGAATTTCCAATTCATGATGAACATGAAAATGACCACTACGACCAATTTGAGGATGTCACCGATGATGGTCAGGATACCCTGGGAAAAGATGTTGGCGATCGTCTCGATATCGGATACAGCCCGGGTCACCAGCCTCCCGATCGCCGTTCGGTCGAAGTACCGTAGCCGGAAACGAGTGATCTTGGTGTACAACTGCATCCGAATGGTCTTGATGATGTTTTGCCCGATCCAGTTGGCCAGGTAGGTTTGGTAGAACTGCAGAACTCCTTCCACGATCAAAATGCCGATGATGATAAGGGTCCACTGCAGCAATCCGCTCTTGTCGAATTCCCGGATGTACTCGTTGACCATCATCGAGATCAGGTAAGGTCGAAGCGGACCCAGGAAAGCAAGTACAATGGTGATGAAGGACGTGGCGTAGAAGGTCCCCCGGATCGGCTTTGTGTAAGCCATTACCCGGCTCAAAAGCCCTATATCGAATGCTTTGCCACTGACCTTGCCGTTACTCATGCTTCCCATTCATAAGGGTATTCTACCCGGGTCAGAAAAAGTCCGTGGGCCGGGGCTGAAGTCCCGGCCTCCCGGCGGTCTCCGCTCTCGATCACAGTCCTGATATTCTCCACCGGGTATTTCCCGTATCCAATGGGAAGCATCGTGCCTACCAAAGCGCGAACCATATTGCGCAGAAAACGATCAGCCGTGATCCGGAAAAAGATCCCCCGCTCCGTTCTATGCCAAACGGCATCCTGAATGTGACAAATGTCCGTAACATTCGAGGAACCTGACCGGCAAAAAGCGGAAAAATGTTGGTACTCGGAAAGAATAGCCGCCACCTGGTTCAAAGCTTCCAGGTCGAGCCTTTTTTGAAAGTAATAGGAGGTGTCGGTCCTGAAGGGATCCTTTTCCTGGTGAAGGTGGTATTCGTACGTCCGGGCCGTGGCATCATACCGCACATGGGCCTTGTCCCCTACCGGGAGAACCCTGTGAACGGCGATGTCTTCCGGCAAAAGCTTGTTGAGCCGCTCTTTTATTTCTCCAGGGTCGAAAGGGAGGTTTTCCCGCTGGAAAGAACAGTAAAAATCGGAAGCATGAACACCGGTATCGGTCCTTCCACACCCAATCACCGGCCAGAAAGCCTCATCGAACAATTGGCCAAGGACTTGCTGGAGTTCGGCCTGGACCGTATGCGCATTTTCCTGAACCTGCCACCCGTGATAGCGGGTGCCTCGAAAGGCGATATTCAGGAAATATTGTGACAACGTTGATGAATCGCGGGCTAAATTAGCAAATGTCACACATCCCTATCTTCGCCTTTGAACAGATG
>CAZAYA010000095.1:0-9978 GCA_964489175.1 uncultured Flavobacteriales bacterium | reverse complement strand
CAAGTTGTTCATTGCCCACACCCAGGACAATGCATCCCTTCGCATCCAGCTCTATGACCTCAGTGGCCGGCAAGTCTTTCAAAAGGATCGTTTCAACAGGGGCAGCATCGACCTCTCCGGCCTTACCCCCGGCATGTACTTGCTCCAGGTACGCGACAATAAGACCCGCACCCTCCACACCGACAAGATCCTGATCCAACGACCATGACCACCAACCCTTCCCAACAGGAGCAGGACCAAGATGAACTGTACGAACACCATCGTATCATAGCGGATGAAGGGCAAAGCCTGCTCCGGATCGATAAGTTCCTGCTGGACCGGCTTCCCAACGTTTCCAGGAACAAGATCCAGAATGCAGCCAGGGACGGGAACATCAGGGTCAACGACCAACCTATCAAGCCGAATTACAAGGTCCGCCCTAACGACGTGATCACCGTAGTACTCCCCTATCCGGTCCCGGATAAAGAACTCCATCCGGAGAACATTCCGCTGGACATCGTCCACGAAGACGACGCCCTTCTGGTGATCAACAAAGCCGCGGGAATGGTCGTCCACCCAGGCCATGGCAACCGGGACGGTACGCTGGTGAACGCGCTCCTGTTCCATTTCAAACAACTTCCTTCCTTATCGGATGAAACCCGACCTGGCTTGGTACACCGACTGGACAAGAACACCACGGGCCTGATGGTGATCGCCAAAACAGAAGAAGCCCTCACCGACCTCTCGAACCAATTCTTCCACCGGACCACGGAACGGAAATACGTCGCCCTCGTATGGGGAGATCTGGCGGACGATGATGGTACCATTGAAGGCCATATCGGACGGTCGCCCAAAGACCGAAAGGTCATGACCATCTTTCCCAAAGGGGAACAGGGTAAACAAGCCATCACCCATTACCGCGTCCTGGAACGCTTCCACTATGTCACCCTCGTGGAATGCAAACTGGAGACCGGCCGCACCCACCAGATCAGAGCTCATTTCAAATACATCGGCCATCCGCTGTTCAACGATCCCGAATACGGTGGAAACCGCATCCTGAAAGGAACTTCCTTCAGCAAATACGAACAATTCATCCGCAACTGTTTCCAGTTGCTGCCCCGGCAGGCTTTACATGCTGCTTCTCTCGGTTTCACACACCCTGTCAGCAAAGAATGGCTGTATTTCGAACCAGAATGGCCTGAAGATATCAAAGCCGTGCTGGAAAAATGGAGAAGGTATACCGCAGGAAGAACGCAACAAGACGTTTAGGCCCATCATAACCCCTGCCCCCCGGAAACGGAAGGAACCACCCCCCACACGGGGCTTCAGCTCCGCTCAGCCACTGGTACAGCCCTGACCATCCAGATCCAAGTGGATGCAAGGCCCGAAAATTCTCATCATTCCCGAGGTGTCAATCCCAGCCTCTTTCCTTTGCGGATCATGAAATCCCAGGCCGCTTCCCGGTCATTGGGGATCTCCCCGTCCAGAATGGCCTCTTTGATCGCTTCCTTGATCTCCCCGATCTGCCGGGAAGGAGAAATACCAAAAGCCTCCATGATCTCCTCCCCCGAGACCGGAGGCTGAAAATTCCGGACCCGGTCCTTTTCCTCTACCTCCAGGATCTTCTCCGCCACCTTGTCGTAATTCTTCAGGTAACGCTGGACCTTCTTTTCATTCTTGGAAGTAATATCGGCCTTGCAAAGCTTCATCAGGTCTTCCAGGTCCTCCCCTGCTTCGTAGATCAGCCGGCGGACCGCAGAATCGGTCACCCGTTGCTGGGTCAATGCAATGGGACGCAAGTGAAGGGCCACGAGTTTCCGAACATATTTCATCTTGCTGTCCAGAGGCAGTTTCAGCCTCCGGAAGATGCGCGGGACCATCTTGGCCCCCACATGGTCATGTCCGTGGAAAGTCCATCCTTCTTCCTTGTCGAATCGCTTGGTCGGCGGTTTACCGATGTCGTGCAGAATGGCAGCCCACCGTAACCAAAGATCATCTGAGACCTGCGCTACATTATCGAGTACCTGGAGGGTATGAAAGAAATTATCCTTGTGCCCTTTCTGGTCCTTCACATCCACACCTTGAAGAGCTGCCATTTCCGGAAAGATCAAAGTAAGGAGTCCGGCCTTGAACAATAATTTGAAACCATGAGAGGGACGATCTGCCTCGATGATCTTGTTGAGTTCAGTGGTGACCCGCTCCATAGACACGATCTTGATCCGGTCCCGGTTCCTTTCGATCGCTTGCAGGGTCGTTTCCTCGATGTGGAACATCAACTGCGTGGAAAAACGAATGGCCCGCATCATACGGAGGGGATCATCCGAAAAAGTAAGGTCGGGATCCTTCGGCGTCCTGACCACCCCGTTCTTCAGATCTTCCAATCCACCGAAAGGATCGATCAGCTGACCATGGTCCTCCTTGTTCAGGCTAAAGGCCAGGGCATTGATGGTCAGGTCCCGGCGGTTCTGATCATCTTCAAGGGTGCCGTTCTCCACAGCCGGTTTCCGGGAATCGGCACTGTAGGATTCTTTTCGGGCTCCGACGAATTCCACTTCCAGGTCCTCGTAGCGAAGCATGGCCGTGCCGAAATGCTTGAAATAGTTCACCTGAACCCCGCCAAGCCGTTCGGCCACATCATGAGCCAGGTCGATGCCGTTCCCCACCACCACCAGGTCGATGTCCTTGCATTCTTTTTTCAAAAGAAGGTCGCGCACCCATCCTCCGATCACATAGGCAGGGGTCCCCTTCTCTTCAGCTATCTCCGAAACAGCATGAAAGACAGGGTGATCAAGGGCTTCACGAACCTGCTCTTCCCCGGCCAGGGGAACGGATCTATGATAGGATGCCCGGCTTGCTTTGTTCATGGGTTGGTCTGCCATTTCAGTGTCGGAAAAGGTCATTCCCGTATGATCTCCACCTCATTGTTCACCCCCAGTCTGATCACTGATGAAGGACGTCCTTCTCCTACTTCCTCTTGTCGCCAATTCACCACATGATCCGCGCTGGCCAACAGGTCAGGATCGATCTCCTGAAAAGCAGCGGGAGGAGCTTGTCCCGTTTTATTGGCAGAGGTCGAGACCAATGGCTTACGAAGACGCCGGATCAGTTCCCGGCAAAATGAATCCGGGGTAACGCGGACCCCCACAGAACCATCCGTTGCAGGAATACTACCAGCCAAATGCTTAGCTTCCGGATAAACGATGGTCAATGGCTTGTCGGCAGCATCCAAAAGATCCCAGGCCATGGAAGGGACTTCCTTCACATACCGTTCGATCATCGCTTCCTGGTCCACCAGAACGATCAGGCTTTTATTTTCCCGGTCCCTTCCTTTCAGGTCAAGAACCTTTTCCACGGCCTTTTCATCGGTCGCATCACAGCCGATACCCCATACCGTATCGGTCGGGTAAATGATGGTCCCCCCGTTTTGCAACACTTCCAGTGCCGTGCTTACCTCCTTTTCCATCCGTTCCTCCATAGACTACAAAGATACAAGAGTCAGGACAGCGACCCCAAACCCTTTCTACTGATGAGGTGAAAGTTGATCTTCCCTATCATCCCACAACAAAAGATCCGTCATCCGAATATTACCAGCACATTGAAAATGCCCTTCCGGGCAGGCACGATAACCATGAAGCCCGCAAGGGCGGCAATGAAGGTCCTCCCTTATCTCCACCACTTTGGAACGATCAGCCAGCGGACCGAACCCGAATCGTGGAACGGTAGAGCAGAAAACGGCAATGGTCGGGGCGTTCATGGCCGAAGCGAAATGAAGAGGGGCAGAATCGTTGACGTAATTCATCACGGCTTTCTCCATCAGAGCAGCCGATCCGAGCAAGCTCAATTCCCCTGCCAGGTTAAGCGAATGTGGACGTCCTGCTTGCCGGAGGATCGCGTCGCATGCTTCCCGGTCCTCCGGTCCTCCCAATAAGTAGACCGCATATTGCCGGTCCAGACTTTGCAGCAATTCCGCCCAACGCTCAGGGGGAAATTGCTTGGTGAACCAAACGGAGGTGGGAGCAATACAGATATAAGGCTCCTGCTGAAAAGGACGAACGCTTTCCCGGTCCGTCCCGGAAGGATACAGTCTGGGGCGCACGAACCCCGGTGCAGTCACTTCTTCCACCAACCTCAAATTGCGTTCCACTTCATGCTCCCCGTCCCCGATCGTATGAGCCACCTTATGGTGATAGGAAAAGGAAAAGGGATTCTTGTCGAAACCGACCTTGTATGCTGCTCCGGACAACCAGGTCAGCGCTCCGGTAGCGGCAAAACGCTGGAGGTTGTATACGTGATCGTACTTTTTTTGGCGGATCTTACGCGCCAAGCGGAACCATTCCCGGTATTTCCCCTTCTTCTTATCCCACACCAGCACCTCGGAAAGGTGGGGATGTCCACCCAACAGCCCTTCATTCCCTTTTCGGACCAGGAAGTCAACCTCCGCTTCAGGGTGATCGATCCGCAATTTCTCGATCAATGCCGTAGCCAGGACGACATCGCCGATGAAAGCGGTTTGAATGATCAAGATCTTCAAGGGAGGATCAGACGGCCACGTTGTTTTCCCGCAGGGCCTCGTTCAATGAAGTTTTCTTATCCGTGCTTTCCTTACGCTGGCCGATGATCAATGCACAGGGCACATTGTATTCACCAGCGGGGAACTGTTTGGCATAGGACCCGGGGATCACCACGGAACGGGAAGGAACCACACCTTCATGATACTTCGGTTCCGGTCCGGTCACATCGATGATCTTGGAACTTCCGGTCAGCACCACATTGGCTCCGAGTACGGCTTCTTGCTCCACCCGTACCCCTTCCACGATGATGCAGCGGGAACCGATAAAAGCATTGTCCTCCACGATCACCGGAGCCGCCTGCATGGGCTCCAACACACCACCGATCCCTACACCACCACTCAGGTGGACGTTCTTGCCGATCTGAGCACAAGACCCCACGGTCGCCCAGGTATCCACCATGGTGCCGCTGTCCACATAAGCACCGATATTCACATAGGAGGGCATCATGACCACATTGGAAGCCACAAAGGCCCCTTGCCGGGCGATGGCATGAGGAACGACGCGTACGCCACGCTCCTTGTAACCCTTTTTCAAAGGGATCTTATCATGGAACTCGAAAGGCCCCACTTCGATGGTCTCCATTTGCTGGAGCGGGAAATTCAGGACCACGGCCTTCTTGACCCATTCGTTCACCTGCCAGCCACTGTCAGTAGGTTCAGCGGTGCGCAATTCTCCTTTATCGAGTTGGTCGATCACCTGAGCGATCGCGTCCTTTACGGCCTGGTCCTCGAGCCTACTGCGATCTTCCCAGGCCTTTTCGATCACGCTCTTGAGCTCGGTCACTTGTTCCATGATGTTGATCGGATTCTGTTCGTATAGGGTACAAAGTAAGGAATTTGCCCTGCAAGGGACAACCGCTTTTCTCTCAAAGAAGGCATCCTGTTATCTTTGCCGGGAGAAAAGGTCAGGGACCTCAACAGAGAAAGCCACGCCCTGGCACTAAAACTCATACTGGACCAGTAAGGTAGTTAGATCGTGAGGTAGAAAAGTCTATCTATCTCACTACCTAACTATCTTTCTACCTCACTAAAAATACTTTGGACCCCCTCCTCCAAACCCCAAAAAACCACCTCCCCCATGACCCTGCACCCTATTCATGCCGGCTTTTTCAAACTCGACGGTGGTGCCATGTTCGGCGTGGTACCCAAGACCCTGTGGCAAAAAAGCAATCCGCCCGACGAGAACAACCTTTGCACCTGGGCCCTTCGTTGTCTTCTGATCGACCAGGGAGAGCGAAGGATCCTCGTGGATACCGGTATCGGCAACAAACAGGGCGAGAAATTCCTGAAACATTTCCAACCGCATGGAGAGCAAACCCTTCTGGGATCATTGAAGGAAAAGGGATATGCTCCTGAAGACATCACGGATGTTTTCCTGACCCATCTTCACTTCGACCATTGCGGAGGTGGTGTCCGGTGGAAGGATGAAGAGCAACAGGAGGCGGTCCTGACCTTCCCCCATGCGACCTACTGGTCCACCCAAAAGCATTGGGACTGGGCCCTGAACCCCAATGCCCGGGAAAAAGCCTCTTTCCTGAAGGAGAACATCCTTCCCATCCAGGAAAGCGGACAATTGAAGTTCATCGACCGCCCGGATGAAAAACCCTCCGTTGAAGAATGGATGCCCGGGATCGATGTGCTGTTCGTGGATGGTCATACCGAAAGCCAGATGCTGCCGGTCATCAAGGACTATCAGGGGAAAACGATCATCTTCGGGGGTGACCTGCTCCCTTCCTCTTTTCACGTTCCCATGCCATGGGTCATGAGCTTTGATGTTCGTCCTCTGAACACATTGGAGGAAAAGGAAAGGATCCTGGGGAAAGCTGCTGAGAACGGGACCGTATTCTTTCTCGAACATGATCCCGTGAACGAGTGTTGTACGGTACATCACAAAGAAGGAAAAGGGCTTCGCCTGGAAAAGACCCTTTCTTTCCATGAGCTTTCCGGTACCTGACATGAACCACCGCCTTCTTCACCACTGCTCTTCTTTCCTCGGGCTGCTCATGATAACCTTTTCCCTGGTCGCTTGCGAAAAAGAGGTGAGCATCGATCTGCCGGAAACCGAAGAAGACCTGGTCGTGGAAGGCACGATAGAACCAGGACAGCCCCCGTTCATCATGCTTATCAAAACCCAGGGGTATTTCGAGCCCACCGATGTCAACTCCTTCGAAGAAACCTTCGTCAGTGGTGCCTCCATGACCCTGGACGATGGCAGCCGAACGGTGGAACTGACCGAGATCTGTACCGATGACCTCCCTGAGGCCTTTCTTCCCTTCGTCGGGGATCTGACGGGTTTTTCGAACGATGTCGTGGCCAATTCCAACATCTGCATCTATACCGCTCTGGACACGAGTGGTCCTATTCCTGTTCCCTCCATGGAGGGAGAGATCGGAAAAACCTACTCGCTGTCCATCGAGGCAAAAGGGAAGACCCTCAGCGCCATCACCACCATTCCGAAACCAGTTCCACTAGACAGCCTGTGGTTCCAGCTCAACGGAGATGAAGAACAATACGGGTTCGCCTGGGCATTGCTCGACGATCCCGAGACCAGGGGCAATGCTTATCGCTGGGGCGCCAAGCGGCTGGGCCAGGATGATGACTTCATTCATCCCTTCGGTTCGGTTTTCGAGGACCGCTTTTTCAATGGTAAGGAGTTCGAGTTCAATTATCCAAGACCCCCTTCTCCGAGTCCTGATAATAATGAAGCCGATGACAAAGGGGGGCTCTATCAAACCGGAGATACCATCGTGGTCAAGTTCAGCACCATTACCCTGGAGGTCTATCAATTCTACAGTTCCTTTGAACAGGCCCAGGCCAACACGGGCAGCCCTTTTGCCTCACCAAGCAACGTGGAAAGCAATGTGGAAGGCGGGTTAGGAATATGGGCCGGTTTCGGCGTAACCTACGACACCACAGTGGCCGACCCCTGATCTGTGTCATTGCGGAGATCCTGCCGGAGATGTTAACTTTGCCCCTCTTTCGAACCCTATCGATAACCTATTGAATCCATACCCATGAGCGAACAGACCGAACACGTAAGATGCCTGATCATCGGCTCCGGGCCAGCTGGTTATTCTGCCGCCGTTTATGCTGCCCGTGCTGACCTTGAACCTGTGCTGTATACCGGATATGAGCCGGGAGGACAGCTTACCATTACCACGGACGTGGAAAATTACCTGGGTTATCCTGACGGGGTTCAGGGACCTGAGATGATGGAGCAATGCAAGAAACAGGCAGAACGCTTTGGAACGGACGTTCGCTTCGGAACAGTCACAGAAGTAGACCTTTCAGGGCCTTCTCACAAAGCCGTGATCGATGATGAAAAAACCATCACTGCTGATACCGTGATCATCGCTACCGGCGCTTCTGCTAAGTGGTTGGGACTGGAATCCGAAAAGCGCCTCAACGGATCCGGGGTCAGTGCCTGTGCCGTTTGCGACGGGTTTTTCTTCAAAGGCCAGGATGTAGCCATTGTAGGAGGTGGCGATACGGCCGCAGAGGAAGCTTCCTACCTGTCCAAACTCTGCAACAAGGTCTACATGCTCGTGCGCCGGGACGAAATGCGGGCTTCCAAAGCCATGCAACACCGGCTGGAATCGCGGAACAACATCGAGATCCTTTGGAATCACGAGACCAAAGAGATCCTGGGAGAAAACGAGGTCGAAGGAGTGAAAGCCTTCAACAACAAAACCCAGGAAGAAAAAACACTGGATGTGACCGGCTTTTTCGTAGCCATCGGCCACAAACCCAATACCGATATCTTCAAGGGGTGGCTGGACATGGACGAGACTGGCTACCTTCTTCATGAGTGCGGCTCCACCAAGACCAATGTAGAAGCGGTCTTCACGTCCGGCGATGCTTCCGACAAGATCTATCGCCAGGCCATCACCGCTGCCGGAACAGGCTGTATGGCTGCTCTGGACGCTGAAAGGTACCTGACCGAGAAAGGCATCATCTGATCTTCCCTCATGAAATTCAAGGTGGGCGATAAGGTCAACCTTCTGAACGATACCGGTGGCGGGGAAATAGTACGCATTCCCAGCCCCGGAAAAGTGGTGTTGCTCACCGAACATGGATTCGAGGAGATCCACCCGGAACGGGAACTGGTCCTAAAACCTGATCAGGACCTTTCCCGCTCTCTTTCCATTGACGAAACTACGCAACAGGTGATCCGTTCTCTGGACCAGCCTTCCGGAAAAGCAGCTTCCAGGAAGAAAAAGCGAGGCAAGGAAAAAAGCATGATGGAAGTAGACCTTCACATCGAGGAACTGCTTGCCTCTCCCACCAACCTCCAGGACCATGATATTATCAGGATCCAGCTCGAGCATTGTGAACAGGCACTGGAGAAAGCTATACGCGCACGGGTCAGAAAACTGATCATCGTACACGGCGTAGGTAAAGGGGTGTTAAGAGAAGAAGTCCACCGCTTGCTGCGAGAGCGGTATGAATTCGAATTCTACGATGCTCCTTACCGGCATTACGGATTCGGTGCGACCGAAGTGCTCCTCCGTTATTCCTGACCCACTGAGATCACCCTGTCCAGCTCAGCTTTCACCACGCCGGTGCTGGCATAGAGTTGTTCATAATCCTCAATGACAAAATACCGGTCCTGGAACCGATCGATGTCGTAGCTGGTGTTCATGATCTGGCGAACATCGAACGCCAGGTGGTCCGGTTCATCGCTAAGGCAATATTTCGCTTCACCCGGGGAAGAGCAAAGCCCGGCCCCATACAGGCGAAGATCCTCTCGCTCCCTGATCAGGCCGAATTCGATGGTGAACCAATACAAACGGCCTAATTTAAGAACCGCTTCTTCATGGTCGAGGTGATCCAAGGCGATCCGGCCGAACTCCTGGAAATAATCACAGAAGGGCTGGTAGGAAAGTAGCGGCACATGGCCGAACAGGTCATGGAACATGTCCGGTTCCTGGAGGTAATCCAGCTGTTCCATGGAGCGAAGCCATGTGGAGCTGGGGAATTTTTTTTGGGACAGCAATTCAAAGAACTCACGCTGGGGAATAAGGCCCGGCACCACCTGGACCTGCCAACCGGTAGTGTCTGCTAACCGTTCATTGACTTCTTCGAACCGGGGGATCGCGTCAGCGGTAAAGCCAATGCGTTCCACGCTTTCAAGGTAGACCCGGGAAGCCCTTCCCTCCAACACCTCCATTTGCCTTTCAAAAAGCGATCGCCAGACCTGCTGGTCTTCTTCAGTATATTTGTCGTATTCCTGTACCATAAGACATCAGCTTTGGGAAGCTTTGATCAAAGGACCTTTTCTAATTCATCGATGAACATTTGGTTATCTTCCGGTTGACCGACCGCCACCCGAAGGCATTGTGGTTTTCCGAAAACGCCAAGGGGCCGGACGAGCACCCCCCGCTCCATCAACTGTTGAGCGATCCTTTCCGCTTGTTCTCCACTGTCGA
>CAZAYA010000094.1:8208-10108 GCA_964489175.1 uncultured Flavobacteriales bacterium | reverse complement strand
GGCGCGCCGTGCTGTTGGTAAATACCGGCTCTTCTTTGCACATTTAGTGCACGATCTTGTTCATAAATCAGGGAAATGTTATTTCGCTCAATTGCCTGATATAACAGGTTGTTTGTTACCGGATCAAATTCAAGCGCAACATCTCTCGCGCCGCCCAAAGAAGCCGCTCTTGACCGCGTGTGGATCAATCCGGTTTCATTCAGATAATGTTCCATATCCAGCCAGGTCCATTCCGGTCGATTTGCGCCATAACTCGATGCTGTGACCGATGCTGAAGGGAAGAAGCCCTGGAAAAAAGTCCACTCGCTGGATAACGATCTGACCGCCTGTTACCATTGGGAAGTGCCCTTTCGGGTCTGGAGGGTCCTTGAATGGATGACCACGATCCTGGTCCTGTACACCTTGTTCTGGAAAGTGAACCGGAAAAATTATGATGCCGTGAACTTCCACATCGCTTACCCGCTCTGTACACACCTGCACCTTTTCCGCCGTTGGATCGGAAAACCCGTGGTCATTACCGAACATTGGTCAGCTTATCATTTTTCCTTTCATGTGAAGGATACTGACAAGCTATGGCGTATTCGCCGTATTTTCCGGCGAGGTCATGACCTTGACTTTATCACGGTCTCCGAAAGCTTGAAGAACGATCTCGAGCAATTCGCAGGAACCTCATTGTCTCGCGGTCATATTGTCCCTAACGTGGTGGATACCCGGTCTTTCTATTTAAAAGAGGGGGCCAGAAGGTCCGGAAGGTTTTTCATGGTCGGGAATTGGAGATACCCCAAAGACCCGGCTCTTGCCATAAAAGCATTTCAGGACCTCTTTGGAGAAGAAGGTAGGCGGCAGGTGGAATTGCGGATAGGAGGATACGGTCCTTTGTATGATGACCTGAAAGACTTTTCTGCAGGGGAGCACATCAACCTTTGTTTTTTGGGGAAACTGGACCGGGCAACGGTTGCAGCTGAAATGCAAGCTGCGGAAGCTTTTGTTCATTGTTCGGCGTACGAGACCTTCTCGGTCGTTTGTGCTGAGGCATTGTGTTGCGGGACCCCTGTTATTACCTCTGCGCGTGGTGGGGTCAGGGAGTTCGTTCATGAGGGGAATGGTATTTTGGTCGGTGATAATGATCCGGCAAGTTGGAAGAAGGCGTTGCTTCATTATGAAAAGAACCAGAGAAGGTTGAAAGAAAAGGAGCGGGCAATAGCAGATGAGGCACAGGGACGGTTTTCCCCCGATCAGGTGGGGCTTCAATATCATCAGGCATTGATCAAAGCCAAGAATAGCCGACTTTAGCCTCTTTGGGAAAATGGTCTTTAAGAACAAGCATATTCTCCTGATCTCTCCCGAACCCTGGGACCATATTTCGGTTTCCAAACACCACTATACCATCACATTAGCTAAAAGAGGGTGTCAGGTATTTTTTGCAGGACCGCCCGGGAAGAAAGAAAAGCTGGAAGAGACGCAATGGCCTGGGGTAAAGGTTCTCTATTACCGGTCATTTGTAAAGGGTATGCGAAGATTTCCTTCTGTTCTTCAGAAGTGGTTCATGGCAAAAAAAAAGAAACGGATGGAAGCCTTGTCGGGCATTGCTTTTGACGTTGTATGGTCTTTCGACAATTCGGTTTTCTTCGATCTTTCCGTTTGGGGGGAGGATGTATTGACCATCTCCCATATCGTCGACCTGAACCAGGATTTTCAGTTGGAAAAGGCTGCCGCCACAGCAAATATCTGTTTTTGTACGACCGCTTATATCTGGGAACGGTTAGCTGCTTTCAATGATCAGGTTCATATCATCGGGCATGGTTTTGCTCCGGGAGAAGAGGAAAAGGAGGTGCATTTGCCAGGGGAAGCTGAGGTGAAGGCTTTGTACGCTGGAAATTTGTCTATGCCCTTCCTCGAC
>CAZAYA010000094.1:0-8198 GCA_964489175.1 uncultured Flavobacteriales bacterium | reverse complement strand
ACTGGGAAGCCTTGTACAAGTGTGCTGAAAGCAACCTGTCCGTTGATATGGTTTTCCTTGGGCCTGGTAAGGATGATATCGATATCGGCCGTAACCGGACGGAGGGTTATAAGGAGAAGATCCGAGAGCTGAAGAACGTTTTCTTTTTAGGGCGCGTTCCTGCTGAAGCCTTGCAATCGTATTACCAACAAGCCGATGTTCTTTTGATCTCTTACCAGGAGGAGCATTTTCGGGACCAGGCCAATCCTCATAAAATGGTGGAATACCTTGGATCCGGTAAGGTTGTGCTGGCCACTTATACTGCCATGTATAAAGACCTGGGGCAGGATCTTATTGTCATGACCCGACGCAATGAGGAAATGCCTGGCACCTTGAACCGGGTTGTGGAGAAGTTGTCGTATTACGAGCGGGAGGAATTGATCCAAAAGAGAAAAGCGTGGGCTATGGACCATACTTATGAGCGGCAACTGGATAGGATCGAAGGATACCTGGCTCAACTCCCCCAATTCTATGGGAAATAAATTTCAACCCCTTGTTTCGGTCATTATGCCGGTATACAACGGAGAGCCTTACCTGTCCGAGGCTATCCGGTCGGTGCTCGCTCAATCATATCCGCATTGGGAGCTCCTGATCGTGAATGACGGCAGTACTGACCGGAGTGAGGGATCGATCCGGGATTTCCGGGATGAAAGGATCCGGTATTTCCCCCAGAAGAACCGGGGCGTAAGCGCTGCCCGCAACAGAGGTTTGATGGAAATGCGGGGTGAATTCTTCCTTTTCCTCGATGCGGATGATGTGCTGACCCCGCATAGCCTTGAAGCCCGATTGGAGGTGTTCCGGAATAATAAAGATGTGGCTTTTGTTGATGGAAGGGTGTGGGTAACCGGTTCGGACCTGGGGGATATTAAAAGGGAATGGGTCCCGGACTTCCGGGGGGACCCCACCCGGCAATTACTGGGCTTGAGCGAGCGTTGTTTTGTTACCATTTCCTGGATGGTAAGAAGGGTTCCGGGTGTGGAATTCCGCTTTGCCGAGGACATGACCCATTCCGAGGACCTGTGGTTCTTTTTGGAGCATGCTCATCTGGGGGAATATGATCATACGGAAAGGGATATTCTGTATTTCCGCCGTACCGGTTCTTCTGCCATGAGCAATATGAAAGGTTTGGAAAAGGGGTATTGGCTTCTTCTGGAAAAAGCACGGGAACGCTTCGGCCTTTCAGTATCCCAGCAGGGGATCATGATGCGCAAGATCCGAAGGATCATGATACGGTCTTACCTTAAGAACTTTCAGTTGTTGGCCGCCTGTCGGGTATTCTTTCAATTTAAAACAGAGAAAGGATGAGCGGCAGAAGGGCCTTCTTTCGGATTCTTGGTCGGACAGGGCTTTTGGAGTTCATCCAGAAAAGGAACCAAAAGGCAGATAAGGTCCCGGTATTGGTTTTTCACCGCGTTCATCCCGACACCAGTGACCTGTGGTCTCCCTTGCATCCCGATGTCTTTGAACGTATCATACATTTCCTGTCCCTCCATTACCGGTTCCGTCCCCTGGAAGATCTCTTCAGCGACGACAGCGGTTCATTGCGAAATGCTTGCTTCATCACATTTGATGATGCTTTCGAGGATTTTCATCAATATGCACTTCCTATTCTGGAGAAATATGATGTGCCCACAACGCTCTTTGTCCCTACGGGTAGCATTCGAACGGGAGAGGTGATCTGGCCGATACGATTGGCTCACCTTATCGGGAAAACGGGGGAAGGATCCCTGGAATGGGAAGGAAGGACCTACTTGGTTCGAACAAGAAGGCACAGGGAGCAGGCTTTGAAGGATCTGGAAGAAATTTTCAGGAAGAAAGATCCGGGGGAACAAGAGGAAGGGATGGCTGAGCTGGAAAAAAAGGCAGGACTCACTGCCAGATCGAGGCCGATGACCCGGGAGCAGCTTCAGGAACTTCCTCCTTTGGTCCGACTTCAACCCCATAGCGTATCCCACCCTTATTTCCCGGAATCAGGCACATTTGGCCGGATAAGGGAAGAGCTACAGAAAAGCCGGGCGGAGCTTGAAGCAATGACCGGAAGGACTCATCCTTTGTTCGCCTATCCGTTCGGTGCTTATGATGACCGAACGTTAAAAGAAGCTTCTGCTTGCTATGAAGCTGCATTTTCTGTGGATGAACGATCGGTCGATCTGAGCTCTGATCTGAAAGGTGATGCGAAGTATCGCATCCCGCGCTTCAACATGCATGATCCGGATCCATGGGAGATATGGGCCAGGATCAATGGAGTACATACCATGCTGAAAAAATTGATGATCTTTCGGTGATCCGGCTATGTTGATCTCTTCCCGTCATCGGTTTATTTTCTTCCATGTTCCCAAAGTAGCGGGGTCCAGTATTACCAATGCTTTGCAGAGGTATAGCGATTATCCTTATGCCAGGCTTTACCATTACATGTACGATCTTTTCGGCCAGGTTCCCTGGTTGCATTTGTACCATCGCCATATTTCTCCTGCTGAACTGAAGGAAATAATGGGAGAAGAAAAGTTCGGGAGATATTTCAAATTCGCTTTTGTGAGGAATCCTTTTGATTGGCACGTTTCTCAATACCATTTTCATCAACAAAGCCCCGGGGCTTTTTTCCATGAAACATTCCGCCATATGGATTTTGAGCAATATATCGATTGGGCAGTTCAAAATATTCGGATCTCCCGATCGGCACAAAAACGATTCCTTTCCGATGCTAATGGTGAATTGTTGGTGGACCAGGTAGGGAAGTTCGATACCTTACAGGAAGATTTTGAAAGGATATGCCGTCACCTGGGATTGAATGCTGAATTGAAGATCAAGAACAAAAGCAAGCGGCATGCTGCTTACCGGGATCATTATACTCCTGAGTTGCGGCGAAAGATCGAAGAAACCTTTCGGGAAGATCTTGAAACTTTTGGCTTTCGATTCTGATTCCCCCCTTATCCATTGAAGACTCTTCTTGTTCTGACATATTGGAGCTTCCGGGAACCGCTGATCCAAAGGTATACGATTCCCTACCTCAAGATCATGCGGGAGAATCTTCCCGAAGGTAGTCGGGTCCTTTTGCTCACGCTGGAAAAAACGGGCCTTCCCTTGGAAAAAACTCATCAGGAGCAGATCGGGAAGTTGAGGAAGGATGGGATAGAGCTCCTGATGCATCGCTATTTCCGGTTCGGATTCCTGGCAATGCTTCAGTGGGGTGGACTTTTGTTCCGGTTAAGAAACGTATGTGCCAGGAACAAAGTGGATGCGGTCCATGCTTTTGGGACCCCTGCCGGGGCTGCGGCTTATTTATTGTGCAGGATGAAGGGCTTGTCGCTTGTCCTGGACAGTTTTGAGCCTCATGCAGAATCGATGGTGGAGAACGGGGAATGGGACCGTTCCGGTTTTGCTTTTCATCTTCTTTTCCAGCTTGAAAAGAAACAAGCTTCCTATGCTCGTTGCATTATTGGTGTAACGGGAGGAATGAAGGATTATACAAAGAGGATATTAGGAGTAGACCCAGTTCGCTTTTATGTTAAACCGGCTTGTGTGGATCAGCAGGAATTCGATCCTTCCCCTATCACGGAGGAAAATGCTGAGCTGAAAAGAGAATTAGGACTGGAAGGAAAGAAGGTTTGCATCTATGCCGGTAAGATCGGGGGGATCTATCTGAAAGAAGAGGTCTTTGAATTCTTTGCTGAAGCCGTGAATATATGGGGGGACGACTTCCGGGCCCTTCTGTTGACAGATGCTTCCCATCAGGAGATCGGGCGAGCTATGAAGCAGGCAGGAGTTGCGGAAAATGTCGTGCTTCATCGTCTGGTTCCTTATGACCAGGTGCCGGCCTACATGAAGCTGGCCGATTTTGCGATCAACCCCGTGAAACCGGTTCCTTCCAAAAGGTATTGCACTTCCATCAAGGATGGCGAATATTGGGCCATGGGATTGCCGGTGGTGATCCCACCGGGTATCTCTAGTGATTCCTGTCTTATCCGGGAGAAAAAAGCGGGGGCAGTACTTCCTTCTTTTGATCCGGAGGGATACCGATCAGCACTGAAAACGATAGAAGAATTATTCCGGCAGGAAGATCCTGACAGCCTCAGAGAAAGGATCCGGCGATTATCTCATGAGCATCGTGATTTTTCTATCGCGGAGGAGGTTTATTCCAGGATATATGGTCCTGATGGTCGTACCGGGCGGATAGCCTTCATTTGTTATTGGGAATTGAACGATCCGTTGACCACGGCCACGGTCTTTCCTCATCTGGAACGGCTACTCGAGTTCGATGAAGTGAAAGAGGTGGATCTCTACACCATAGAACGAAAGGGGCATCAGCAAGAACATGGGTCGGGGAGAAAACTGAATGGGAAAGTTCGACACATCCCTGTGTTCTCCCGGGCATCCCTGATCAGTACTTTGACGAAACTCAGAGACTACCGGGACCTGTGGAATATTTTCAAATATCATCATGAAAAGGACCCGTATGACCTGCTCTTCTGCCGCTCTTCATTTGCCGGAGTGATCGGGTTATGGGCTTATGAAAAGTACCGGGTCCCCTATGTTGTGGAATCCTTTGAACCTCACGCGGATTATATGAAGGATTCCGGACAGTGGAAACCCGGTGATCCCCGTTTTATCATTCTTCGGTACTATGAAAAACGGCAAAAGCAAAGTGCCAGGTATCTTTTGCCGGTGGCCGATAATTATTCCCGGCGGTTGCAAAAAGAAGGAGTGGTCGGGGAAAGGCTACAGACCCTGCCTTGTACCGTTTCAGTCGATCACTTTCGCTTTTCCCGGGATGATCGTGACCAAATACGAAAGGAATTAAGAATACCTGAAAGCGCGATCGTTGGGGTCTATGTTGGTAAGTTCGGAGGGATCTATTATGAAAAGGAAACGGTGATCCTTTTTCAAAAGGGGTTTGAAAAATTCGGGAAGAACTTTTACCTGATCGTATTGACCCCATTTGATCAGCACCTTGTGCAACAGTGGATGGAAGCACTTTCCTTGCCTATGGAGCGGGTCCATATTACCAGGGCCACTCATGATCAGGTTCCTGCTTACCTGTCGGCGGCTGACCTGGGGTATGCTCCCATCAGGAAGAAACGGAGCAATGCTTATTGTTCCCCCGTCAAGAACGGGGAATATTGGGCGAATGGGATCCCTGTATTGTTGACAGAAGGGGTTGGGGACGATGCCTCGATCGTTGAAGAATACAATTGTGGAGCAACCTTTACCATGAATGAAGAAAGCATAATGGCTGCTTATGACAGGTTAGAGCGTATTATTCGGGAACCAGAACACCGGGAACGAATATGCAGGGAAGTTGCTCAACGCTTCCGTTCTCAGGACAGGATCGGGGAAGTTTATTCCCATATCCTGAAGGCGGAAAGGATCGGCGGGAATGGTTGAAACAGGCAGAGAAATTACTACCCGACAAAGAACAGAGGAAGGGGAGGAAAGTTTCAGGAAAGAGAATTGGCGGGCACAATATAGCTGGAACCCTTTCTCATTATCTCATTTCTCTTCTAACAACCAACAGCTGATCGGGATCGATGTGAAGGGGGAGTTGAAACGGATCAATAAGCCAGTTCGATCTTTTCTTTTCTTCTCTTTTCGAAATTTTCTCTTAATGACCGTTTATCTGACAAGATAAAGAAACAGGCCATGTAAAGCGGTATGAGCGGAATCTTGAATCGTACCAATGCTCCATAATTGGGAGTGGTCAGCCCTACCATGAACGCAAAGAGAATGGAGAACATCAGGCAGTATATAAGCAAAGGCGTATCCGTCAAAAAGCTGAACCAGTATTTGGGGTTCAGGGTCAGGAGTACCTTCAGGGTGATCAACAGGATGAAGAGGTTCTCCAGAGCTGAAAGAAGCATGACCATGTTCTCGGCCTCCCAGATAAAGGGGCGGTATAGGCCTGATATCGTGGCGATCGGAAACTTGGAGGCAACGCCCTGGAAGGTGGGTTCGAACTCTCCTATATTAAAACTGTGCCCCTCGTAATACTCTTTTTTCAGGTCTTTTTGGATCACTGCTGCTGTTTTCAGAGCATTTTCCAGGGAGAACTTCCCAAGACTACCCCCTAATGATGTGAGGATTCCATAACTGCCCAAAAAGACCAAAGCATAGATCATGGGGATGATCAGGTAGCGGAACAACTTGTTCCGGATCTTTTTGATCCTCTTGTAAAAGTACCATACAAGGGTTCCCGGGATCAGAATGATGATGATGTAAGGTTTGATGGCAAGGATGACAAAACCACTGAAAATGAGAAGAAGCAGGCTCCAGAACCGGTTTCCGGCTTGGTTGATCAGCGTATCCGTGGAGGATATGAAAAAACAGGTGGCGGCCAGGGTGTAAGAATCCTTCAGGATACCGGACCCCCAAAAGATCACGGAGGGCATAAAAAGGACAGCTATGGCCAACAGGTTCTTTAAATGAGGGTAATGCCTTACGAACATTCTATAAAGTTGCCATGCGCCTGAATAGGTGATCACTGCGACCAGCAAGGTGGTAAGTATATAACTCTTAAACCCTAAGAATAGCAAAGGAAGTGTGATCTTGGCCACCATGAGGTTCTTTTCATTGAAAAAGATATACCCTAAAGGGACACCTGTGTGAGCGTCAAAGCGACTTTTGTTGGTTGCATCCGCAGCTCCAAAGTAGGTGTGAAGGAAGTCTACCGGTGAGGTGACCAGTTGGTTGCTATACGCCAAAGTAGTTTCATAATAACTGAACGTATCCCCTGCTCCATAGTAATAGATATAGATCATGGCAAACCCGAGTCCACCGAAGACCTTTGCCCACAGTCCCCATATATAGAACTTGTATTCCGGATGGAAATTAACGTTCCGCCTCTTGACCAGGCTAGCGATAATATAGATGGCGATCAGGTAAAAAGCCAGCGCCCCCCACTCCCAGGGCCGAATGGGCATGTCCGGGAATATGTTGGAGGGGATCATGGATAAGGGATAAAGTAGGTAAAACGAAGACATCCCGGAGTACAGGGTACAAGGTACAAAGTACTGGAGGGGTTCATCGGTACTTGCCTCAATTCAATTGTGATATGGTTCACCCTTCAGAATAGTGAAGGCGCGGTACAATTGTTCCAGAAAAACGGGGCGGGCCAGTTGATGGGGAAAGGTCATCCGGCTCAGGGCGATCTGCTCATCCGCCTTTTGCTTCAGGTCATCGGCGATCCCATAGGCTCCGCCAATGACAAAGGTAATATCCCTGGCCCTGGAGATCATGAATTGGTTGAGTTTTTCGGAAAAAGCTTTGGAATCGTACTCCCGGCCTTTTTCATCGAGCAGGATGATCCGGTCGGTCTTCACCAGGTGCTTTTGAAGCTGTTCGCTTTCCAATTTACGGATCTCGGAAGGAGAGCGGTGCTTGGCATTCCGGGGTTCGGGCACAGTGGAGACCCTGAACTTCACGTACCGCTGCAACCGCTTTTCATATTCCCCGACGGCTTCTTGCCAGTAGCTTTTGTTCGTCTTGCCGACCTGCAACAGGTGAATGGTCATGGGGAGGGGAGGTATTGAAGTATCGGGTACAAAGCCATTATTTATATAGTGAGTTAGCAAGATGGGAAGGTAGTGAGATAGAGAATATTTTCTACCTTACTATTTTTCTATCTTCCTACCTGACTACCTCACTAAGAACAACTTACTTCTTCCCCATGAACTTTGGGTACAGGATATCTGATACTATCTTCACTTCCCATACAATGCCGGGAATTCCTCCGGATCCACCTCGTTCATGATCCCGTAAATAGCCTCCACGATATCCTCGCAGTTGGGTTTGGAGAAATAATCCCCGTCAGAAGCATAAGCGGGCCGGTGATCCCTGGAAGTGAGGGAAACAGGTTCGCTGTCCAGGTGGAAGTAGGCTTTCTGTTCATTGAGGACCTTGTCCATCATATAAGCAGAAGCTCCTCCCGGGACATCCTCATCGATGAAGATCACCCGGTTGGTCTTTTGGATGGACTCGAGGATCTTGTATTCCCGGTCAAAGGGCAACAAGGTCCGCACATCCACCAATTCGGCAGAGATGCCGAGCTCTTCCAATTGTTCGGCAGCCGTAAGGCAAATGTTGAAAGTGGACCCGTAGGATACCACGGTGATATCCGTTCCTTCCCGTACGACCTCAGGAACCCCTAGTGGGGTAGTGTATTCCCC
>CAZAYA010000093.1:0-10192 GCA_964489175.1 uncultured Flavobacteriales bacterium | reverse complement strand
GGTCACTTTCAGCAAAAACAGGGATCCTCTGTTCCCCTATGATGAATTCCTTTTCCCCGGCCTCCACTTTCCCGGGAAAAACACCATGCACGGAATCATACTGGAAAAGATGGGCCAGGGTACCAGCGTCCGTGAGGTCGTTCAGAGCGACCACTTCGACCTTTGAAAGGGAAGGATGACCTTCCTGCACCAGCAACAACCGACGCAATGCCACCCTGCCGACCCTTCCGAATCCATTGATCGCAAGCCTTATACTCCCCATGAGCTATAAAATTAGATTGAACAAGCATTTCAAGCGGGAGGCTGAAATTAACAACTGTGCGGTAACAAGCCTGCTGGCAACGCCGGATCTTTTTGTCAAGACCGGCGCTACCTAGTGATGGATCCAGGCATGAAAACCCCGGAATACAGGCTTATCCTGAAAATTTCCAATCCCGATCAGTATCAAAGTGATCAGGGAAATGAGGGCAAGAGGGGTCGTGTTCTTTCAGAAGTATCATCATGTTCTGAAGGTTACTGGTCCCTATGAATAAATGAAAGTTCAGGAGAGAAAGGGTAAAGCCCAATGGTACCGGTCAATATCAAGAACAGGGAATAAGGGCTGTCCACGACCATTGTTTCCCCGGGAGGTGGAACGGGATTTCCCATCATTGTCAACAAGTTTGCTTAACTTCCTGTTAAGAATGGACCAAGGAAATACGCCGATGATGGAGGTAACAGAAAATGCCCTGAAGGTACTCCGGAACAGGTACCTGAGAAGCGACAACGAAACACCCCGGCAATTGCTGGAAAGAGTAGCAAGAGCTGTTGCTGCAGCGGAACTCTATTATTCGGATGCCGACAGTTCCCGGGAGTGGGAAAAGAAATTCCTGGAACTCATGGCATCTTTTCGGTTCTTGCCCAACTCCCCCACTCTAATGAATGCCGGATGCAAGGGCGGACAATTGAGCGCTTGTTATGTCCTTCCGGTAGAGGACACCATGAACGGGATCTTTTCCACGCTCCGTGATACGGCTCTGATCCAGCAAAGTGGCGGCGGTACCGGATTCAATTTTTCTGCGATCCGGCCGGAAGGGGACCTTATTCAAGCCACACAAGGTAAAGCCACCGGCCCGCTTTCCTTCATGGGAGTCTACAGCTCGGCCACAGAAGCGATCAAACAAGGGGGCAAAAGAAGAGGGACCAACATGGGGATCCTGAATGCCGACCATCCGGATATTCTCGACTTTGTTCATATGAAATCCGATGACGGGCTTTTGAACAACTTCAACATCTCCGTAGGAACTTCGGATGCTTTCATGAAAGCTGTTCAGGCCGACAAACCCTGGGAACTCCGGCATCCCTCTTCCCGGGAAGTAGTGCGGACCATTCCCGCCCGGGAATTATGGGACAGCATCGTCCAGCATGCCTGGAAAACAGGGGATCCTGGCCTTATTTTCCTCGATACCATCAACCGGGGCAACCCTACCCCGGACATCGGGATGATCACTGCTACGAATCCTTGCGGGGAAGTTCCTCTTCTGCCTTACGAATCCTGTAACCTGGGCTCCCTGAACCTCTCCCTTTTTGTCAAGAACAGGTCGATACAATGGCAAGAATTGAAAGAAGCCGTGCATACGGCCGTACGTTTCCTCGACAATGTGATCGATGTGAACCATTATATACTCCCGGAAATGGCAAGGATGGCCCGGGGGAACCGCAAGATCGGCCTGGGCGTAATGGGGTGGGCCTCGCTCCTGATCAGATCACGCCTCCCTTACGCCTCAGCAGAAGCCCTTTCCCTGGCAGAAAAGCTGATGCAGTTCATTCGGGAAGAGAGTGATAAAGCATCCAGGCAACTGGCGCAGGAAAGAGGCCCTTTCAGGAACTGGAAGCAAAGCATCTATTACCCGGACGAGCCGATCCGGAACGCTACCCGGCTCTCTATTGCTCCGACCGGTACGATCTCAACCATAGCCGGCACCCTCCCTTCTATCGAGCCCTTATTCGCCCTGGCCTATGAGAGAAATCATGTGCTCGACGATGACCGGTTATCCGAATTCGACCCCTTGCTGCTGGCATACCTGGAAGAAAAAGGACTGAACACACCGGAAAACCTGAACAAGATCAGCCGTTCCGGAACACTGGAAGGGATAGACATCTCCGATGAAAGTCGTGCATTGTTCCAAACGGCTCTTGAGATCCCTTACGAAACCCACATCGATCATCAGGTCGCTTTTCAGCAATACACGGACAATGCGGTCTCCAAGACCATCAACCTTCCAGAAGAAGCTTCAGAAAAAGATGTGGAGCACGCCTACCAGAAAGCCTGGGAAGAAGGGTGCAAAGGCATCACCATCTTTCGCTATAACTCAAAGGGAAAGCAAGTCTACACAAAAGGGATCGGGGAAGAACAGGGACAACACCCCTGTACGATCTGTGCCACTTAATATTCCACCAACTCGTTCTGAAGGGCGAATTTAACGAGACCGGCGGTATTCTTCAGCCCTAGTTTTTGCAACAGGTTGCGCCGGTGGGTATCCACCGTTCGGGAGCTGATCGACAAGCGACCAGCGATCTCATGGTTCGTAAGCTCCTCCGCAATGAGTTTCAACACACATACTTCCCGCTTGGTCAGGGCATCCACCGAAGCGACCGGAACCTTCCTTCCCTTCCGGCGTTGTTCCCCTTTTACAAAACGAGCCATCATCGTGGAGGTCACCTCGCTGCTGTAATAATTGTCTCCTGCATACGCACATTCTATCGCTTCCATCAATTCATGGATATCCGCACTTTTCAACACATATCCGACCGCTCCGGCAGCCAGCATTCTGCGGATATAAGCCTCTTCGTTGTACATGCTCAATGCTACCACCCGGACTGCTCCGTCAAACTCCTCCACCACCCGGCGGGTCACATCGATCCCGTTCATACCCGGCAGATTGATGTCCATCAAAACAACATCCGTTTCTTTCCGCCTCAGAAAAGGAACCGTCGTTTCCCCTTCAGCCAGATCACCCACCACCTGGATGCGGTCGTTCGATGAAAAAACTGATCTAATACCGTCTTTGACCAACTTATGGTCATCAACGATCAGAACCCTGATCTTCTCGCTCATGGATCGGTCTCGCTGTGATCGTTCAGACTTGAGCAAAATAAAAATTCTCTTGACAACAAGAGATGTTTACACAAGTATACGATTAAATACGATCAATCCCTTAGTGATCGCTCCGATAATTGCCAGGGAACCGGGAACTCAAAACGTCAGCTGCAGGAAAAAGCAAGGGCTGAACGCTATTCCTCCGAAGGGAAAAGGAAGCGGTTCGGGCTGATCAGCTCAGTTTTTACGGCATACATAACGATCCCGGCCGTATTCTTCACACCGAGCTTTTTCATGATGTTCTTGCGGTGGGTAGTCACTGTGTGATCGCTCAGGAAAAGCTGTTCCGCGATCTGGGCATTGGTAAATCCTTCAGCGATCAACCGTATGATCTCCATCTCCCTTTGGGAAAGCGTCACTGCGGTACAATCCAATTCCTCTCTTTCAATGTCCTCCACATCGATGGCACTTTTCGCGATCACCTCCAGGATCTTACCACAAAAGAACCGTTTCCCGTGGGCCGTATCCAGAACGGATTCCACGATCTCGTTCGCACTGCAATCTTTTTTCACATAGCTCAGGATCCCTGAACGCAAAGCGGTCCTGATCGCCAATCCAGACCTGTCGAAGGTAACGGCCACGAATTTCAGGGAAGGATATTCCTGCAACAAGGCAGGGATCACATCGATGGAAAGGCCTTCTGCCGTATGGTCGATCACCACCACATCGACCTCGTTGTTCCGAATGAACATTTTCAATTCTTCCCCGGTCTGCGTTTCTCCTACTACTTCCATTTCCTCCCGCTTCTCGAAAATGGCCCTCAGACCTGACCTGATCAACTCGTTGCTATCTGCCAAAAGCACCTTCACCCGACTCATGGGAAAGTTATTTAGATTGATTTTAAATTATTCAAATGTAAGCAACTCTGGAAGATCCTTCAACCCTGGCCGGGAAGTTATTCCTCATCCACCCTGATAACCTTTCCATCCCAGGCCAGTTCACTACGAGGAAAACATTCCCGTGCCTCTTCAAGGAAAGGACCGGTATCCCTGTAACGGGCACTGTAATGCCCCAGGATCAAACGTCTAACGCCGGCTTCCTTCGCCACCTTTCCAGCCTGACCTGCAGTAGAATGATACGTTTCCCGGGCTCTTTCTTCCAGCTCTTTGAGGAAAGTAGCTTCATGATAAAGAACATCGATATCCCGGAGCTTTTCCGGAAGTTCTTCGTCATAACGAGTATCTGAGCAAAAGGCATAACCACAGGCCCGGGGAGGAGGAAGGGTCAGTTCTTCATTGGGGACGAGCCGGCCACTTTGGTCCTTATGTCCCGCTCCTTCCTTGATATTCCTGATCTCAGGGATCGTCAGACCATATTCTGCGATCTTATCTTTCCGGATGTTCCGCTTTTTCGGTTTCTCCCGGAACAAGAACCCCCAGCAAGGAATCCGGTGATCCAGTCTAATGGTCTCGATCCTCAGAACGTTATCCTCATGGACCACTCCCTCTTTCTCCAATGGGTGAAAATGCAATGGAAAACGCAGGTAGGTCCCGGAGTGAAGCAAGTGACCCTCGATGATCTCCTGTAAGGGGGGTGGGCCGTGGAGATGTAACTCCTTGGTCCTGCCCAGCAGGTGGAGCGTGGAAATGAGACCTATCAAACCCAGGTAGTGATCGCCATGGAGGTGGCTGATGAAGATCCTTTCGATCCGCTGGAACCTGACTTTGTAACGCCGGAGTTGCAGCTGGGTACCTTCCCCGCAATCAACAAGAAAATACTTTTCCTGGATATTGAGCAACTGGGCTGTTGGGTGGCGGGCCAGCGTGGGAGTAGCAGAACCACATCCCAGAATGGTCAGTTCGAATTTCATGAACAAAGAAAATACGGAAGATACGAGGATCCGTCCTGAACTCACCTCCGGGAATGCTAACGCAGGATCATCCGCCGGGTAATGCCATGATCCTTCAGGGAGTAGAGGTAAATGCCGGGCTTCATATCACCGGGGCTGAATATGACCTCCTCTTCTGTGATCTTCAATTCATACTGCCCCGGAGACACCTCTTCTCCAAGAACATTGATCACCCTGAGGTCTTCTTTCCGAAGGTCACTTCCCAGGGAATGCTCGATGATCGTTCGCTCCGAGAAGGGATTCGGACGGTTCTTGCCGATCTTGTCCGGTGAAGACCGGTATTCCTGAACCCCTACAGGCTGTTTTACAAGGATCTCATAGCCATCGTAGGTGAAAGATTTAGTTCCGCCCTGGATATAACCCATTACGTGAAAAGTGAGCGGATAATTCCCTTCATCACCGGTACTTGGATTTCCAAATATCTTGAAACAGTTCTTCACTCCACTGGGATACATGGAATCCTGAGGCTCACAGAGAAAATAGAACCCGGGAGGAAGACCTTTGATGCTGTCAAGGGAAGCACTGTCGATCGTAACGGAAAAACCTTGTATCGTTGTATCCGTAGGAAACTTGACCGTTACAAGCTGCTCATAGGACTGCCCAACAATAGCGTCATCAAACCCTTCGGAGGTATCTGGATGAAAACCAGCCGTAGTCACCGCCGGATCAGGTTCACAGTTCTGCCCCCGGACAAGCCCCGGTGTAGCGATCAAAAGCAAGAACAAGCAAAGAAAAGAAGCAGAACGTTCCATCATAGCGGTTTATTGGTCTCCATCCCTCAACTCCCGCTGCACTTCTTCCATGTACAAGTAATCGACCGCTTCCTCTACCGTGGGTGTGATGTTGAGTACGGATTCGAGCTGAGAGATCGAGATGAGTTTTTGGACAGCATCCTGAAGAGCAGCCAGTACAAGGGTCCCTCCTTCTTCCTTGCAAAGCCGATTGGCCACCAAAATGGCACTCAACCCGGAAGAGTCGCAGTACTTCGTCTTGCCAAGGTCCAGAACGATGTTCCGGACACCCTGTTTGTTCAAAAAAACGAGCTCGGACTTAAGGTCCGGAGCCACAGTGGAGTCCAGTTTCGCCACCTGGATGCTGACAAGCGTATACTTATCCTTGTTCTCTATCTCGAAATTCATGGGCAGCGCTCTTCCTGCAAAGGTAATAAAATCAAGCCTCTCTCTCTATGCCTCCGGCTAGTAGGTACAATACCGCCATTCTGACAGCCACTCCGTTCTCTACCTGGTCAAGGATGATGGAGTTCTCGGCATCTGCCACATCGCTGCTCAGTTCCACCCCCCGGTTGATGGGACCGGGGTGCATGATCGTGACGGGCTTGTCCAGGGTGTCCAGCAATTCCCTGTCCACCTGGTACATCATCGCATATTCACGAAGGGAAGGGAAAAAGACCGCCTTGCTCTTTTGTCCTCCACCATATCCGGCAGGAGCTTCCTGCCGTTCCAGTTGAACGCGAAGCACATTCGCCACATCACACCAGTTCAAGGCTGCCCGGAGGTCGTGTTCCACTTTTACTCCAAGGGAGCGTATGTACCTGGGCATAAGCGTGGCTGGTCCGCACACCATGACCTCCGCCCCCAATTTCTGAAGACAGAAGATATTGGACAAAGCCACCCGGGAATGGAGAATATCCCCTACGATGACCACTTTTTTCCCCTTCACCGCTCCCAGGGCTTCCCGAATAGAAAAAGCATCCAGCAAGGCCTGTGTAGGATGTTCATGGGTGCCATCCCCCGCATTGATGATCCTGGAGTGTACGTTCTTCGACAGGAATACAGCCGCTCCAGGGTCAGGGTGACGCATGACCACCATGTCCACCTTCATGGCCAGGATATTGTTTACGGTATCGATAAGGGTCTCTCCTTTGTTCACGGATGAAGACGAGGCGGAAAAATTCACCACATCAGCAGAAAGCCGCTTTTCTGCCAATTCAAAAGAAAGTTTGGTCCGGGTGGAATTCTCGAAGAAAAGATTGGCAATGGTCACGTCGCGCAGGGAGGGCACTTTCTTGATCGGGCGTCCGAGCACCTCTTTGAAATTATCAGCCGTCCGGAAGATCAGTTCGATATCCTCCATTGTAAGCGGCGCAATGCCCAACAGATGATCGGTACTCAGTTTACTGCTCATAGAGGCGGTTCTGGGGTGAATAGAAGAACCTGGTCTTCTTCTCCGGCCTCTTTCCAATCCACCTGTACCCGTTCTTCTTCGATGGTATCCACAGTGATACCGGTATAATTCGGCTCTATAGGCAACTGCCGACGAAAACGGCGGTCCACCAACACAAGCAATTCCACATGATCGGGGCGGCCATAAGCCAGCATAGCATCCAGGGCCGCCCGTATGGTACGACCGGTAAAGAGCACATCATCCACCAGGATCACTTTCTTATTCTCAATGGAAAGATCGATATCAGTGGCGCTGGGGATGAGTGGTTCCTCCTTCTGGCGTATGTCATCCCGGAAAAAGGTGATGTCCAGGGTTCCGAAAGGGATGTCCTCTTTACCAAGGATCTTGCTGAGCAGGTCCTGCATCCGTTCAGCCAGGTAAATGCCTCTGGGTTGAATGCCCAGGATAACGGAACCGGAGAGGTCATCATGGGCTTCGATCACCTGATAACAAAGACGTTCAAGGGTCAGCTCGAAATGCTTCCGGGAAAGTATCGTGACGGGTTCCATGATCCTTAAAGTACAAATATAGAAGAAGCACGGGGTTTTCCCGGACGCTATCCCCTGAACGAAAAAAAAGCCCCTCCTGAACGGAGAGGCTTTTTTCGGTTGGAAAGCGGAAAAGGCTTACGATTTTTCTTCCTCTTCGTTTTCACTGTCTCCTCCTTCGGACTTGCCTTTTCCGGATCCCTTGGAGCTGCCGCTGTCATCCTTCTCCATGTCACTCTTGAGATCAGACAAGGCATCAAGGTCACCAAGGGTGGTTTTCTCAAGGTTCTTATTGACCTGATTGACCGCGCGACTAGTCGCTTTACCCTTGGTCTTTTTCTTCTTCGGCGGCTGTTTCTCATTATCGGGACCTTCTCCTTGCTCGAAGGTACGGGTGTGAGAGACAACGATCTTTTTGCTTCGCTTGTTGAACTCGAGTATTTTGAAATCAAGTTCTTCCTCCACCTTAGCTGTTTCCCCGTTCTCTTTCCGGAGATGCTTGACCGGGCAGGAAGCTTCCACCCCATAAGGAAGTACGACCGTAGCGAACTTATCGCCTACTTCGGTGATGGTTCCCTTGTGCACTGAATCAACGGTGAACACAGTTTCGAAAACATCCCACGGATTTTCCTCAAGCTGCTTATGTCCAAGACTCAGTTTCCGTTCTTCTTTGTCGATCTCCAGTACGATCACTTCCATTTCATCGCCAACATTACAGAACTCGGAAGGATGCTTGATCTTCTTGGACCAGGAGAGGTCGGAGATATGGACCAACCCATCGATCCCTTCTTCGAGCTCTACAAAGACCCCGAAGTTGGTGAAGTTCCGTATGACCCCCTTGTGTTTGGAGTCCACCGGATACTTGCTCTCAATGTTCTCCCAGGGATCTTCCATGAGCTGCTTCATGCCAAGGGACATTTTCCGGTCTTCACGGTCGAGGGTCAAGATCTCAGCTTCCACTTCATCTCCTACTTTCAGGAAATCCTGAGCACTGCGAAGGTGCTGCGACCAGGACATCTCGGAAACATGGATCAGGCCTTCCACACCGGGCGCTACTTCCACGAAAGCCCCATAGTCAGCCATGACCACCACTTTTCCTTTCACACGGTCACCCACCTTGAGGTTCTCGTCCAGCTTATCCCACGGATGATCAGAAAGTTGCTTGATGCCCAGGGCAATGCGTTTCTTATCGTCGTCGAAATCAAGGATCACAACGTTCACCTTATCACCCAATTCCACCACTTCTTCAGGGTGGTTGATACGGCCCCAGGAAAGATCGGTGATGTGGACCAAACCATCGACACCACCAAGATCGATGAAGACCCCGTAGGAAGTGATGTTTTTGACGGTCCCTTCCAGTACCTGTCCTTTCTCGAGCCCCTGGATGATCTTCTTCTTCTGTTCTTCCAGCTCAGCTTCGATAAGCGCTTTATGGGAGACCACAACGTTCTTGAACTCCTTGTTGATCTTCACCACTTTGAATTCCATCTCCTTGCCCACGAACTGGTCGTAATCGTGAATGGGCTTCACATCGATCTGAGATCCGGGAACGAAAGCCTCTATACCAAAAATATCAGCGATCAGACCACCTTTGGTACGGCACTTGACCTTTCCGTTGATGATCTCATCGTTCTCCATGGCATTGTTGACCTTCTCCCAAGCTTTATGAACACGAGCCTTTTTATGGGAAAGGATCAGCTGCCCTTCTTTATCTTCTTGCTTTTCAACGAAGACATCCACCTCATCCCCAACCTGGAGATCAGGGTTATAGCGAAATTCTGAACGGGAGATAACACCTTCGGACTTGTATCCGATATTGACAACGACCTCGCGTTTGTTCAAGGCCACGACCTTCCCCGTAACGACCTCCTTTTCATCGATCTCAGCAAGCGTCCCCTCGTAAAGGTTTTCGAGTTCCTGACGCTCTTCCGGGGAATAGTCGTCTTCCTTTTCAGAATTTCCGGACCAGTCGAATGCTTCCTTCGGTTCACTAAGATTATGAGCGGCTCTGGCGAACCCTGTCGCATAAACCGGTTCCTGAACTTCGGCCTCTTTCTTCTTCTTTTCTTCTACTCCCGATTCCTCCTGTTGTTTCTCTTCTTTTTTCTTTTCAACTTTTGCAGCGGTCTGGGTTTTCGCTGCAGCCTTCTTTTCTTCGGAAGCTTTAGCTTCCTGCTTTTCTTCCTGTTGTTGTTTTCCTTCTTCAGCCATGATGGCTTTGGGTTTGTATTCCGCTTCTATCCGGCTTCGAACGAAAGATGTTGCACATAGACCCTTTTAACACCGGAACAAGGTCGCTTTCTTTGGAAAGATCACAAAGGTAGCGATTTTGTGTGATGGGGCAAGGTGTTTGATGGTACCAAGTATTAAGTATTAAGACCTTTAGGTTCAGCCGTTGTGGATAACACTTCTATGCTGGTCATATGCATCACCTCAGCTACAGGCCTTGTCTTTGTATCTGTCTGCCGACAGGCAGGCTTAATACTTTGTAATGCCGATCAAGGGTTGAAAAGAATAAAGAGGTATGTCCCA
>CAZAYA010000092.1:0-10201 GCA_964489175.1 uncultured Flavobacteriales bacterium | reverse complement strand
AAGGAAAGGCAACGCCGGCCCAGATCTCCATGGCCAAGCGGAACAACGTGGAAATGGCACTGAACATCGCCCGGGAAGCCCGCCAGATCCACGGGGGAATGGGTATTACGAACGAATACCCTATCATGCGGCATATGATGAACCTGGAATCGGTCATCACTTATGAAGGCACCCATGACATCCACCTCCTGATCACCGGGAATGAAGTGACCGGCATACCTTCCTTTAAGAACGCCTACCAGAAGTAGGGTTCAGGGCCTAAGGAAAAACGGTTGGAGCGTGCTGCTCTCTCCCTGTTCCATCTGCAAGTAATAGCTCCCTGAAGCCATTCCTCCAAGGTCGATCCGATGCCGGGCATTCCCTTTCCCGGCCGGGAGGAATTCTTCCCTGACCAATTGGCCGGAGGAATTGAGCACGGCGATCCGCACCTTCTCCACAGACGGAGCCTGATAGATCAGGTTTACCGGACCGTCAGCGGGATTCGGGAAAACCTTCAGGGAAAGCTCCTGAGCTTTGTTCGCAATTGCAGCGACCGAGGTGGTCACATCTTCCTGAACGGTAAGGGAAGAAGTGAAGATCTCATCTCCTGTTGGTTGATTATTCCCATTGGTCGCATTGAACGCACCGTAAAAAGTGACGTCCCCCGTCCCGGAGGAAGGAGCAGTCCAATCGAACGACCAGGACTTTGAGCCGCTGCCGGATGTGCCGGAACCGGTATGGGTGATACTGGTCCCGCTGTTTCGGGTCTGGGTTTCGGTGGTGTTGGTGATGATGATGTTGCCGACCTTGTTCTGGCTGTTATCCTCTGCGGTGACCTCGAAACCAAACTTGTTGATCCCACTTTTCACAGGATTGGCCGTAATGGTATAAGTCTGCCCGGGAACATAGCCACTGGAAGGGATATCGGAAGTGATCCATCCCGATTTGGAGGTGGGAGAAACATTATGGCAATTGGAATTCCCGCAAGTAACCCCATCAGCAGGAGAACCGGTATAACCTCCCGATGGCACTCCCGCATTGCGTGTGCTGGCTTCGTTTTTGAGCCCCTCTACGATCAGCAAAGCGATCATGAACAGTGGCAAAAGAAGGGATAAACGTTTGAGCATAATATCAAGATCTTATTCGGGAAAAAATCCGATCGTTGTTACAACAATAATAACAGATCTTGATCGAACGAAAACGATCTTTTCAGCACCTTGATCCCTCAAAGAGAATAGAATGCATCCACCAAACCCAGTTGGGAAGGGGTGTAGGCTACCTGGATATTTTCCAGTCCATGTTCTTCCAGTTCCCTGGCAGTCGTTTTTCCGATAGCGACCACCTTTTGTCCTTTACGGATAGGTTTGGAAGAGAAATAAGCCCGTACATTGGAAGGGCTGGTGAAGATCACCACATCGGTATCGGGGAGGATGACCCCTTTTTTCTCGATGGTATCGTATACAGGAAGGTCCATGATCTCGACAGAAGTCTCCCGTAACATTTTTTGGACCGTCCGGGCGGATCGCTTCGAAATGGGAAAGACAACACGCGGATGTTCCTGGTCTTGCTGTATTTGCTTCAGGAAAGCCCGGGCGACTTCCGACGTATCCTTCTGCATTCCGGTGAACGCAGGACCGATCCCCCGGGACTGCCGCAAATAAGCCGCCGTGCCTTCCCCGATGGCCCCGAACTTCACACCTTCCGGGATCTCGGGTTCCTGCCGGAAGAAATGGGCTACCCCGTTCTTGCTGGAAAAGAAGATCCAGTCAGCCTGGATCTCTTTTTGAGGCAGGCGGAGGGACTGGGTCCTGATAAGGCTTTGGGCATGAACTTCGTTCCCCTGAGCTTCCAACGCTCTGTACAAATATTCCTCCTTCTCCACTTCCCGCGTGATCAGAACAGAACACGAACGGTCCTCCCGCAGCCGCTCAACGACCTTAGCAGGTAATTCAGCAGGGTCAGAAGCCGACAAGTGTAATCTCTTGGGGAAATGATCCGCTTCAGCGGCAGCGGAAGCCCATACATGGAACCCGTCCTTTTCTTCCCGGCAATGGACCCCCACCGGTAATTGGCATCCGCCGCGGAACAGGCGAAGGACCTCTCTTTCCGTAGCAACACATGGATGGCCGTTCTTATCATGAACCGCTTCCAGAACCTGCCGAAGCTCCTCGTCATCTTCGCGAACTTGCAGGGCCAGAGCTCCCTGGGCCGGTGCGGGAATGAATTTGGCCGGATCGAGGGTGAGGACATGGAATTCGGAAAGATCCATCCCCAATCGTTCCACTCCGGCCTTGGCGAGCAGAATGGCGTCATATTGCCCTTCCCGGAGTTTGTTCAACCGGGTGGGAAGGTTACCTCTGAGATCGCTCACTTTCCCATCAGGACGGAAAGCCAGTAATTGAGATCGCCTTCTGGGAGAAGCGGTCCCGACATGCGCCCCTTCTTTTAAGGCCAGGGGCTGCTCCTTATCAACCGCATCTGGAAGGATCAAAAGCAGGTCGGAGGGTGCGTAGCGTTCAGGCACCGCTGTCACGGAAAGCCCTGGTGTTCCCTGAGTTTCCAGGTCCTTATGAGAATGAACGGCCACATCGATATGGCCATTCAGCAAAGCTTCCTCGATCGCTTTGGTGAAAAAACCGCTGCCCGGCATGGAAGCAAAAGAGGAAGTCTGATCCTGGTCCCCCTGGGTATTGATCACTTGAATGGAAGAGGAACATCCGGCCTGCTCCAGTTCCTGCCGCACGAATTCAGCCTGCCAGAGGGCCAGGTCGCTGCCCCGGGTGCCTATGGTAATGGTACGTTCCACAAAGGCCGGAAGATAAAGAACTTCTCAGAGTTCTCAAGAAAAGGATATGCAGGACTATTCAGGAGGATCTCCTTCCTTCTTGAGCATCACCTCCTTGGCCATCTTCATCGGAACACTGATGTATTTCCGTTCGAGATGGTCGAGTACTTTCTCCAATACCTCACGGGAACCTTTATCCAGGTTCCCGATATCCTGAGCAAAAACATTATCGACCGCTGTTCGCCGGATCTCTTTGACCTTTTTCGGGACATCCCGCATAGCCAATTCAACCTCCCTTTCACGGTGATTCTCCCGGAATGCTTCGATGTTGGCAGCGATGATCTCCCGGCAATGGACGAGTTCCTTCTCTCTTGCCTGCTTATTGCGTTCCGCGATCCGCCGAAGATCCTCGATGGCGATAAAATGGACCGGGAATTGCTCAGAGATCGAGGGAGCCAGATCGAAAGGCAGGGCCAGGTCCACAAGAACCTTTTTATCCTGTTCTCCGTTGAGCAGTTTCTGATACAACTCCGTTGTAATGACCGGATCGCTTGCCCCGGTGCAGGTGATCAGCACATCGAAGCCCTTATCATGACCACCGATATCTTCGAGGGCATGAGCTTCTCCTCCTGCTATAGCAGCTACTTCACGGGCATTTTCGATCGTTCTGTTATAAACGGACAATTCAGAGAACCCATGTTTTTGGAGGAAACGGGTCATGTTCCGGATGGTCTTACCAGCTCCTACCAGGAGGAACCGTGTATCTCCCCCCAGTTCAAGCTCACGAAGCTTATGATAGGCCAGGGAAACAACGGAAACAGGACGACGGGAGATGTGGGTCTCGGTGTAGATCTGCTTGGCCACTTTGATCGTCCGGTTGAGAAGAAGCCGCAGCAACTCCCCGGTCAGGCCCAATTTCCGATTCCTTTCATAAGCATTCCGCACCTGGGTGATGATCTCCCGTTCTCCCACCACCATAGAATCCAGAGAAGACGTCACATTGAACAAATGCGCCACGGCTCCTTCTCCCTCGTGGTATTCCACTCCTTTCACAGCCCGGTCGATCACCCGGGAAGAAGCATTGGGGGCAAAGGTGGAAAGAAAGCGCTCGATGAAAGGAGCATCGAGATGCTGTTCGGAAGTGAAAATGAATTCCACACGATTGCAGGTAGCGAGGAACATCAATTCCTCCAACTCCATCGCTTCCCTGAATGCAGGAAGGCGGTCTGCTTCTTCCTCTTCACTAAGGTGGAAATTCCCGATGAGGGAAAGGTCCAAATGGTTGTGGGTGAGCGCTATGACCTTCAGTTTATCCATGCTCAGAGCTCTTCTGTTGCAATGCTCTGCATTACAAAGATGCGAAGGACTCCCGGCATTTTTGTCATGAAATTGTCATGAGCAAGAAAGGGGAACTTACAAAGTACCCTCGAGTTTTGAATATGAAGAGCCCGTAGAATACAAGGATATCGCTGGACGCTGGGCTGAAGACAAAAAAGGCCCCAAGTAGTATTGGGAACCTATCCTTATGTTTGGTTCATTGCTCCCACCTATCCACGATGTAAGGGGCTAAATTTCCAGCATGGGCAGCATTTCCTCCATGAACATGGAATTCAGCAGTGACGGGAAGAAGGTTAAAAAAGGGGACAACAGAAGCAGCGGCGACGAGTAATTTTCCTTTTCACATCCACCAAAACCAAAACAAAAAGGCTGCTCTATTAGAGCAGCCTTTTTATAAGGGGTAAGCATCGATACTACTCTTCAATTCTCTTCCTTCGTTTTCCTTTCATCCAGCTTGAAATCCACCTTCTGCACCTTCAGCGGTTCAGGTGATGATCCAACGAAAACATCGTTCCACTGGATGAAGAGCGTAGCGAACTGCATATCCACCACCTTGGCCGGTATCTCGAATTCCATCTGCAGGTCGAACCGTTCCCCATCCTGGATGATCTTACGAGGATCCTTATTGAACAACTTGCCGATCCCCCGGCTGTATTTGTTAGCGAATTCTTCCCCATCCTCTGTTTTCACAGAGATCTTGCGATGATCGATCAGACCGACACTTTCCTCCTTCGCCATGAACTTACAGGAAAAAGTGGCTTCCGTGATATCGGTCTCTTTCTCCAGGTCCTGAAGCGTGCAGGAGTAATCGCCTGCTTCAACCTCATTGGTGGCCGGAGGCAACTTGAAAGGTTCGGCCTTGTGAACCTTTCCTTCCAGGGGAACCCTGGATAAACCACTGACATCAAGTGAAAATTCCCTGACATGAAGGTTTTCCCCTTCTTTTGACATTTTTAACCGCTTCGCATCATCCTCCTTGGGCAAAATGAAAAAGGCCTTGCCCCCTGGATGCAGTTCCTTTCCGTTCACGTGAAAAGTAAAAGCTTTGGGATCCACCCTCAGGTAATCTTTCATTTTATTTTCGATCGTGATCTTTACCTGAATAAATCCCAACTGAGCATGAGGCTGTTCAAAGGTGATCTTATACTGATCGGTCTCGATAGGCGCCGGAGTAAAAAAGTGGTTCTCATGCCCGGGATCCACATTTTCATCCTGAGCCTCCAAAGGGGTCACCATCCCTGAGAGCAGAACAAGAAAAGTACTCATCAATAGTGTTCTCATGGCGATAATTGATATTTAGGGGTTTATATTGAAACAATAATAAGGCCTTTCTGGAATTGGACCAGTTTTTTGGCAAGAATTATTCCAGCCGGTGACCTGCCAGGCCATTGTCCACCCCCTGGTCGTTATTCCTCAGACTCTTCTTTACTTTGCGGGATCCACATCCGATCCTATGCCTCAACACAATAACCGTTTCCTGGCCATCATCACCCCTCTCTTTATCTCCATCGCACTGGTGGCCGGTATCTGGATCGGAACATACCTTGAAGATGGGTCCGAACCTGCTCGCCAGACCCTGTTCAGGTCCAGCCCTGACGAAAAAGCTCAGTTCCAGCAAGTCTTGAGACTCATCGGAAAAGAGTATGTGGATACGGTGAACACCGAAAAGCTGAGTCGTAAAGCGATCGGACATGTGCTCAAGTCCCTCGACCCCCATTCCTATTACATCCCCCCGAAAGAGTTGAAGCGAGTGACCGAGCCTCTGGAAGGCAATTTCGACGGGATCGGCGTTCAATTCATGATCCAGAACGACACGATCGTAGTGGTCAGTCCGGTACCCGGAGGACCTTCAGAAGCGCTGGGGATCCTTCCCGGAGACCGTATCATCAAAGTGGAAGGTGAAAAGGTGGCCGGCACCGGCATCCAAAACCGAGATGTGATCGACCTTTTGCGAGGGGAAAGCGGCACTCAGGTCCGGGTGACCATTTACAGGAAAACTTCGGATGAAACGCTGCAATTCAACATCACCCGGGGCAAGATCCCGATCCACAGCGTGGATATCGGCTTCATGGTGAACGAGAGTACGGGTTACATCAAGGTCAGCCGCTTTGCCAAGAACACGCACCAGGAATTCCTGAACAAAGCAAAGCCCTTACTGGAAAAGGGCATGCAAAATATGATCCTCGACCTCCGGGGGAACGGGGGTGGTTATCTCAAAGCCGCGATCGACCTGGCCGACGAATTCCTGGAAAAAGGGGAAATGATCGTTTATACCGAAGGAAGGGCACACCCCAGAAGGGAGTACCATGCCTCTTCCAAAGGCGAACTTCACGATATCAGGGTAACGGTCCTGATCGACCAGGGTTCTGCATCAGCCAGCGAGATCGTTGCCGGAGCACTGCAGGACAATGACCGCGGCATGATCATCGGAAGACGCTCTTTTGGCAAAGGCTTGGTCCAGGAACAAGTGCGTCTGAGTGATGGTGGAGCGCTTCGGCTGACCGTAGCACGTTACCATACCCCCACAGGACGCTGTATCCAAAAACCCTATGGCGAGGAAGTCGACTATGATCATGAGGTGATCGAACGCCTCTCCCAGGGGGAATTGCAGCACCCTGACAGCATAGACTTCCCGGACTCCCTCCGCTACAAGACCGAAAAGGGGAAAGTGGTCTATGGGGGAGGAGGGATCATGCCGGACGTCTTCGTCCCCATCGATACTTCCTATGCTTCGGATTACTTTTCCTCCCTCGTTTATCAAGGGATCCTGGCCCAATTCGCCTTCGACCATGCTGACAGCCACCGGGAAACATTGAACACTTTTGAGAATGGGAAAGCGTTCAGAAAGCGATTTGAAGTGGGCGAGGAACTCCTACGGAAATTGGTAGCCTATGCTGAAAAAGAAGGACTGAAGCCTTCCCCCGGTCAGTTCGCCCGTTCCCGCCAAAAGATCAAAACCCGCTTAAAAGCACTGATCGGAAGGAACATCTGGAACGAAGAAGGGTATTATCCTATCATCCTGAAGGAGGACCAGGTCTTTCAAAAGGCCATGGAAGCGCTGAAGAACAAAAAGGCCAAGAAAATGACATAGTTTCTGCACAGAACCGGTAACATTGGCCCTTCGTTCCTCCCTTGCCTTTTAGCTCAATTTCGAACCAACCCACCCCTTTCCTTGTTCCACAACCCGACCGATCTTGTATCTTTCAATTTCCATTAACAAAGCCAACCCTTATGTATCCTGCTGAACTTGTAGCCCCCATGAAGGAAGACCTCACCGGAGAGGGCTTCCGCGATATCGTATCTTCCGAGGCCGTCGATAATATCATGAAGGAAGCCGAAGATGGCACCCTTCTGATGGTCGTGAACTCCGTTTGCGGCTGTGCCGCCGGCAATGCCCGCCCGGGAGTGAAGATGGCCCTGGAACAGGAAAAGGCCCCGGATCATCTTGCTACGGTCTTTGCGGGAGTGGATAAGGATGCTGTGGAACAGGCGCGCAAATACATGCTGCCCTACCCTCCGTCTTCACCTTCTATTGCTCTTTTCCAGAACGGCAAGCTCGTTCATTTCCTCGAACGCCATCACATCGAAGGCCAGCCCGCCGAAGCGATCGCCGAGAACCTGAAGGCGGCGTTCGATGAGTATTGTTAGAGGAGGGAAATGGCAGAGGGCAGATGCCAGATGGGGTCCCCCTTCTGCCTTTTGCCTGCCTTGGTAGTACTTATCACCCACCAAAAGACGTCGTTGGGGAGTGCATAGCAACCTCTGCTATTGAATTCGACTTATCATGGTCCTCTGGAAAGGGAAATGGCAGAGGGCAGATGCCAGATGGGTGTTCAACAAGTATGACCGTAAGGGAAGAAGTTCATTTAGGCGATCTGCCCCCCATCTGCCTTTTGGCATTTGGCATCTCCCTTGTCCTGATCACTTCTCCTGACGCAGGAACTTCGGCACCTTGATATAATCCGAATCCTTCTGCGGGGCGTTGGAAAGGGCTTCCTCCTGGGTGAGTTCGTCAACGGCTTGGTCCTCGCGAAGTTCGTTCTGTTCCACGGTCATGTGGATGAGGGGCTCCACCCCTTCGGTATCGACTTCCTGTAGTTTTTCCACCAAAGATAGCACGTTCTCAAGGTCCTTGCGGATGGCGGCTTTGTCCTCCCCGCTGAATTGCAGTTTGGCCAGGTTGGCCAGGTAATCTACCGTATTATCGTCAACTGTCATGGGTTTCCGTTGCTTGTGCTGCGGTTTCACCGTATTCGGCCACCATAGGGGCCAGGATGGTCTCATGGACCCGGTCCCGCAAATTTACCATATCGTTCGGAACCAGCCCGTCCGTTTCGATCGGTTCGTGTACGATGATACGGGAAGGCCCGGGGCGGTAAAGGGAATTTCCTGCTTCCGGTAACCGTTTCCAGTTGTCGAGGAAGGTGATGGGTACGATGGGGACTTGCTTGCGGATAGCCAGTTTAAAAGCCCCGTTCTTGAAAGGAGCCATGCGGGGTGGGTGGTCTGGAATGCCCCCTTCAGGGAAGATGGCCAGCCCCCAGCCCTTGTCCAACTCCTGGCTGGCTCGTATAAAGGCCCGGTGGGAGCTGCGTTTGCTGGTGCGGTCCACCGTAATGTTCATGTGTTCGAAGAAGATCTTGAAGTAAGGCCAGTTGAGCAGCTCTTCCTTGCCGATGAACAGGAAAGGACGGGGTTCTACCACGAAAAGCAGGATGATGTCCAGGTAGGAAGTGTGGTTGGCGCAAAGAATGCAGGGTCCTTCGGGCCATTCCCCTTTCCGCTCGATCTTCACGGGGAAGCAAGCGGCCTTTTGGAAAAAAAGGGAAGCCCGGCGTTTCAGCCGGAACACCTTTCGGTACTGCCGCTTGTTCAGATAGACCCGGAAAAAGGGGTACAGCAGGGTGAGCGGGATGATGAGCACCAGGAACAGGTACCCCTTGTAGAGCCAGTGGAAAGGGAGCATGAGCCTGCTCATGCTCCAAATTTAACCAAATTGTCCAGCAGGTCCCTGACTTTCATCCTCGTGGTCAGCGATCGGAAAATCCCTACTTTTACAGGGACCTGAAAGGCCCGTATACCTGAAGCGAACGCTCATGGCAAGGATCCTCACCGGCGTGCAAAGTACAGGCGTTCCCCATTTGGGGAACATCCTCGGGGCGATCCGTCCGGCCGTGCAAATGGCGGACGAGCCCGATAACGAAGCTTTCATTTTCATCGCCGACCTGCATTCCCTTACTACCCTGCGGGAGGCCGATACCCGCAAGCAGAACACCCTGGGCGTGGCTGCGGCCTGGCTGGCTTTCGGGTTCGACACCGAACACAATGCTTTTTACCGGCAATCCGATGTTACCGAAGTGTGCGAGCTGACCTGGCACCTGAGTTGCTTCGCCTCCTATTCCATGCTCACCAAGGCGCATTCGTTCAAGGACAAGGCGGACAACCTCAAGGAAGTGAATGCCGGGCTCTTCACCTATCCGCTCCTTATGGCGGCCGATATCCTCCTGTTCGATGCCGATGTGGTGCCGGTGGGCAAGGACCAGAAGCAGCACCTGGAGATGACGCGCGACATGGCCCAGCGGATGAACCATCATTACAAACAGGAGTTGCTCAAGCTGCCCGAGCCGCGGATCGATGAGCAGTTGATGACCGTTCCCGGCATCGACGGCCGCAAGATGAGCAAGTCCTACAACAACTTCATCAACATCTTCCTCCCCGACAAAAAGCTGCGCAAGCAGGTGATGAAGATCGAGACCGACAGCAAAGGGGTGGAGGACCCCAAAGACCCCGAAAGCTGCAACGTGTTCCAGCTCTACCGCCTGGTGGCTTCCGAGGAGCAGGTGGCCGAGATGAAGGAGAATTACGAGAAAGGCGGCTATGGCTATGGCCATGCCAAACAAGCCTTGTTTGAAGCTTTACGCGACGGTTTCGGGGAAGAACGTGAACGTTTTGCCCATTACATGAACCACATCGATGAGGTGGAAGGGTATCTGAAGAAGGGTGCCGATAAGGCCCGGGCGACCGGCCAGCCAGTGCTGGAGCGTGTCCGAAAGGCCCTCGGTTATACCTCCCTCGAAAGCATCATCGACCAACCTGCCT
>CAZAYA010000091.1:0-10320 GCA_964489175.1 uncultured Flavobacteriales bacterium | reverse complement strand
CCTCTATCATCACCGTGAATGCCGCTGGAGATTATATCGTTTCCGTTACCGACACGAGCAATAATTGTTCGAGCGATACGACCTTCAATGTCGTGTTGGATACCGCTTCTCCTTCTGTTGCTGCTAGCGCTGTTCAGGCATTGGCCTGCTTCAACAGTACCGGTGACCTGGATCTGAGTGGTTCCGGTCCGGCAGGAGATATCGTATTGGACTGGCAAATTTCGGGAGGTGGGAATATCGCTTCTGCCACCGGCGATTCATCGGTGGTAACCGTGGATGCGGGAGGCCAGTATTCGGTTACTTTGACGGATACGACCAATGGATGTACGGTTGATTCTTCTTTCGCTGTGACCCAGCCCTCTCCACTGGTCGCTGATGCAGGAACGGATGTGTCTCAATGCGATGCGAGTGGCATCACTTTAGGAGGGGATACGGTCGCTTCCGGCGGGACCGGGTCTTATTCTTACCAATGGTCTCCGAATTCTCAATTGGATGATGCCACGCTCGAAAACCCGACCATTTCGGGGGCGAATGGGACTGGCACTTATGTTCTTCAAGTGACCGATGCCAATGGATGTACAGCTACCGACTCTGTGGAGGTGAGCCAGGGAACACCACCGGTCGCTTCTTTCGACTATTCGCTTACTGTCGATTGCAACGGATTGGAAGCTGAATTCGAGAATTCGAGTTCCGGGGCGGATCGTTATCGCTGGCAGTTTGGGGACGGGGATACGTCTTCGGCGGAGCACCCGACCCATGGATTCGAATTCGGCCAGGGTACCCTGGCCGGTCTTCGATTGATCGCCTTCAACGGAGGGTGCGCGGATACGGCCGTTGCTCCTCTGACCGTGGGGGACTTTGAAGACTACGTATCGCTCGATGTTCCGAATGTCATCACCCCCAATGGAGATGGCAAGAACGAACGCTTCGTCATCGGCCTGGGTAAGGACGACATCAAGACCGATCTGGTCGGCTGCTCAGGAGTTTCGATCTACAACCGCTGGGGAAGCATGCTTTTCGAAAGCTCCAATGGCGCTCAGACCTGGGATGGAAGGACCGCAGCTGGTATGGAGGTGCCGGAAGGGACCTACTTCTATGTGATCCGGGTCAAGGACCAGGTGTTCAAAGGGGAATTGAGCGTGTTCCATCAAGTTTTTCTGACTTTTTTCTATCGCCCTTTGGTTTTCGTTGGTGAAAACCGGATATTATTTTATTTTTGGATGTGATAAATGAATAGCGCTTGATCATAAAAATGACCCTCATGTCCCGTTCTTATTCTGTTCGAATTTTTTTGTTCTTGTTCCTGATGGGGGTGCCTTTTTGGGGGTCCACACAGGTATGGCATTCCCTTTCTTCAGCTTGTCAGAATGATACCCTTTATGGAGTTGTTCCTCATGGGGGGATGAACAATGATTATGTATCCCTTCATGGAACAGATAATGATAGCTGTTCCCGGGTCAGGGTGTTTGAGAACGAGGGAGATAACCTCGCCGGTTCATCGTTTAGTACGTTTCAAGTAAGCAAAGCTGCTTCCCGCGTTTACCAGGCTCCTTTTTCCAATGTTGGTGTGATGGTCGGGTATGGTCAGACCGGAGGATTCTTGGGGTCCTTTTATATTGATTCAGCTGGTTATAAAAGAGGGGTTGGTAATGCTGGAGGGTTTGGATTCAAGTATCCTGAAGATATTTATTGCCTTTGGGATGGGGACTATGGGCGAGGATATGTTGTGGGACGAGATAAAATATGGGTGAACGAGGTCTTGATCGACACTTCCAAAAATAGACCAAGGTGGTTTAATTGGTCTGCTGTAGGTACAACCCCTCAACCTCTTTACGGAACTTGGTTTTCCGACCCATCTGTTGGCTATGTGGCCGGGGACAATGGTTTGATCATGAAGTCCGTCGATAGCGGTCAAACCTGGGCGACCCAAAATTCCGGGACTACTGAAAGGCTGAACCACATCTGTTTTCCGACCAATACCACGGGCTATGCAGCAGGAGAGAACGGGACCCTTCTCCGGACCCTGGACGGGGGAACGACCTGGGAGGTCAGAAATTCCGGGGTCAGTGCCGATCTCAATGCTATTGTCTGCCCCACGGAGAGCAAATGCTTTGTCGCAGGCGATAACGGAAAGATCATCAAAACCTGTAGTACCGGAGAATATTGGGAAGTGATGCCGACCCCGACGACCGAGGACGTACTTGATATCGATTGCGAACCTTCTTCAGACAGTTGTTTTGCCGTGGGAACAGGAGGTACTTTCCTTCGGTTGAAGAACGGTACTCATGTAAGTTGCCAGCAGGTGGCAGGCCAGAAAGAGAACAGAGTGGGTAGTGACCTTCTTTCCTGGGGACAGGACCGATCCGTGAAAGAACTGCGGGTCATGAGCAGCGAAAGGAAAGCCCTTCGGATCCGCCTGATCGATGTGACCGGCAAAGTGGTCCTTGACCAGGAGAAGATGATAACGGCCGGGGGAGAACATCGGTTCTCCTACAACTCACTGGCTGGTGGGGCTTATGTGCTGAGCATTGCTGAGAAGGGTATTCCAAAAATATCAGAACCTGTTATTATCGGACCTTGATCTTGTTTCATTTATGAATAGCAATACTTCCTCTTTCCGTTTCCTTTTAACCGTTCTTTTTGGAGGGCTGTTTTTTCTTACTGCTGCTTGTGGCTATTCTCAAAAGTGGCATTCCTTATCGGTATCTGGATGCGCTCAAGATACTTTTTATGTAGTGGTGCCCCACGGACCAGATTCCAATGAATCGGTTCTTTTATTCGGGACAGACTATAATGGGTGTGATAATCAGAAAGTAATGGTGATGGAAGGAGATGGAGAATATGGAGGGGTGATTTCTTCTTCCCATCATTTTTTTGCTGGCACAAGGGTTTATGGAGCCCCTTTCTCGCATTCCATTTATGCAGGAAATTCTTCCAGTTATAATGGACTCGCCTTTCAATTCAGGCAAGCGGATCAATCCGGGATAGGATTTAATGCAAATTATTTACTGGATACCACAAAAACTCCCCGTGATCTATTTTGCTTTACCGACGGTGAGGAGCAGAAGTGCTTTGTTGTGGGAAAAATGGATTCTGTCTTCATAAGTGTCGCTGACCTTGATTCTTCTAACCAGAGTTCTTACTTTCAGAATACCTCGCTTACTTTTTTCCCCGGGCAGGTTATGCCCGAAGATCTCTATGGAATCTGGTTCCCTACTCCAGATACAGGCTATGTAGCAGGTGCCAATGGGCTTATCATGAAAACGGTCGATACTGGGAAAACCTGGTTTGCTCAGAACTCAGGGGTCACTGAAAAGTTGAATCATATTTGTTTTCCAACTTCTGATACCGGTTATGCGATAGGGGAGGATGGTACAATTCTCAGAACCTTGGATGGAGGGGCGAATTGGGAGCAGAAGAACGCTGGTACGAATGCCGACCTGAACGCGATCGTATGCCCGACCAGGGACAAATGCATGATCTGTGGAGATAGTGGAAAGATTCTTCATTCTTGCAATACCGGAGAATTGTGGGAGGAAATGCCTACTCCGACCACTGAGGAATTGTTCGACATCGACTGTGAGCCTTATTCGGACAGTTGTTTTGCGGTAGGAGCCGGAGGGACTTTTCTGAGATTGAAGAATGGCACCCATGTGAGTTGTCAGCAAGTGGTAGGAGAGGAAGAAAGGGAGAGGAAAGATGATGCTCTTTCATGGAATCAGAACAGGACTGCAAAAGAACTGCGGGTCATGAGCAGCAAAAGGAAAGCCCTCCGGATCCGCCTGATCGATGTGACCGGTAAAGTGGTCCTTGACCAGGAGAGGATGATAACGGCCGGGGGAGAACATCGGTTCTCCTACAATTCACTGGCTGGAGGGGCTTATGTATTGAGCATTTCGGAGGAAGGCACCCTCCTTGTTTCGGAGCCGGTCATGATCGGGCGATAAATTCCTGTTCCCGGGCATACGTCACACACTTCTCCCAGTCTTGCTCCGTGCATGCCCGCACCTTCTCCAGTTCTTCCGGAGGGACCAATGGCCCTTCCCGGAACCAGGATGCCGGTAACCAACGGGCCACGAACATCACAACATACCGCAACATCCTGACCCCGAATCCGCGGATCGAATTCAAGAGCGGGTTCCCTTTGTCATAATCCTTTTGAAGAGGGAGGTTTCGGCTTATCGCATGGACGGCTTTGAGTTGTTGTGTATTGTAGGACCGGTGCTTCGGAGATAGGTTGATGCTTTTGATGTCATAGGTGGCTCCCACGTAGCCGGCCAGTCGGTCGAAGAACTTTTCCGGGTCGGCTTTCAGGTCATCGTGGAACAGGACCAGCGGAGGGTGGGAAAAATACCGCTCCAAGGTTTGGATCTTGGGGAAAAATTCAAGCTCCTTGTGGTCCCAGTACCCCTTGTTCTCCTCCACATCGATGAATTCGCGGAAGGTAAAGGGGAAGCCGTTCTTTACATGACGCCGGTATTGGGAAGCGATCCAGCTGTCGTTGCGCCGGAGAAGAATGATAGGGTAAGCGTTGGGAAAGGAGGCACTGAATTTGCGCACCTCCGTTTCCAGCTGGCGGTCGAATTCGCGGGAAACGAGGTACCTGTCATGACCTCCTTGTTGGATGATCTCCCGGGCCTTTTTGTAGCGGGTCCTTTGGATGTACCGGATCCCCTTGAGCTTAGGGAAAAAATTATACTGGAGATAGGTGGAGGCGACTTTTCCGAGCCCTACATGAAAGTAGACCTCCGATTGGTCGGGGCTCTGGTTCCCTTCTTGCCGGGTCTTTTCCATGTTACTTTTCATAAGCACCCAGATCCGGATCGCCATCCCGGGCATTCTCATCCAGGTCGCCGCTCAGGGAAGTGCTTTTGCCGGCATCGATGGCCGGGGAACCACTTTGAAGGTGGAAATCATGCTCCAGGGGGCCGCCGGAAGTGGATTCGAAAAGGGGATCTTCGTTACGGATAACGGACTGGTATTGGTTCCCGGAAGTACTTTCCGAAGTACGCACCAAGCAGTGGTCGAAAAGGAAGTCGGTCGCTTCCTCATCATCGGTATCCACGATGAATTCATCCTCCTGGGTGCCGTAAAAAAGGCAGTTCACGAATTCGCTATTGGTGATGGGGCGCACTTCCCGGTTCCCGCTCGCATCCTCGTAGTGGTTGGTGAGGAGAAAGGCCGGGGTTTCCCGGCTGGCAAAAGTCCAGTAGTTGGCGAAAGTGCAATGAGTGAAATGGTATTCCCCGCCGGATGAGAGGGCCGCGGTATACTCCCCGCAATCAGCGAACAGGGAGTTGTTCGCTACCACGTGGGCTCCGGCCTGGGCCAATAGCCCGGCTGAAGAAGCGTTCTGGATGATGGTGTTGTCGAGCGTAACGGAAGGGTTCCCGTTGCTTCCTACTGTGTCCACTTGCAGGCCAATGATGCTGTTCTTGATGATGGCGTGTTGGAAATAACTGTCGTCGTTCTCGATTAGCCAGATCCTTTCCCATTGGCCGGGCTCATCCTCGTAAATGCTTTCCAGTCGGTCTCCCTGGAATACGACTTTGTTGTTCTTGGTCCCGTTCACCTCGATTCGCCCGTCCTTCAACACCACCAGGCGGGAATTGGGATGAAAATGGACCTGGGTACCCTCCTGAATGGAAAGGACACAGTTGGTATCTATGGCAACCGTGCCATAGATCACATGAGGTTTGTCATTACTGAACTGCAAGATCCCGTTCCCCCCATTGCATCCGTAGATCACATTGCTGTGGAAATGGGCATCCTGTCCCCAGGCCACGAGTTTGACCTGTTGACGATTGCCATTGGTCCGGAAGATGATCGAATCCTCCACGACCATCGGTGTATTCGCATTATTGGGATCCACTGTGACCTCCACGAAGAGGAACAGGCTGTCGTTGGCGGGGATTTCGATCGCTTCATGATGGTCGCCGGGCATGCCGTCCAGGTTCATGCGGAACATGGAGCCTTCTCCGCCAGCCAGGTCTGCCCGGTTGATGATGATCGGTTGAGAATGGTCGTTGTAGATCTTCAACTCCCGGGTTACGGAACCGATCGTGGTAAAGACGGTATCGAACTGGACGGTATCGGTGGAGAATTCCAGGCGGGCCGAGGGGGCGGTGAGGATCTTATCTTTCCGGCACTCCGTAAAGAGCAAAAGGACGAAAAGAAGACCTAACGATCCGTACAGGAACCGGTTTCGGGTGTGAAGCGCCATGGATGACCAAAGATGCAAAAGTTCGGCTAAAGGCCCGAAGGAGAACGGAAAGAGAGTCAAGATATTTCATTATGCGATCTGACTACCTTGCTACCGCTCTACTTCACTTTTCCCGCATTTCCTTAGTTTCGTTCAACCTTCCAAAAATCGACAAGAAGATGATGAAAAAGACTTTCCTGTTCCTTCTCCTGATGCTTTGGTCCGTGATGTCCCTGCAGGCTAAAGAAGGCATGTACCTTCCCAACTTGCTGCAAAAGGTCTATGGGGATATGAGAACGGAGGGGTTGCGATTGACTCCGGAACAGATCTATGCCCTGAACCATTCCAGCCTGACCGATGCCATTGTCCATTTCGGAGGGGGCTGCACGGCTGAAGTGATCTCTGATAAAGGGCTGATCTTGACCAATCACCATTGTGGTTATCATCACATCCAGTCTCATAGTTCTGTGGAGAACGACTACCTCGGGAATGGTTTCTGGGCGAGAACAATGGGGGATGAACTGAAAAATCCGGGGCTGACCGCTTCTTTCCTGGAGGAGGTCGCGGATGTGACCGACAGGGTTCTGGAAGGGGTTGAAGAAAACCTTTCGGAAAAGGAACGCCAGCAAAAGGTCGGCAAGAACATCGATGCCATTACTCAAGAGGAGTTAGAGGAGCGTGGAGAGCATATCACCATTGATATCAAGCCGTTCAATTATGGCGATGCGTTCTACATGTTCGTGAGCAAGGTCTACAAGGATGTTCGTTTAGTGGGGGCTCCTCCTTCTGCGATCGGTAAATTCGGGGGCGATACCGATAATTGGATGTGGCCACGCCATACCGGGGATTTTTCCCTGTTCCGCATTTATGCCAACGACGACAATGAGCCGGCCGAGCCTTCCGATGGAAACGTTCCCTATCACCCGGGCCACCATCTTCCCGTATCCCTGGAAGGTGTGGACCAGGGGGATTTTGCTTTGATCTATGGATTTCCGGGGAGTACCCAGCATTACTTGCCTTCCGATGTGATCGAATTCATCATGAACGAGAAGGATCCTGCCCGGATAGCGATGCGGGAGGCCAGCCTCTCCGTTATCGATGCGGCCATGCAGAAAAGCGATACCCTGCGACTCCAATATGCAGGGAAGCAATCCAGCATCAGTAATTATTACAAGAAATGGCAGGGCGAGATCAAGGGATTAAGGAAGATCGGTGCTTTGGAACAAAAGCGTCGCTTTGAACAAGAATTCCGGGAAAAAGTAGCTTCCCAACCTGAATGGAAAGAACGGTACGGCAACCTGTTAAAAGAGTTGAAAGAAGTACAGCATAAGCGGGAACCCTATGATCTGGCCAGGGCTTTGTTCATCGAGTACATGTATTATGGTCCTGACCTGATCCGTTATGTGCGGGGATTCGAGGATCTGGCTACGGAACATGCCTCCCTGAAGGAAGAAGAAAAGCTTCAAAAAGCTCTTGAAAAGCAAAAAGAACGTGCCCAAAGACATTTCGGGGGCCACACGAAATGGGTGGATCGCCGCTTGTTCAAGGAATTGACGGCTCGTTACCGAGAGGAAATGCCTTCGGAATTGTTGCCGGATGTATTCGCTCAAGTGATCGATCCCAAATTCGATGGGAATGTGGCTGCCTATACGGATCACTTGTATGAAAAGTCGAGACTGGTCGACCATTCCGGGGTGAAGACCTTGTTGAGCAAACTGGAAAAGTCACCCAAAGCTTTGGAAAAGGATCCTGCCTATCAGTTCGTAAAGAGTCTTTATTCTGGTTATTTTAAGAAAGTGGCTCCAAAACATGCCAGTACAGGCCGTTCTCTGGATTCTCTCATGCGTGATTATGTAGAGGCGCGTCAGGAATTATTCCCGGAAGGGCAGCATTGGTATGATGCGAACAGCACCCTTCGGATCAGTTATGGAAAGGTCGAAGGATCCAGACCCCGGGATGGGATGTCCTATCGCTATTACACGACCCTGGATGGGGTGATGGCCAAGCATGATACGACGGACCGCTTGTTCACCGTTCCTGAAAAGCTCCGGGAATTACACCGGCAAAAGGATTACGGGCAATACGGGGACCATGGGGAATTGTTCGTTTGTTTCACTTCATCTCTCCATACTTCCGGAGGGAATTCCGGTAGTCCTGTCATCAACGGAGAAGGACATCTGGTGGGGCTGAACTTCGATCGCAGCTGGGAAAGTGTGATGAGCGACCTGGTCTACGACCCTGACCGCTGCCGGAACATCTCGGTGGACATTCGCTATGTCTTGTTCCTGATCGATAAGTTCGCCGGTATGGACAGACTGATCGAAGAGATGGACCTGGTAGATGCTTCATATCGACTGACTAGAGTGGAAGAAGTGCTAAAGGATCATCCGGACAGTGTCACCCTGTATCTTCAGCAAAGCCGGTATGCCCTGAAAGCAGGGGAGGTGGATAAGGCCAGGGAAAGTGCAGGGAAAGCCATTGGCCTTGCTCCTGACGATCCGGAAACTCATCAGGCGTTGGTGGCCGTCTGGCTTCGGGAAGAGGCTTATGAAAAGGCTTTGGAGTATCTGGAAGAAAAAGTGTTGGAGGATGAGCTATGGTCGGCTTCTTCCAGCCTTTTACAAGGAAAAGCTTTGCTGGGGAATGGGGTTCCGGAGGAGGCTGTGAAAGCCTTTTCCAGAGCTGTAGCTTGCCGGTCGGATGGGTATGAGCCTTACCTGTGGAGGGCCAGGGCTTACCGGGAACTTGGAGAAGAAAAGAAGGCTTGCAATGATCTGAAGATGGTTCGGACACTGGGAGGGGACCGGTACATCGATGCTCCAGGCGCATGTGACCTGTAGAAAAACCGCAGGAGGGAACGGTGTGTTATTCCCCGGGATCCATATCTATTTTTTGGAACAGATAAAATCGACATCATCATGTGGCAGGAAAAGAACAACAAACTTATCCGGGATATCGAATTCAAGGATTTCAGTGAAGCCTTTGGCTTCATGTCCCGTGTTGCCCTTATAGCAGAGAAAATGGGGCATCACCCCGACTGGAAGAACAGCTATAATAAGGTATTCATCACCCTCACAACCCATTCAGAGGGAGGGAAGGTGACCGAGCGGGACCGGAAGATGGCCGAAGCCATCGATAAGTTGTTGGAGAATTGATCCGCCCGGGTTGACGAAAGTCATCGGGCCATTCGGGTGAGAATCCTAATTTTGAAGCAAAACCGATATCCATGAAAAGGATCCTTTTCCCTACCGATTTTTCGAAGGAGACCGAACAGGCTCTGGAATATGCTGTGTATTTTGCCCGAAATACCGGTATGCAATTGATATTGCTCAATGCTTTCGATCTGAAGTATCTGCATCCTGACCTTCCACGGGGATCTTATGATATGGAAGAAGACCGTTCCCGTGAAAAACTCAATGAATTGCGACAGCAGATCCTGAGCCGGGAGGAGAACAAGGGAATGGACATCGATCTCATCGCAGCTTTCGGATCTACTTTGCGCACCATGGAAGAGGTGGCGAAACAGGAACATGTAGACCTCATCGTTATGGGGACCAAAGGAGTGTCGGCTGTCAAGGACTTCTTTACGGACAGTATGACCTTCCGGACCATTGAAAGAGTGGATTGTCCGGTGATCGTGATACCGGAGGATAAAAACTTCAAGCAGTTCCAGAAGATCCTGTTCGCTACCGATTTCACCAATATTCCTGAAAAATCTTTGAACACCCTGAAAGAGCTTGCTAAAGGGATCGGAGCAGCAATAAAGATCGTCAATGTGAACCGGGAGTTCGAAGAACCTACCGTGGCTGAGGCCAGGGAAGGACTTCATATCAACCGGATCTTTGGTGAAGAGGTGGAACATGATTTCGAGTTCGTTCAGGATGAAAAAGTTTTGCAAGGGCTGGAAGCCTACATTGACCAGAATCCTGAGATAGGAATGTTGGTGATGATCTCTCACGAACGCCTTGACTGGCTTGAAAAGTTCGTTTCCCCCCGACTTTCTAAGCAGATGGTGCATCATCCGCTCTTGCCTACCATGATCATGAAGTCCTGAACAAAAGGATCTCTCACAGGGGTTTGATCATCAGGTGTTAACATCTTTGTGATGCGCGTGGAAC
>CAZAYA010000090.1:0-10445 GCA_964489175.1 uncultured Flavobacteriales bacterium | reverse complement strand
GGAAGAGCGGATGAGCTGCCCCCACTGCTTTCCTTCGATGCCTCGCTCTTGCAGCGTCCGGTGCGCCTGCCACAGTTCATGCGTTACCGCCCGGTCGATCCGGTACAACTGGCTGGCCGGCGATAGCCGGAAGGTACGATGGATCTCCTCATATTTCCGCCCCGGTTCGATCCGGGAAGACCATCCCTGATGAGCAGAATGAACCCGATAAAACAGGGTCGCTTCTACCACCGGCGGCTCGGGCGCGAACAACTGCCAGGCCGGGAAAAAGACCGGCTCCGCATACCGATCGGCATGGTATTCCAACGCCGAACGGCTGCCCGTTCCCTCCGGCCAGGCGTGGACCGCCAGGAGGAGGAAATGGGTGGCGAGGAGGAGCGTGCCGAGGAGGGGGAGGATCCTACGAAGGAGCATGGGGAGTGATGAGTGACTGGTGACTAGTTGGATAATAAATTTCAAACGGGATCTTTCCGTCCGATCATCAAATATCGACCGATCTTACTTTCGCTCCAAAATATTCCCTATGGATCGGATCACTTCTTACAAGGACTTGTTGGTATGGGAAAAAGGCATGGAGATCGCCCGCGAGGCTTATTCGCTCACCCTGAACTTCCCAAAAGAAGAAACTTATGGTCTGACTTCTCAGATAAGAAGAGCAAGCGTTTCAGTCCCGGCCAATATAGCAGAAGGTTGGGGACGATCCAAAGCAGGCTCTTTCCTATATTTCCTCCGGGTATCCAGAGGTTCTCTATTGGAATTGGAAACCTTACTTCTCCTGACCAAGGATCTCGTTCATGTTTCTCCGGAAAGCCTGGAAACCTTACGCACTATGATCGATGAAGCAAGTAAAATGTTGAATTCCCTCATTTCCAAACTCAACGCCAAAACGCTCAATTGATCATAAGAGACCCTGACTGACCTACCTCTAATCGCTAGTCACTAGTCGCCAATCACTACCTACCCCCTCTATCAGGGTGTTTACCAGAAGTTGCAGACCGTTCCGGCCAAGCAACTTATCACTCGTCACCAGTCACTCGTCACTCCCACCAAATCCCTATTTTTGCCCCCCAACCAAACCCATAAGCCATGCTCCAAGCGAACGACCCGAGCCGGACCTCCTGGCTTGATATTCCCGGCGACAGCGATTTCTCCCTGCAGAACATCCCCTTCGGGGTTTTCAGAACCCCGGACCGTTCCCCTCGCTGTGCTACCCGTTTCGGTGATACGGTCGTGGACCTGGCCCTTCTGGAAGAAAAAGGATACCTGAAAGACCTGGACCTTCCCAAAGGGGTTTTCGCGAACCACTCCCTGAACCCTTTCATGGAAGGCGGAAAAAAGCAGACCCGTAAGGTTCGCGACCGGCTATCGGAACTGTTCTCCACCGAAAGCGACCGACTAAAGAACGACACGGAAACCCAGGACAAAGCATTCCTTTCCGCATCCGAAGTGGAGATGCTCCTTCCGGTCGAAGTCGGCGATTACACGGATTTCTATTCCTCCAAGGAACATGCGACCAATGTGGGGACCATGTTCCGCGGCAAGGAAAATGCCCTGATGCCAAACTGGCTTTACTTGCCCGTCGGCTATCATGGCCGGGCTTCTTCCATCCTCCCCAGCGGGGTGCCGGTCCACCGCCCCAAGGGACAACAATTGCCCAAGGATGCCGATGAGCCGGTCTTCGGCCCCTGCAAACTGCTGGACTTCGAGCTGGAAATGGGCTTCATCACCTACGAGGGAAAACCCCTGGGAGATAGTATCTCCACAAAGGAAGCCGACGACCACATCTTCGGATTGGTCCTCTTCAACGACTGGTCCGCCCGCGACATCCAGAAATGGGAATACCAACCCCTCGGGCCCTTCCTCGCCAAAAGCTTTGCTTCCTCCATCTCCCCTTGGATCGTGACCCTTGATGCGCTGGAACCGTTCCGGGTCCCCGGCCCCAAGCAGAATCCCAAGCCTTTCCCCTACCTGCAATGCGAAGGGGACAAGAACCTGGACATCGACATGGAGGTCTACATCCAACCCGAGGGTTCAGAGCCCACCCGGGTGTGCCGTTCCAACCACAAGTACCTGTACTGGAACATGGAACAGCAACTCGCTCATCATACCGTCAATGGCTGCAATCTCCGCACCGGCGACATGATGGCTTCCGGGACCATCAGCGGCCCGGAAAAAGAGAATTTCGGGTCCATGCTCGAGATCAGCTGGCGCGGCACCGAGCCGGTCCCCATGCCCGACGGTAGCGAACGGAAGTTCCTGTTGGACGGCGATACCGTGATCATGAAAGGCTGGTCTTCCCAGGACAATGTAAGGGTCGGTTTCGGAGAAGTGAGCAGCAAGGTGCTTCCGGCTAAATAATGAGGAAACAGTGAGGAGTAAGGAGTGAGCAGGGGAACTTCTGGCAAGATCTTCCCGTATAAAAGCGCAAAGCTGGTGAAGAAGTACAAAGTATCAAGTATTAAGACCTGATAGGTAGTTCTCCTATTACCTGTCTTGTTACTTAATACTTAGTACTTGGTACTTCCCGCCTCAACCTTTTCCCCCATACACCTGTTCTATCATATGTAAGCAAACCCTCTATGAGTACGGATGCCGCTGTAAAAACCCGAGAAGCCCAGGAGAAGAAGGAGATCCTGAACAAATACCGTGGATTGTTGCGCGCCAGTCAGCGCAATGCCGGCACCAAAAAGGACCGGCAACTGATCCGGCAAGCTTTCAACACGGCCATGGAGGCGCACAAGGATGTGCGCAGGAAATCCGGGGAACCTTACATTTTCCACCCCATTGCCGTTGCCCGCATCATCGCCGAGGAGATGTCCCTGGGGGCCACTTCCATTGCAGCAGCCCTCCTCCATGATACGGTGGAGGATTCCGATATTACCCTTGATGATATCCAACGCGATTTCGGCCCCAAGATCCGAACGATCATCGACGGTCTCACCAAGATCCCGGAAGTATTCGACACCCAGAGTACCAAGCAGACCGAGAATTTCAAGAAGATCATCCTCACCCTCTCGGAGGACATTCGCGTGATCTTCGTCAAGCTGGCCGACCGGCTCCACAACATGCGGACGCTGGATTCGATGAAAAAGGAGAAGCAACTGAAGATCGCTTCGGAAACCCTTTACATCTATGCTCCCCTCGCCCATCGCCTCGGCCTGTACAGCATCAAAAGCGAACTTGAGGACCTCGCCCTGAAATACAAGGAACCCGATGCATATGAGGACCTTGCACGTAAGCTACGTAAAACCAGGGACGTACGAAATCGTTTCATCAACAAGTTCAGCTACCCCATCCAGCAAAAACTCCGGGAGCTGGGATTCGATTTCGAGATCAAAGGGCGGACCAAGTCGGTGTATTCCATCTACAACAAGATCAAGAAGAAAGGGGTCCCCTTCGAACAGATCTACGACGTCTTTGCCATCCGGATCATCATCGATTCTCCGGTCCAGCGGGAAAAATCGGATTGCTGGAAGGTATATTCTGTGGTAACTGATTTTTACAAACCCAACCCTGACCGGCTGCGCGACTGGATCTCCACTCCCAAGGCCAACGGCTATGAATCGCTGCATACTACCGTTATGAGCCCGACCGGCAAATGGGTAGAAGTGCAGATCCGTACCAAACGCATGGACGAGGTAGCGGAAATGGGCTATGCTGCTCACTGGAAATACAAGGAAGCGGACGTGGGCAACCCGCACAAGGACAGCGGGAATTTCGAGCAATGGATGAACCGGATCCGGGAACTCCTGAAAAACCCGACCTCCAGTGCCCTTGAATTCGTAGACGACATCAAGCTGGACCTTTTTGCGGACGAGATCTTCGTATTCACGCCCAAAGGAGAGCTCAAAACCCTGCCTAAAGGAGCCACCGCCCTCGACCTCGCTTTCGAGATCCACACCCAGGTAGGAGAAAAGTGTACCGGCGCCAAGGTGAACCACAAGCTCGTTCCCCTCGATCACAAGCTCAAAAGCGGAGACCAGATCGAAGTGATCACGGCCAGGAACCAAACTCCTCGGGAAGACTGGCTGGACTATGTGATCACCGCCAGGGCCCGGTCCAAGATCAAGTCCGCCCTCAAGAAAGAGAAGAACAAACTGGCCGGGGACGGGAAAGAGATCCTGCAGCGCAAGCTCAAACATCGAAAAGTCCACTTCAGCGACCACAACCTGGAAACGCTGGCCAGGTTCTTCGAGCTCTCTTCGGTTACTGAACTGTACTACCGCATCGCCAAAGGAACGATCGATACCCGGAAGATCCGAGATCTCCCGGTGGAAGGGCATAACTTTGTGATCCCAAAGAAGCCTTCTCCCTCCAAAGCTCCCCCCAAAAAAGCGCAACAGAAATTACGAACAGACGAAAGCAGCGCCAAACTCATCCTCGACGACCAGTTCGAGGAATTCGACTACAAGTTGGCTCCCTGTTGTAACCCCATCCCCGGGGATGATGTATTCGGATTCGTGACCTCGGGTAACGGTGTGAAGATCCACCGGGTCAACTGCCCCAATGCGATCCAACTCATGTCCAACCATGCCGAACGGGTGATCAAAGCCCGCTGGACCGGCGAGCAACAAGTGGAGTTCCTGGCCGGCATTCGTTTCTCCGGCATCGACGACATCGGTGTGGTCAACAAGATCACCAACGTGATCTCCGGAGAACACCATGTGAACATGAACAAGATCAGCTTCGAAAGCAAGGCCGGGATTTTCGAAGGGGAAGTGATGGTCTACGTTCATGACACATCCCACCTGGACGAGCTGATGCGCAAACTACAGAATATCAACGGTGTACGGTCGGTGGAAAGGGTCGAAACAGAGGAAGTGGCGGAAGAGTGAGGAGCCATGAGTGAGGAATGATGGGTAAGGAGTAAGGAGGGGTTATCGTTCTAACTTTTGGAGCGTTACATTCAACATTTTACTGATCGTCTCGATCCTTTGAAGAACTTGCCGAGACCGACCCTCCTGAATAAGATCAAGACGAGCGGACAACAAGATCAAGGTCTCCAATTCAAGAGTGGAACCTCTGGAGTAGCGAAGAAAAAGAGCGTTAGCTTTTTTGCTATGCCTTCCCCACCCTTCAGCAATATTCGCCGGTACCGATACGGAAGCTCTCCGGATCTGACTAACCAGCCCATATTGTTCCTGCACGGGAAAAGAAGCGGTCACATCGTACATTTCCACGACCAGCTCCATACCCTTCCTCCAAATCATTGAATCCTTGTATGAGCGAAGTTTTGGATAGGTTGGATCATCCATAACATTTGTTTTAAGCCAAAGCAATAAAAATACTGACGACCTTGGCCGGACGGAGCGAAAAAGTGAGTTCCATCTCCATTCCTTACCCTTTACTCCTTACTATTCCCTACCTTAGTGATCAGTAGAACCTGCACCCCTATGTCAACGCCTCCAGAGACCAAACAAAACGTTGAGAACATCTTCTCCGCTTACCTGGAGCAGAACGGCCACCGCAAAACCCCGGAAAGGTTCGCCATCCTGAACGAAGTATACGATTACGAGGGGCATTTCGACATCGAGTCGCTCTACATCAAGATGAAGAACAAGAACTACCGGGTGAGCCGGGCCACCCTGTACAATACCATCGATCTGCTGCTGGCGTGTAACCTGGTCCGCAAACACCAGTTCGGCAAGAACCTGGCCCAGTTCGAAAAATCCCATGAATTCAAACAACACGACCACATCATCTGTACCGATACTGGCAAGGTGATGGAGTTCTGCGACCCCAGGATCCAGAACATCAAAGCTACCCTCGAAGAAGTCTTCGGCGTACAGATCCTCCATCATTCTTTATACTTTTACGCCACCTGTTCAAGTGATGCCAGGGACTCTGAGGATCCTGAAGGATCGGAGGAAAAGCCGAAAAAGAAGAACAAGAAGGAAGAAAAGAAGCAAAGCTGACCGGTGGTCCTGACCCTGTGTTACCCCGGTCGATATTCCTACATTTCCCATGAAAGCTGATGTTCTGTTAGGACTGCAATGGGGGGACGAAGGCAAAGGCAAGATCGTTGACGTCCTGACCCCCGATTACGATGTGATCGCGCGCTTCCAGGGCGGCCCGAACGCCGGGCATACCCTGGTGTTCGACGGGCAAGCCCATGTGCTCCATACCATCCCCTCCGGCATCTTCCATGAGGACAAACTCAACATCGTAGGCAACGGCGTGGTGATCGATCCCGTGATCCTCAAGGAAGAACTTCGGCAACTGCACGAGAAAGGCGTGGACACGAAAAAAAGCCTCCACATCTCCAAGAAAGCCCACCTGATCCTTCCCACCCATCGACTGCTGGATGCCGCTTCTGAAGCCGAAAAAGGCAAAGGGAAGATCGGCTCCACCCTCAAGGGGATCGGACCGACCTACATGGATAAGACCGGTCGGAACGGCTTGCGGGTCGGGGATGTTGTAGAAAGCGACTTCAAAGCCAAGTACAAAGAACTGGTGCGCAAACACAAGCGGCTCCTTTCCCTCTATGATCATCAGAACAGCCTGGCCGAGCTGGAAAAAGATTGGTTCGCCAGTCTGGACTGCTTCCAGGAAGTGGGCGTGATGAACAGCGAATACGAGCTGAACGAATTCCTGGACAACGACCGCAGGATCCTGGCCGAAGGAGCTCAGGGAGCTTTGCTGGACATCGACTTCGGCTCCTACCCCTTCGTCACCTCCTCCAGCACCACTGCCTCGGGCGCCTGTTCCGGGTTAGGTATTCCCCCCAACAAGATCGGCGAGGTAACCGGCATTTTCAAAGCTTATTGCACAAGGGTAGGAAGTGGTCCGTTCCCCACAGAACTCCACGACAATGAAGGCCAACGCATCCGCGACCTGGGCAATGAATATGGTGCCACCACCGGCCGCCCCCGGCGGTGCGGCTGGTTAGACCTCCCCGCCCTCAAATACTCGATCATGGTGAACGGCGTTACCCGGCTGGCCATGACCAAGGCCGATGTGCTGGGAGGATTCGAACGGATCCGGGTTTGTACCCACTACCGGATCAACGGTGAATTGACCACCGAGGTCCCTTATGACCTGTCCGATGAACGGATCGAACCTGTTTACAAGGACATTCCGGGATGGCAGACCGATCTGAACGGCGTGAAAGACCTTGCCGAATTCCCACAGGAACTCCATGCCTTCATCGAACTGCTCGAAGAAGAATTGCAGGTCCCGGTCAGCATTGTCAGCGTCGGACCGGAAAGAGGACAGACCCTGCATCGCCCAATCCCAAAAGTCCTATGATCTCCTGGCATTTCGGTGCTGCTATCCGACTGCCCCTCTTACCCTTCCTCTGTTTTTTTCTGGGTGGGCTCCCAACCCTTGCTCAAGATACCACACAGAAGAAAGCCGAAAAGATCGAACTGCTCCATGCCAATTCTCTCAAATTCGACCGTTCTGCCAGCAGAAGTGCCCAACGACTGATCGGAAAGGTCCGGTTCCGCCACAAAGGAGCCATCATGAACTGCGACAGCGCCTACCTCTACAAAGGAGAAAACCGGCTGGATGCCTTCAGCAATGTCCACATCGAACAAGGAGATACCCTCGACCTGTACAGCGACTCCCTGAAATACAATGGGAACAACCGAAAAGCCAGGGCCTGGGGGAACATCAAGATGGAGGACAAAGACATGACCCTCTTCACGGACACCCTTCAATACGACATGAAGGCCAAAAAAGCCTTTTACCAGGGAGGTGGCAAGATCCTCAACAAAGAGGACGACCATGTTCTTACCAGCCGACAAGGTTATTACGACACCCGCTCCGAACAACTTTTTTTCCGCCGGGAGGTCGTTCTGGACCACCCTGACTACATTTTACGCTCAGATACTTTGAACTACGTTCCGAATTCGGGAGTAGCGACCATCACAGGACCAACGACCGTGGAAATGGAAGGAGGGGACCTTTTGTACTGCGAGAACGGCTGGTACGACACACGAAAAGAACGGTCCCGCTTCTACCGGAACGCCTATATCATCAGCGATGAACGAAAATTGTCGGGGGATAGCATGCTCTACGACCAGGAAGAAACGATCGGAAGGGTGTTCGGGAATGTAGCCATTCGCGATACCAGCGAAAAATTACTGATCACCGGGGAAAAAGGATATCATGATGGCAAACGGGAATTCAATTACGTGACCGGAAACGCATTGCTGCGTCAGGGTTATGAAAAGGAGCAGGATTCCCTGTTCCTCCGGGCGGATACCCTCCTCAGTTACACCGATACGACCACGGACCTGCGAACCCTGAAAGCCTATTTTGATGTCCGGTTCTTTCGCTCCGATATACAGGGGAAATGCGATTCCCTCGTTTACAACGAGTCGGATTCCCTCTTCAAATTGTTCCGCAACCCCATCCTGTGGTCCGACAAAAACCAGATGTCAGGAAAATACATCGAATTAAAAGCGTATGACGGAGAGCTCCACAAGATGTGGTTCGAAGAAGCCGGCTTCATCATCTCCAAAGCAGACACCCAGCAATTCAACCAGATCAAAGGAAAAAGGATCATCGGCCACTTCAGGGACAACGAACTCCACAGGGTATTCGTGGAAGGGAACGGGGAAACGATCTATTATGCCCGGGAAGAGCAGAAAAAAAATGCAGAAAATGGGAAAGCTGACAGCACTACCACCGTGCAAACGATAGGCGTGAACGAAGCGGAATGCAGCAATATCCTGATCATTCTGGAAGACAATGAGATCAAAAAGCTGACCTTCCTGACCCAGCCTTCCGCAACGCTCCACCCTATCAACAAGGTGACCCCTCAGCAAATGGTGCTCGAAGGTTTTTTCTGGGCAGGACCGGACCGACCCAAGAAAGCAACCGTGATCCGGGGAAAGTCTCTCTTACAGGGTGAAGATCAAAGCAAGAAAACTTCCGGAAAATAGAATGCGGGGATTTTCCACGAGAAATCGTTCAAAATTCGGCCTATCGGGTTATTCCCCGAATGATAAATATTCTTATACTTGCACTATAATTAGTCCTCTCTCACGAAGAACTTCTCATTTCTTCGATCACGACCGACCCGATCATTGCTTTATTAGTGCTTTTGGCATAATTCACTTCAGAAAACAGTTAATCTTACGTTCATGTACGACATTATTGAGCTGAACAGCAAGAAGGTTTCAGAGCTCAGAGAAATCGCAAAAGAACTGGACATCAAAAGACCTGACTCCCTGAAAAAGCAGGACCTCGTCTACAAGATCCTCGACGAGCAGGCCGTCCAGCCCCAAGCCACATCCGAAAAAAAGGAAAGTGGAAACAAACGACCTGGGCCTGAAAGCCAGAACGGTGAAGACCGCTCCGGGACATCGGAGAGAACACCTCGTCCCCGCCCCCAGGAGGAGCCTAAAGACAAACCGTCAGGTAAACGAGCGGAGCGAAAAGAGGAAAAAACCAGGCCGGCTGACAAACAACCTGAAGTTCATCCCCGTATGCAGAACGAGGATAAAAAAGACAAGCCTTCCCGGGATGACCGGCCCAGGGATAAAAAAGAAGATCGGCCCCGCCCCAGGGACCAGGAAAGACCCCCTAAAGGTCCGGAGAAAAAGGAAGAAAAAAGAAAACCGGAAAGCACTTTCGATTTCGAAGGGATCATCACCAACGAAGGTGTACTGGAAACCATGCCTGATGGGTACGGCTTCCTGAGGTCCTCCGACTACAATTACATGAGCTCGCCGGATGACATTTATGTCTCCCAGTCCCAGATCAAACTGTTCGGGCTCAAAACAGGCGATACGGTAAAAGGGAGCATCCGTCCCCCCAAAGAGGGAGAAAAATATTTCCCCCTGATCAAGGTGGAGAGCATCAATGGACGCAGCCCGGAATATGTACGGGACCGCGTTCCCTTCGATCACCTGACCCCTTTGTTCCCCCAGGAGAAATTCAAGCTGACCGGCCACCCGAAAGAAGCGCTTTCAACCCGGTTGATGGACCTCTTTTCCCCGATCGGAAAAGGCCAGCGGGGAATGATCGTCTCTCAGCCCAAAACAGGGAAGACCACGCTGTTGAAGGATGTGGCCAACGCTATTGCTGAGAATCATCCGGAAACCTACCTGCTCATCCTGCTTATCGATGAGCGTCCTGAAGAGGTCACGGACATGGCCCGGAACGTGAACGCCGAAGTGGTCTCTTCCACTTTCGACGAACCCGCTGAACGCCATGTGAAGATCGCCAACATCGTGCTGAACAAAGCCAAACGCATGGTGGAATGCGGACACGACGTTGTGATCCTCCTCGATTCGATCACCCGCCTGGCCCGGGCCTTCAATACGGTCGTACCGGCCTCCGGCAAGGTCCTTTCCGGTGGTGTTGATGCCAATGCCCTGCACCGGCCGAAACGATTCTTCGGAGCGGCCCGGAACATCGAGAACGGCGGATCGCTCACCATTTTGGCCACGGCCCTTACCGAGACCGGTTCGAAAATGGACGAGGTGATCTTC
>CAZAYA010000089.1:0-10763 GCA_964489175.1 uncultured Flavobacteriales bacterium | reverse complement strand
GTCTATAGAGGTTGGATGGATTTTTTGGGAAATGGCCATAGGAGATGGAACAGTGAAGATCCTACCCGTTGAATGTGGCGGCTCGCTGTCCCCGCTGAACGTAGCGTCCTCCCTCCGGGAGGCAAGCCCGCTACGCTCGAACTTACCCGGCCGGGAGGAAAGGATAGGAAAGAACTGTACTTGTCCACAAGGAGGAATTGATCCTGTGTCCAGCGTTGGGCAAGGTGTTCACTTTATTTCAAGGCAAGCGATGTCTTGATCTCCCTCACTGGTAAGGAACGCTTGAATAAGGTAAGCTCTATCATTGAGCACCTTCGCCAGGTTGGCGGTACTGCGATTCCCTGTCCTTAACCAAATGACCTTCGGCGGGTGCCCAAAGAAGGTCACCAGGTCATAGAAGTCCGCATCAAAGGTTACGATCGCCAGATCATCCTTTCTTGCATACTCCCAGATCTCCCGGTCCGTAGCATTGGTCAGACCCAATTGGGTCACCTGCCAGGCTTCTGGAAGGTCATCCGAAAGCTTATCGACCAGTCGAAAAGAAATGTTCTGGTCAAAAAGAAGTTTCACGAGGCTATACGCACCTTATGCTCCCTGTCAGCAGCGTAGGATAGACATGCCTGGATCTGTTCATCGGTCAATTCGGGATAGTCCTTTTTGATCGCTGCCCAGGTCATTCCTGAAGCGAACCAACTCAATACGTCATAGACCGAGATCCTTGTACCTTTGATACAAGGTCTTCCAAACCGAACATTAGGGTCTATGCTGATCGCCTGGCGGTAGTCTTTCATCTTTTCCGCTTTCCTTCAAAAATACGAATTATATCCCCTCGAGCTTCCCCGGCCTCCCGGCCGGAAAAGTAAAGGGGAAACACAGCATCAACAAGACCCCTGCCGGCCGGGCAGGCGGGCTTCGGTCCAAGGCCTCAGGGTGACGCTTGGGTCGACAGAGGAAGTCCGTTTCAGCCAACCTGTTCCTTCATCATTGTTCAGGAAAGAGAAGACCCTCGACCCAACCCTTCAAAGAACCCCCCGGTGGCTTCGGCTCCCTGCCTTCCGGCAGGCGGGCGCTCAGCCACCTGACCCTATGCGTACCGTCAGGAAGGTTCCCTGCGCCCCACTCGGATCTTCCATGATAGGCACCCTCTTTTGATCCCAAGATCGTGCACCTTTGTACCGTCGCAACAATGCCCCCAAGAAGAGATGAACAGACTGAGAATATTGTTCCCCCGTTGTCCTGCGCCTCGGAAAGCAGGTCCTGTTCTCCCGATCTCCCTGATGATCCTGGGGATGCTCCTGGGATGTGGGGGTGAGCCGGGAACTGCACCGGAAAAAGGCGAAAAGGAAGGGAAGCCCACTGCCAGGGAGGTGATCGGGGAAGCCATCGCTTTTCACGGCATGGAAGGGCTGGACCAGGATACCTTGCGTTTCCGGTTCCGGGAGAAAAAGTATGTTTTCAAGTCCCATGAAGGGCTTTTCGAGTACCAAAGGATCTTCACGGATACCAGCGGCGATACCATCCGGGATGTGCTGACCCATAACGGTTTGGAAAGGTATAGGAACGACTCCCTGGTTCCCCTTTCCGCAAAGGATTCCGCGGCTTATAGCCATTCGGTGAATTCGGTGATCTATTTTGCCTTCCTCCCCTATCGGTTGACCGATGATGCCATCATCGCTTCCCGGGAGGGGAAGGATACCCTTCAAAAGAAGATCTATCACCGGATAAAGGTCACCTTCAGGGAAAAAGGAGGGGGAAAGGACCATGAGGATACCTTCATGTATTGGTTCCACACGGAGGATGCGAGCATGGACTACCTGGCTTACCGGTACCATACCGAAGGCGGTGGGGTTCGTTTCAGGGTGGCTTATGAGCCAAGACGGATCGAGGGGATGCTGATCCAGGACTACCACAATTACAAAGCCCCTTACCAGTCGGAATTGGAAAAGTTGGCTGAACAATGGGAAAAGGGAGCCCTTGAAAAGGTGTCCGAGATCGAGGTGGAATTCACGGAACAACCCTGACAGGGCCCCCGAAATACTTCTTGAAATTTCAAAACCTCCTCCGGGGCCCTGTCAGGGTTCACACCCTCATCGAGACCAAAATCGGAATTTGTATCTTCGAAAGAAGGATACTAAGATCCCATCCCTATGATCAACAAGACCTTCAAGATCCTGGTCGGATCGGCGTTCATCCTTATGGCAGGGTGTGAAAAAGAGGAGGAACCTACGGAAAGGAATGGTCATAATGCCGATCTATCGGGTACCAATAAAGGCCTTTATATTAAAGGTCATGCCATTAACCCCACCAATGGCGATTCCGTTAATAACCTGATCATCAACGCTGCATTATGGGGCTGGAATAAAATTCCTACAGATACGACCGATGAGAAAGGGCGGTTCTTAATAACTCATTGGTGGAGGGTCGGGGGTAAATACCCCCTTCCAAAAAATCCTGCATTCGCATCGACCAAAGATCAGCAGGATTATTATGGAAGGGGATCCTATGATGTTTCCGGTGTTGAGGAATATGATACTATATCCGTAACCCTTGAGGTTCTTCCGATAAGTCATTTGACAATACGGGTCACCGATTCGGCCAAGAATTCCCGAAGGGGGGAATTATGGTGTGTGGATTGGATGAAAGATCGTAAAATGTATTTGAATGACCTGATAGACACCAGCATTACAGGCAAGATCAAACCCAACAGTTCAGGAAGTTTGGAGTTCGCTAATGGAGATACGAGCATTGAAAGGTCTTATAATTCCGCACCTCCGGGAGATACAATTTTCAAGAAGATCGAGGTAGGGATATAATTAGGACTCCCCCGCTGAGCGTAGCGTCCTCCCTCCGGGAGGCAAGCCCGCTACGCTCTTGCTTACCCGGCTTCTGATCGGAAAAAAAGAAAAAGAAGGAGTAAGACGAAGTATCAACGAGACCCCTTCACCCCTCCATCACTTGGACCCACCCTATGGGGCTTCAGGGTGACGCTTTGGTTATCGCAGGGAGTCCGTTCCAGCCCAGGGGCTCACTGTTAACTCCTCACTGTTCACTGCTTACTGCCTTACTCTACAGCCCCCCAACCAAGCTATGTCCTTCCCATGTTCCTCAACCTTTCCTGTATGTGAGCCATGAAGTCCTTGGCCGTTTCCCGGTCCACCCCGGTCTTTTGAACGGCATGGTCGAAGTCCGGTTCCCGGCCAGCGTTCAGGTCAGGCAGGATGAGGGCCATGAATTCGTCGAGTTGGTCTATTTGGCCCTGGGTCTGCTCATCCGGTTCCTTTTCGAACAACGCCTCATATTTTCTCAAAGGGGCCTTTTTCCCCAGGAGCTTTTCCGACTGGAGCAGCATGGAAAGGTTGACCCGGTGATCCGGTTCCTCATCCAACCCAAACCCATGGCCGTTCAGAACGTCGATCAGTTCTTCATAAGCCTGGTCCGCCATGGCAAAAGGGATCAGAAGCCGCTCCTTTTCATCATAATACAAGGCGGACATTCCGGAGAGCTGGTCCTTCGGCTCTTTATAGGAGAACCGGTAAACGCCTTTGTGGTATTCCACCACGAATTCCTCTCGCAAGGGTTCGGTCTCAAAAGGTTCCTCATCATATTCCGAGAACAGGTAGACCATCGGCTGGTCCCCGTGCATCGTAACGGGAAGGTCACTTCCGGACAAAAGTGCCAGATAGGGAACAGGGTTCTTCTCCACCTCCGCCCTGATCTCTGCTCCATCCTCGAACCAAGCTTCGTGGTGGACCTCCGAAGCGTAAAACACGATATCAGAAGGTTCGAAAGCTGAAAAACCGATGATGACCCCATAGGTTTCCATGCATTCCCCGTTGAACTGAACCAGGTTCAACCACATCCTGACATTCCGTTCCGTCAACGTCTTTTCCATGCCCGGGGAATAGAGGAGGTATTCCTCACCGCCGAGGATATCCACCATGTTGAAGAAGTTTTCCGCTGGACGCTCCCGGACGATCCCGAAACTGAAGAAACAAGATTCCTGTGCCCTCTCCAACAGGAGTGCATATTCCTCACTGGAAAGCTCCCGCTTCAATGCTCCCTGATCGATGTATTGGTGGATCAATCCTCCTTCCCTGAAGATCCTGTGGGTAACGAACTCCCCTTTCAGGGTGTTCAACTCAGCCTCGGAAAGACCTTTCCAGGCATGGCGATATTTCCTGAAAGCGGTTTGGACGGTCTTGTCCAAACCTTCTTTTCCAGCGATGAAATGCATGAGGAATTCTTCATATTGCTGGGTGATCGCTTTTCTTTCCTCACAGTATTGAGCAATGGCTTCGTAGGAGGGCATGTTTCCTTTTTATGGGTGGAAAAGATAAAGTTAGGAAGGTTCGGGGAAAAGAGGGTCCGATATTATCCAAAGTTACCTAAGCCTGCCAGGCGGGCTTTACCCCTACCCTATTGAGGCTTCAGGGTGACGCCTGGATTATCAGAGGGATTCCGTTCCAGTCAATCATCGGACTATTCACCATTGGCTTTTCACCCTGTTGGAAATTTGAGGTTTTCCAGGCTTACGAGAACAATTCTTCGATATCCTTCTTATCAAGGTCCTTCATGATGCTCCCCTCGGTTTGGATAAGGTCTGAAGCGAGGGCTTTCTTACGGTCCTGATAGCGAAGGATCTTTTCTTCGATGGTATCCTTGCAGATCATCCGGTAAGCGATCACCTTCTTGTCCTGGCCGATCCGGTAACAGCGGTCGATGGCCTGGTTCTCAACGGCCGGGTTCCACCAGGGGTCCACCAGGAAGACATAATCGGCGGCGGTGAGGTTGAGGCCCTGACCTCCGGCTTTCAAGCTGATCAGGAAAACGTGATCCTCCGGTTCGTTCTGGAACCGGTCGACACTCGCTTGTCGGTCCTTCACGGAACACTGCCCATCCAAATATTCATAAGGGATGCCAACATGCTCCAACTCCTTCGCGATCTCCCCGAGCATGGAAACGAACTGGGAGAAGACCAGCAATTTATGCTCGTGCGTTTTCTCTCTGATCTGGTGCATCAGTTCCCGGATCTTCACCGAATCACTCCCGTAATCCCCATCTTCTGAAAGCAGCGCCGGAGAATCGCATACTTGCCGGAGTTTGGTCAAACCCTCCAACACCTGCACTTTGCTGTTCCCCAACCCGTCCTTTTCGATCTTGTTCATCAGCTTATCCCGGTATTTAGCCCGCACCGCATCATAAACTTTCCGCTGTTCCGGTTCCATCACACAGAAGAAATGGTCCTCCGTTTTGCCGGGAAGCTCCCTGATCACTTGTTCTTTGGTTCTGCGAAGAATAAAAGGTTTGACCAGCTTTCTCAGTTCCTCGGCCCGGTCCGGATCCTTGTCACGGTCAACCGGCAACGCATATTCTTCCTTGAAATGGTTGAGCGGCCCTAACATGCCGGGGTTGGCAAAATCCATCTGGGCGTATAGGTCCAGCGTGTTGTTCTCGATGGGTGTTCCTGTAAGGGTGAAACGGAACTTCCCCCTGAGCAGCCGGACCGCTTTGAAACGTTTGGATGACGGATTCTTGATGGCTTGCGACTCATCCAGAACAATGGTATCGAACAGGTATTCCCGGAAAAGTTCGATGTCATTGACCAAAGTCCCGTAACTGGTGATCACGATGTCATGCTCCTTGAGGATACCGGGATCCTCGCTTCTTGAAGGCCCGTGGTGGAAATACAACTCCAGGTCGGGGGTGAACTTTTCCGCCTCTTTCGTCCAATTGAAGATAAGGGTGGTCGGGACCACCACCAACGAACTCCGGGGGGTCTTTTTCTGCCGGTGCCGGAGAAAAGCAAGCACCTGTAGGGTCTTGCCCAACCCCATATCATCGGCCAGGATCCCACCCCATCCGAACTCCGAAAGAAAGCGCATCCATTTATAGCCTGCTTTCTGATAATCCCGAAGCTCTGCCTGGAGTTCCTTTGGTCTCCGGTAGTTGCGGATCCCTTCGAAGTCGGCCAGCTTTTTCTGTTTCTCGCGGATCTCCTCAAGAACCCCTTCATCCGCATGCTCTTCGAATAATTCCTCTACTGTATTGAAACGCTGCTTGGGGATCTTCAGGGCACCATTCTCCTGTTCCCCGTTCCGGAAATACTTCTGCAACTGATCGAACCATTGCTCCGGGAGAACACCTATGGTCCCGTCCCCCAGCTTTACATAACGGTTCCGGTCCACCACTGCCTTGCGAAGGTCCTCGAGCGAAAGTGCTTCAGAACCGAACTTCACATCGATGTTCACGTCGAACCAATCCTCCCCGGAATGGACCTGTATATTCGAACTGGGACGCCTTGTGGAATAATTGAAGCGTTTGAGGTCTTTCAATCCATGAACCTCCACACCATGTTCTTCGAGGATCTCGAAAGCTTTGAAAAACCACAGGCTTCGGGTCATTTCCTCCATTTTCAGATGGAAGAATTCAGGGTGACGCTGATCCTGGAACTTTGGATGAAGCTCCTGCATCAGATCCCTAAAGGAGGACTCGAACTCCTGGTCCCGTTGGTAGCGATAGATGGTGCCGTTATCCTCGCTTTTCTCGATCGGATCGCCCTCCTGAAGGATGTTCAGTTCCCTTCCATCATCGTATGATACGAGTGGACGGAAAAGGATGAACTTGTCGAATTCCGATACATAGAGTTTTTTGCTGACAGGTTCGATCGGGAGTTGTTTTTCTTCCATGTTCTTGATCTCGATCGGATGACTCTTGCTTAATGGGTCGATGAAATTCCGGAAGAAGGCTGAGAGCTTATCCGGGAACAATCTCATGACGGGTTGGTCGATGAAATACCGGACGGTCATCGCACTTTTCAGGGAATCGATCCGGTAAAGGGAACGGTTCACCTGAATAATAAAGAATTGAAAAAGCGCGACCTTCTTTTCCGAAGGATCCAGGTCTATTTCCCGGTTATAAAGGAAAAAACGGAAAACGTAACAGGTGCCATCCCATTCCAATCTGAAGCGTGGTTTGACCGGCAATGGGTCCAGGTCAACGGGATCAATGTCCATCCGGGAAAAGGGAGGGTGTTTCTCCGGTCTTGCTACGAAGAGGTGCGGGATCTCCTGTAAGAGCGGGGACAGCTTTTGGAAATTCCGGAAAAGGACCTTTTGATCCTCAAGGCGATCCTGGACATTCATGAGCTCCTCCTGTCTGTATTGCCCCATTCCCAAAAGCGGGAGGATCCTTTCAGGGTCCAGTCCGCCACTTTGGTTGAGCAGGTCGAGTTCGAGAGGCTCCAGGTGAACGTCTCCCCGGTCCCTGAAATAGGAATCGATCCTGTTGGACAGTTTTCCTCTTTTGGTCAGTCCTCCGGTTACCGGCTCCAGCCATAGGCCTTTGAGCAAAGGATCCTCGGCAGGCTCGGTCCAAAGGACGAAACCCATTCTACGTTTTGCAGTTTGATCATCAAAAGCGTCCTGGACCGGTATGCCCATGGAAAGTTCGGGTGCTGCCCCCTGATCGGGGTCAGCCTCATCGATCTCATTCCCCGGCGACCAAAGATCCCTTCCCTCTTCCGAAGGGACCAGGTCCGGTCCGGCATGAGTGAGTCCGAAGTAGAACAAGCGGTCGAAATGCACTTCATCCGGGATCCCATAAAGCTCGGCCACTTCCTTTTTCCGGTTATTCCTTGCCTTAGGATCCAAGTATTGAAAGAAGGAGGGGTTGTTAAGGTAATAGATGATATAGGCGAAGTACCGTTCCTGATGTTCACAAAAGTGTTCTACCTCCTCATTGCAATCGCAATCGGTGAGGAGCCCTATATTCTCATCCCACCAAAAACGCAGAGCAGAAGGGTTTTCCCTGGACCAGGGAGGTGGTTTTAATTCCACTTGCAGCACCTGATCCTCAGCAATATTATCTGAAAAGGAATAGATCCCCCGCTCCAATTCAATGGTCCATCTCGAAACCATTCCTTTCTTTCGGATCAAGGTGGACGGATCCAGATCGGATGGTCCCGGCACGGGTATGGGCTCTCCAGAATTCCTCTTTTGAGGCTCGATCTCCTGGGTCCCCGTTTCCTTATCTTCTTGAATATCTGCTTTCAAATCCTCTTTTACCGGAAAACCATGTTTACTGATATGAAACAGTGCGGCTGCCAGGTGTTTGCACATGAAGTTGCACGGACAACTGCATTCTCCTTCGAATTGGTCCTCGCCAACCTTTACCCGTACGGCATAGGGTTCGGTTCCGAGCACTTCAAAGTCTATACTGTGGTCATCCCTGATGCTCTTCAAGATCACCCGATCACCCCTCTTCATGATCCTTCTTCCCCGATCCACGATATGAGGGGCGAAGGAGGAATGAAGATAGGAGTCGATGAGACCTTTTATGGAGCGATCAGAAGTTTTCATTGCTCACAAAATTATGCAGAATAGCCAAGATCCGCGAATTATCCGGTCACCTTGTTTGACCGTTGACACGTTTTTTCAGGATCTTACCTGATAAAAAGGAATGCCTCCGTTGGTATAGCGCCCCACGACGTTCAAGCTCTCCCGGCCGGAAAAGAAAGAGAAGTCCCTCGATCCAACTTTTAAAAGGAATTCCCCGGTAACTTCGGCTCCCTGCCTGGCTGCAGGCGGGCGTGCAGCCACCTGACCCTATACATCTGGTCAGTTCAAGAAATGCTTTTTCAGGGGTGATCCATTATAACAGGAACCTTCTTGTTCAGGCTCACCAGAACAATGCCAACCAATAAGCTCCCTGCACTTATTATTACCGCCCCCCAGTTAGCACCCGATACCCCTACATCGCTAAAAAACTGAAGGTCTCCGTTTCCTGAATAGCCTGTACTCCAAAAATCACAGGACCTTCAATTCCTGTGATCAATAATACTATTCCTGTTATTCTGATAACACTTGGTTTTAATTGTTACAAATAAAAAAGATACCGCTACAAAACTAAGGGCATCGATTCCAGGAGACCCTATCCGATCAATTGGAAATTCACATTATCCACACATTTGAATGTTCTGTTAGAGACCGGTTTGATATGGGCGGATCCTTTAAAACAAGGGACATCGATCGCTCTCCCGCTCTTTGGTGCCTTTGATCACAATGAAACTCCCCTTCCCGTATCCTTCTGTAGGTTCCTCTACTTTCCCTTCATTTCCGGGGACCAGGGTCTGCCAGTAACGAAATCCCCTGAAGCCCACTTTCTCCAATTCCCTGGTGATCTCCTGGGTGGAATGAAAGCGAGCATCCCGATAGAATTCACTCGCCTCCTTTTTTCTTTCATAGGCTTGCCCAAGAGGACCTTCCTTATCGATAAGGCCCAGAACGATGCTCCCTTTTGGCCTCAGCACCCGATAAGCCTCCGAAAAAGCGCGAGAGAGGTCCGAAAGAAAGCAGACCGTCGTTACCATCAATACAAGATCGAAGCGCTGGTCCTCATAAGGAAGTTCCTCCGCAAAACCTTTGTGAACGATCACGCCTCTTTCTTCAGCGATACCAGCCATAGCCCCGGAAGGCTCCACCCCATATCCAATGTTGAGAGGTTGGGCGAACCGCCCGGTCCCCACCCCGACCTCAACCGCTTCGACGTCAGCCGGGACGGCTTGTTCTAACGCAAGCAGTTCAGAACGGTATAAGGTTTCGTTCCTTTCGAACCACTCATCGTATTTGCGGGCATTCTCCTCGAAAACCCGTACCGCTTTGTTATCTGAAGCATTTCCCATGGATGGCTGGTCTTACCGGAACAAGGATCAAAATACCGGACAAAATTCAATTGTATTTATATACAAATGTACATTTTTATATTTGTTCAATTGTTATCTTTGCAGGAAATGAAAGAAAAGAAAAGGGCCTTACAAAAAAGTATTTATGAGGAGATCGCCTCGCTGGTCAGAGCGATCGGACACCCTGTCAGGCTTGAGGTCATCGACCTTTTGAGCCAACGGGAACGGACCGTTGAAGAACTGGCAAGGGCGATCGGGAGCAGCCATGCGAACCTCTCCCATCACCTTCAATCCCTGAAAAGGGAACGGCTGGTAGGATTAAGGAAAAAAGGGCGGTCTCACTTCTACCGCATCGAAGACAGATCGGTACTCGAGGCCTGGGAAGGCATCCGTAAACTCGGACTCAACAGGAACGCCGAGTTGACCCGGCTATTCAATGAACTTCACCCCGGACAAGAAGCGTTCGCCCTAAGTACGGAAGCCTTGAAAAAGAAACTGGAGAATGAGGACCTGATCCTCGTGGACGTACGTCCGAAAGAGGAATATGAAGCCGGGCATATCGCTAATGCGCTTTCCATCCCACAGGAAGACCTTGAAAAGGAATGGGATCGCTTACCCCGGGGAAAAGAGGTCATCGCCTATTGCCGCGGGCCTTTTTGTGTGATGTCGGACAAAGCCGTTGCGCTGCTTCATGAAAAGGGTTTTAAAGTGAGTTCCTATCAGGACGGCTTCAGTGGGTGGATCGAAAAAGGGCTCATGGTCGAGAAGCCTGAAAAGGACAATGGATCGAAAAGAAATGGATAAGGACATTTTAAGGAAAGAAAAGGACGCGCATTTTTTCGAGGAGGAAAGTGTTTTCAAGCCTGAGAACCTTCTCCGGGAAGCCCGCCGTCAAATGGATATTCCCGAGGGGGAAGTCCCTTCCATGGTCCTGCTCGACCCGGATGGGGACCTGACAGCCTACCTCTTGGAAAAAGGCCTTGCCACGAAGGATCCGTATTGGGCTTGCTATCATTCGAACCTTTACGGTACGGAAGTCCAGGGAAGAACGGTAGGGATCCTTCCTTATGCGGTCGGCGCCTCT
>CAZAYA010000088.1:0-10777 GCA_964489175.1 uncultured Flavobacteriales bacterium | reverse complement strand
ATTCCGGGGAAAGGCCCGCGAGGGTGAGCCTTTTAGAAGCCGATGTAGCTCAGTGGTAGAGCGCGTTCTTGGTAAGGACGAGGTCACGGGTTCAAATCCCGTCATTGGCTCAAAAGGGACGGTCCAGGGTGGCGATGCCGCATGGTCCAAAAGGTAACGAATAAAGTACGAACAAGCACAAACAACAAACACACCACAACAAAACATCTGTGAAGCTATGGCTAAAGAAACTTTCGATCGTTCCAAGCCCCATTTGAATATTGGGACCATTGGTCACGTTGACCATGGAAAGACCACCTTGACTGCGGCCATCACCAAGGTATTGTCGGATCAGGGCTATGGCGGAACTTTTAGCGAATTCGATACGATCGACAACGCTCCCGAAGAAAAGGAGCGTGGGATCACCATCAATACAGCTCACATCGAGTACGAAACGGAGAATCGGCATTATGCGCACGTTGACTGTCCCGGTCACGCTGACTATGTCAAGAACATGGTCACGGGAGCGGCTCAGATGGATGGAGCGATCATGGTCGTGGCTTCTACGGATGGTCCTATGCCGCAGACGCGGGAACACATTCTTCTCGGCCGTCAGGTAGGGATTCCCAAGATCGTTGTGTTCATGAACAAAGTGGACATGGTCGAGGATGAAGAACTCCTCGAACTGGTGGAAATGGAGATCCGCGAGTTGCTTAGTTTTTACGATTACGACGGCGACAACGTGCCTGTTATCAAAGGCTCCGCTCTCGGTGCTCTGAACGGCGAAGAAAAGTGGGTGCAGTCCGTTAAGGACCTGATGGCTGCTGTTGATGATTACATCGATGTGCCGCCCCGGGATACTGACAAGGATTTCCTGATGTCCATCGAGGATGTTTTCACCATTACTGGACGGGGTACTGTTGTTACCGGTCAGATCGAACAAGGAGTCATCAATACGAACGATTCCGTGGAATTGGTCGGAATGCAGGATGAAAAGCTGAAGTCCACCATCACAGGCGTTGAGATGTTCCGCAAGATCCTTGACAGAGGTGAGGCTGGTGATAACGTTGGGTTACTGCTCCGTGGGATCGAAAAAGACCAGGTTAAACGGGGAATGGTCGTGGCCAAGCCCGGTTCCATTACCCCGCACAAGAAATTCAAGGCCGAAGCTTACATTCTGAAGAAGGATGAAGGTGGGCGGCATACGCCTTTCCATAACAAGTATCGTCCGCAGTTCTACTTCCGGACTACGGATGTTACCGGAGAGATCACGCTGGAAGAAGGACGGGAAATGGTCATGCCCGGCGATAATGTTACCATTTCCGTGGATTTGATCGTTCCGGTGGCCATGGACAAAGGATTGCGTTTTGCCATCCGTGAAGGTGGGCGGACCGTTGGTGCCGGACAGGTGACCGAGGTTATCGAGTGAAGTTCGTCCGCGGAATGACATACATGACATAAAAGAGGCCCCTGATGGCCTCTTTTGTGTCAACGAACGGGTGTAGCTCAGTTGGTAGAGCAACGGTCTCCAAAACCGTAGGTCGTGGGTTCAAATCCTGCCACCCGTGCGACATTAAGAATTGAGGATAGCTAGTGGCGAATATCAGAACATACGTGCAGGAAACCGCTAACGAACTGTTGTATAAGGTTTCGTGGCCTACCTGGAAAGAGTTGCAGAACAGCTCTGTGATCGTACTGGTCACGTCTGTTTTGATCGCGATGATCATTTTCCTGATGGATTACACCTTCGGTGCTAATCCGGGTGATCCCTTCTGGAAAGGCGTTCTTGGATATTTTTACAGCATCATCCAATAGAAGAGAGCCCGACATGACCGAAGAAACGACCAATAACGAGGAAACGACCGACCAGAACAGCGGTTATAACATGAACTGGTATGTCGTCAGAGCGATCAGTGGGCAGGAGAAGAAGGTAAAGCGGAACATCGAGATCGAGATCAAACGACTCGGTCTGGAGGATCATGTTGGACAACTTCTCATTCCGACCGAAAAAGTCTTCCAGATCCGGAACGGGAAAAAGATCAGCAAAGAGCGGAACTTTTTTCCCGGCTATGTGATTATCGAGGCGGATCTCGTTGGTGAGCTCCCGTATGCGATCAAAGGCGTGAACGGCGTGATAGGATTCCTCGGGGAAACCGATGGTAAGCCTTCGCCATTGCGTCAGACGGAGATCAATAGGATCCTCGGAAAGGTCGACGAATTGGCCGAAGTGGAAGAAGAATTGAACATCCCGTTCGTGATAGGGGAAAGCGTTAAAGTGATCGATGGACCATTCAACGGATTCACCGGAGTGATCGAGAACATCGATGAAGAAAAGAAGAAATTGACCGTAATGGTCAAGATCTTCGGCAGGAAGACCCCGCTCGAACTGAGTTATATGCAGGTTGAAAAAGAAAGCTGAACAAGCGACACTTAACTGAACAAGAATCATGGCAAAGGAAGTAGCAGGCCTTATCAAATTGCAGATCCGGGCAGGAGCCGCTAATCCTTCCCCTCCTGTGGGTCCCGCACTTGGTGCAAAAGGGATCAACATCATGGAGTTCTGCAAACAATACAATGCGGCCACCCAGGATAACGCCGGGAAGATCCTGCCCGTGGAGATCACGGCCTATTCAGATGGATCTTTCGAATTCATCGTTAAGTCTCCTCCGGCAGCTGTACTGATCAAGGAAAAAGCCAAGATCAAAAGCGGTTCTGGAGAGCCTCAGGCTAAAAAGGTCGGGGTCATCACCTGGGACCAGATCAAGGAGATCGCTGAAGAAAAAATGCAGGATCTCAATTGTTTCAAGGTGGAATCCGCGATGAAAATGGTCGCCGGGACTGCCCGGAGCATGGGAGTGAATGTGAAAGGGAAAGCTCCTTTTTAAAAACGACGAACAATGGCCAAGGTGAGCAAAAAGCGCAAGGAAGCACTGGAAAAATATGACAAGGAAAAGGAATATCCCTTGTCCGAAGCGAGTAGTATCCTCAAGGACATTGCTTTCGAGAATTTCGATGCTTCTGTCGATCTCAGCATTCGACTCGGGGTGGATCCTCGCAAATCCGACCAGATGGTACGGGGAAGCGTTACCTTGCCACACGGTACGGGTAAGGATGTGAAGGTCTTGGTCCTTTGTTCTTCCGATAAGGAAGGAGAAGCCAAAGAAGCTGGAGCAGATCATGTGGGACTCGATGATTACATCGAGAAGATCAAAGGGGGATGGACCGATGTGGATGTGATCATTACCACTCCTGATGTGATGGCCAAAGTGGGACAACTCGGAAAGATCCTCGGCCCCCGGGGATTGATGCCGAACCCCAAGACCGGCACCGTGACCATGGATGTGGGTAAAGCTGTAAAGGATGCCAAAGGTGGTAAGGTCGACTTTCGGGTCGACAAGTACGGTATCATCCATGTAACCGTAGGGAGGGCTTCCTTCGAAGCCGATAAACTTGCGGATAATGCTGCAGAGTTGATCAAAACGGTGAAGAAGATGAAACCCTCTTCATCCAAAGGAGTTTATATCCGGGGGATCGATCTTTCCACCACTATGAGCCCGGGGATCAAGGTCGCTTCCCGATCCGTGAACTGACCGAGATACGAGCCACAGAACCGAATGTCATGACTAGAGCCGAGAAAGACCAACTTATAGAAGATCTGAAAGGGAAACTTTCGGAAAACGATATTTTCTACCTGGCGGATACTTCCGAATTGACCGTGGAAGACAATAATACCCTGCGGGCAGATTGTTATAACAGCGAGGTAAGCCTTCAGGTCGTGAAGAACACGCTTCTGAAAAAAGCGATGGAGCAGGTAGAAGAAAAAGATTTCTCAGAGCTTTATGACCAGCTGACCGGGCCTACTTCCATCATGTTCTCTGAAATAGGGAACAAGCCTGCCAGGGTGATCAAGAAATTCCGGAAACAGCATGACAAACCGGTCCTGAAAGCTGCTTTCATCGAAGAGCAGGTATTTCTCGGCGATGAGCAGTTGTCTACTCTTTCCGACCTCAAATCGAGGGAAGAACTGATCGGCGATGTGATCTCGCTCCTGCAGTCGCCAGCGAAGAACGTCATTTCCGCTCTTCAGTCCGGAAAGGATACCCTGGGCGGCATTGTCAAAACCCTTTCGGAACGTTCCGAAGAAGAAGGTTCATGAACCTTAATTTTGTTGAATATCAATCCAAACACGTAAAACCTCTCAAAACCCGATAAAAATGGCCGATATCAAAGAATTAGCCGATCAGCTTGTTAATCTGTCCGTGAAGGATGTGAACGAACTGGCTGATATTCTGAAAGAGGAATACAACATCGAGCCTGCCGCTGCTGCTCCTGTTGCTGCTCCTGCTGCTGCTGGAGGAGGTGGAGAAGAAGCCGGAGAAGAAAAGAGCGAGTTCGATGTGATCCTGAACAACCCGGGGGGTTCTAAGTTGGCTGTTGTTAAACTGGTGAAAGAGATCACTGGTGTTGGCCTGAAAGAAGCCAAAGGGTTGGTCGATGAGGCCCCCAAACCGCTGAAGGAAGGGGTGCCGAAGGAAGAAGCCGAGCAGATGAAGTCCCAGCTCGAAGAAGCTGGTGCTGAGGTCGAGCTCAAGTAACTTCGACGGAATGATCGTGGACGAGGTTCAGGCCTGGAAAGGGCTTGAACCTTTCGTCGATTAAGTCCGTTTCGACCGACATCTTTGAGTTTCAAACCAAAACCGCGCAATATTGGCAACCCCTAGCAAAACCAAGACACCGGAAAGGATCAGTTTCGCATCCGCTACGACCAATGTTGAATATCCGGATTTTCTAGATATACAGCTTCGTTCTTTCAGGGAATTCTTCCAGCTGGAGACCAATCCCGAGAACCGTAAGGAGGAAGGCCTTTACAAGGTTTTTAATGAGAATTTCCCCATTACGGATACCCGGAACCAGTTCGTGTTGGAGTTCCTCGATTATTTCGTCGACCCACCACGGTATTCGATCGAAGAATGCATTGAACGGGGGTTGACCTACAGCGTTCCGCTCAAAGCAAAGCTTAAACTCTATTGCACGGATCCTGAACACGAGGATTTTGAGACCATTGTGCAGGATGTCTACCTGGGGACCATTCCTTACATGACTCCCCGCGGGTCGTTCGTGGTGAATGGAGCTGAACGGATCATCGTTTCTCAGTTGCACCGTTCTCCCGGTGTTTTCTTCGGACAGAGTCGTCACGCTAACGGAACGAAACTATATTCAGCCCGGGTGATCCCCTTCAAAGGATCCTGGATCGAATTCGCTACGGATATCAATAGCGTGATGTACGCTTATATCGACCGGAAGAAAAAACTTCCGGTAACGACGCTGCTCCGTGCGATTGGATTTGAAAGCGATAAGGACATTCTCAATATCTTCGGCCTGGCGGAAGAGGTGAAGGTCAATAAGACCAACCTCAAGAAAGTACAGGGCCGGAAACTCGCAGCACGTGTGTTGAAGAGTTGGGTCGAGGACTTCGTGGACGAGGATACCGGAGAGGTGGTGTCCATCGAACGGAACGAGGTCGTGATCGACCGGGAAACCGTGATCGGAGAAGAGCACATCGAACAGATCCTCGATGCCGGAGCGAAGACCATCATCCTCCATCGCGAGGACATCAATGCTTCGGATTATACGATCATTTACAATACCCTTCAAAAGGATACGTCCAACTCCGAGAAGGAAGCGATCGAACATATCTACCGGCAACTCCGGAACGCTGAGCCGCCCGATGAGGAAACTGCCCGCGGTGTGATTGAAAAACTATTCTTCTCTGAACAACGCTATGATCTCGGAGAAGTCGGCCGTTACAGGATCAACAAGAAGTTGAAACTGGAAACGCCCATGGACACCAAGATCCTCACCAAGGAGGATATCATTGCCATCATTTCCTACCTCATCAAGCTGATCAACTCCAAAACGGATGTTGATGATATCGACCACCTGAGCAACCGGCGGGTAAGGACGGTAGGAGAGCAGCTCTATAACCAATTCGGTGTCGGTTTGGCCCGGATGGCTCGGACGATCCGCGAACGGATGAACGTGCGGGACAATGAGGTGTTTACTCCCACGGACCTGATCAATGCCAAGACCTTGTCTTCCGTGGTGAACTCCTTCTTCGGGACCAACCAGTTGTCCCAGTTCATGGACCAGACCAACCCCCTTGCGGAGGTAACCCATAAACGGCGGTTGTCAGCTCTCGGACCAGGCGGCCTTTCCCGGGAACGGGCTGGTTTCGAAGTACGGGATGTTCACTATACTCACTACGGACGACTTTGTACCATTGAAACCCCGGAAGGACCGAACATTGGATTGATCTCTTCCCTTTGTGTTTATGCCAAAGTGAATCGCCTCGGTTTCATCGAAACGCCTTACCGGGATGTGAGCAATGGGAAAGTGTCCAATAAAAAGGACTCCATTACCTATCTCAGCGCTGAGGAAGAAGACAACAAAATGATCGGGCAGGCGAATGCCAAGGTGGATACCAAAGGGAATTTCCTGACCGAAAAGGTAAAGGCCCGGAAAGAAGGAGAGTTCCCGGTCGTTGAACCGGATTCTCTCGATCTCATGGACGTGGCCCCTAACCAGATCGCCTCGATCGCAGCCTCGATGATCCCCTTTCTGGAGCATGACGATGCCAACCGAGCCCTGATGGGATCGAATATGCAGCGTCAGGCGGTGCCGTTGATGAAGCCTGAAGCACCTATTGTGGGTACAGGGCTTGAGCCTCGTGTAGCAAGGGACTCCAGGGTCCTGATCAATGCTGAAGGGAGCGGGGAAGTGGAATATGTTGATGCTGAGAAGATCAAGATCAAATACGACCGGGATGAAGAAGATGAATTGGTCAGCTTTGATGATAACATCAAGACCTATAACCTGATCAAGTTCCAGAAGACCAATCAGAGCTCTTCCATCAATCTGCGCCCCATCGTGCGAAAAGGTGATCGGGTAGAAGAGGGACAGGTTCTTTGTGAAGGCTATGCTACCCGGGATGGAGAGCTGGCTATCGGAAGCAACCTGAAGGTAGCGTTCATGCCCTGGAAAGGATACAACTTCGAGGATGCTATCGTGGTTTCTGAACGACTGGTCCGGGATGATGTGTTCACTTCTATTCACATTGAAGAGTACGCCCTGGAAGTAAGAGATACCAAGCGAGGACTGGAAGAACTCACCCCGGATATACCGAACGTGAGTGAAGAAGCAACGAAAGACCTGGATGAGCAAGGGTTGATCCGTGTGGGTGCGGAGATCAGAGAGGGGGATATCCTCATCGGGAAGATCACCCCGAAAGGAGAGTCCGACCCTTCTCCTGAAGAGAAGTTGTTGCGGGCGATCTTTGGTGATAAGGCCGGAGATGTAAAGGATGCTTCTCTGAAAGTACCGCCTTCCGTGGAAGGAGTTGTTGTCAATAAGAAACTTTTCTCGCGCGTGCTCAAATCCAGCGGAAAAGGGAAGAAGAAGGAGAGCGCTGCTGTTGAACAGCTCGACAAAGAGCATGAGAAGGAGCTGAACGATATCAAGGATGAATTGGTGGAGAAGCTGATGTCGTTGGTCAACGGCAAGACGAGCCAGGGCATCAAGAGCCATTACAAGGAAGAGCTCGTTAAGAAAGGGGTGAAGTTCTCCAAGAAACAGCTCAAAGGCATCGACTATACTGTTGTCGACACGAACAACTGGACCACCGATGATCATGTCAACGGCTTGATCAAGCGATTGGTCCATAATTACACCATCAAGCGGAACGACCTCGTCGGCTCTTTCAAACGGAAGAAGTTTCAACTGACCGTGGGTGATGAACTGCCCTCGGGTATTGTGAAACTGGCTAAGGTCTTCGTGGCGAAGAAGCGGAAACTCAAGGTAGGGGACAAAATGGCTGGCCGCCACGGGAACAAGGGGATCATCGCCAAGATCGTCCGGAGAGAGGACATGCCGTTCCTTAATGACGGTACCCCCGTGGATATCGTATTGAGTCCGCTAGGGGTTCCTTCCCGGATGAACCTGGGACAGATCTATGAAACCGTGCTCGGATGGGCCGGAGAGAAGTTGGACGTGAATTTTGCCACACCGATCTTCGACGGGGCTACGTTGGATCAGATCAATGAATACACGGAAAAGGCTGGATTGCCCCGTTATGGCAGAACTCAGTTGTTCGACGGTGAAACAGGAGAACCCTTTGATCAACAGGCAACGGTCGGCATTATCTATATGCTGAAGCTGAGCCACATGGTCGAGGATAAGATGCACGCCAGGTCCATTGGACCTTACTCTCTGATCACCCAGCAGCCCCTCGGCGGAAAAGCCCAGTTCGGAGGACAGCGGTTCGGTGAAATGGAGGTTTGGGCCCTTGAAGCTTACGGTGCTTCCAATGTTCTTCAGGAGATCCTTACCGTGAAATCGGATGATGTCGTGGGAAGGGCGAAAGCCTATGAAACCATCGTAAAAGGGGAAAATCTTCCGAAACCCGGTATCCCTGAATCGTTCAATGTTCTGCTGCATGAATTGGCAGGACTTTGCCTGAACATATCGCTCGACGAATAAAGAGTGATTGGAAGCCTCATTTTGAACGCTTGTAAACTTTGCTTTTATGGCAATGAAAAAAGAAAATAAGCCCAGCAGCGAATTCAATAAAGTAACCATCGGCCTTGCTTCTCCAGAGGACATCCTCGAGCGTTCACACGGAGAGGTGACCAAGCCCGAGACCATCAATTACCGGACTTATAAGCCGGAAATGGAAGGGCTCTTCTGTCAGCGGATCTTTGGACCGGTGAAGGATTACGAATGTCACTGTGGGAAGTATAAGCGGATCCGCTACAAAGGGATCATTTGCGATCGTTGTGGTGTAGAGGTGACCGAGAAAAAGGTGAGAAGGGAGCGGATGGGACACATCTCCCTGGTCGTTCCCGTTGCCCATATCTGGTATTTCCGCTCCCTGCCGAACAAGATCGGTTATCTGCTTGGTCTGCCGACCAAGAAGCTGGACCAGATCATCTATTATGAGCGCTATGTGGTCATACAACCCGGTAACGCTACCGATAAGGAAGGTGAAGCCCTCCAGCACATGGATTTCCTGACGGAAGAAGAATACCTTGATGTCGCTGAAAAACTTCCCAAAGAAAATAATTACCTCGACGACAGCGATCCGGAGAAATTCATCGCTAAAATGGGGGCCGAGGCCCTTCACGACCTTCTGAAGCGACTGGACCTTGACCAGATGTCCTATGATCTTCGCCACAAAGCGAATACCGAGACTTCTCAGCAGCGAAAGAACGAAGCCCTGAAAAGGCTTCAGGTGGTGGAATCCATTCGTGAGGCCAATACCCGGATGGCGAACAACCCGGAGTGGATGATCGTGAAAGTAGTGCCGGTTATTCCTCCCGAACTTCGTCCTCTCGTTCCCCTGGACGGAGGCCGTTTTGCTACATCCGACCTGAACGACCTTTATCGCCGGGTGATCATCCGGAACAACCGGCTAAAACGCCTGATCCAGATCAAAGCGCCTGAGGTCATCCTCAGGAATGAGAAAAGGATGTTGCAGGAATCCGTCGATTCCTTGTTCGATAACTCCCGTAAATCCAGTGCGGTCAAGACCGATGCCAATCGTCCGCTCAAGTCCCTCAGCGACAGTCTCAAAGGGAAGAGAGGGCGTTTCCGGCAGAACCTTCTCGGGAAGCGTGTGGATTACTCTGCTCGTTCTGTGATCGTGGTCGGTCCCCACCTGAAGCTTCATGAATGTGGCTTGCCAAAAGATATGGCGGCTGAGCTGTACAAGCCTTTTATCATCCGGAAGATGATCGAAAGGGGGATCGTGAAAACGGTGAAGTCGGCGAAAAAGATCGTGGATAAGAAAGAACCTGTAGTTTGGGATATCCTGGAAAATGTCCTGAAGGGACATCCGGTCATGCTCAACCGGGCACCAACGCTGCACCGTTTGGGGATCCAGGCCTTCCAGCCGAAACTGATCGAAGGTAAAGCGATTCAGCTCCACCCGCTGGCTTGTACGGCCTTCAATGCCGACTTTGATGGTGACCAGATGGCCGTTCACCTCCCCTTGGGCAATGCAGCGATCCTGGAAGCTCAATTGTTGATGCTGTCCAGCCACAATATCCTCAATCCTGCGAACGGGGCTCCGATCACGGTGCCTTCTCAGGATATGGTGCTGGGACTGTATTATATCACCAAAGGCCGGAAGAGCATCAAGGAAGATCCGGTCCGGGGAGAAGGCATGACCTTCTATTCTCCGGAAGAGGTCATCATTGCCTACAATGAGAAACGAGCTGACCTTCATGCTCATATCAAGGTGAAGGTGGACGTGCTGAATGAAAAGGATGAATTGGAAAGCCGTATTGTGGAGACTACTGTGGGAAGGGTCCTCTTCAACGAGGTCGTTCCTCATGAGGTCGGGTTTATCAACGAAGTACTCAACAAGAAGGCCCTTCGTGATGTGATCGGACTGATCCTGAAGAAAGTCGGAATGGCCCCGACTTCCCGTTTCCTTGATGACATCAAGGACATGGGATACCGGATGGCTTTCAAAGGTGGACTATCCTTTAACATTGATGACGTGATCGTCCCGCAGGAAAAGGAGGAGATGATCGGCGAAGCCACCAGCACCACCCTGTTCCCTCACTTCGGCGCCAAACAGGACATTCCCATTTGGGAGGCATCCGGCGGCCATGGCGGCGGTGACGACCTGCTGCTGAAGGACATCTTCACACCCGACCCGCAGGGCGACCTCTACCAACGGGCAGCCGATTGGCGTGGGGGTGCCTACTCCATCCTGACCGGTGTTGCAGCCAACCTT
>CAZAYA010000087.1:0-11096 GCA_964489175.1 uncultured Flavobacteriales bacterium | reverse complement strand
GTTGGGCAGGAGGTGCTGGACCTTATCAGGGTTACGAAAGAGAGTTTGTACAAAGGCATTGAGCAGGCCATGAACGGCAACCGGATCGGGGATATTGGTCATGCTGTGCAAACACATGCTGAAGCTCATGGTTATGGAGTGGTGCGGGAATTGGTCGGGCACGGTCTCGGCAGGAGCATGCATGAGAGCCCGGAGATCCCGAATTACGGCAGGCAGGGAAAGGGGAAAAAGATCCGGAAGGGTATGATCATGGCCATCGAGCCAATGATCAACCTGGGAACGCGAAAGGTCAGGGTACTTCGTGATGGATGGACCGTTGTAACAGCTGATGGCAAACCGTCCGCCCATTTTGAACATGATGTGGCCATTGACCACCAGGGAGCAACACAGGTCCTTTCCGATTATTCCCTTATTGAGAAAGCATTATCCGCAACCGTTTAAGGAGGGTCATTTTTTACCTCCGAGCCAGCGTATTCCGAGGTTGAAGGTCTGTCCCGCACCGCTATTCCTACCCAACAGAAAGTTTGTATAAAGCAATTCCAGCTCCAGTTCATCCCGGATCAATTGATACTTCATCCCCAGCCCTTCTTGAAGAAACCAGGATGACAGGAACGGATCCGTTCCGAAGGTGGGCCAGAATTCATTTTGGATGTAGATGGTCCATCGGTCGGAGGCGAACCAGGAAACAAATGCACTGGCTGGCAGGGAAAAATAAGTTCCTTCCTGCTGCCATTGCCGGTCGATGCTGAGCCAGGGTGCTAAGCGGGTGAATAATTGAAAATCCGCTCCCAGGGGTTGGTCATAATAGATCTGGGTCAGCCAGGAGTAGCGGTCGCCGGCCAGGTAAGGAGCATTCCTCTGTCTGCTTTCCAGGTCCGGGGCAATGGGGATCAGCCATGTACTTTCCACGGATAGCCTTTCCAAAGAAACTAACGGAGTGAATTTGAAACGGGGACCAGCATAGATCGGAGCAGCACGAGCATTGGGGGATCCCTGGAAGTGGAAGGTCTCCAAAGGGGAAGCTCCTTTCGGGCCAGTATGCACACTGCCAAGCCAGACTTCTGCCCCCAGGTTTATTCTTGGAGAAAGTCCATACAGGAACTGGTGGATAGATTTGAAATAGGATGCTCTTCTCTTACGCGCTATTTTGGAGCCGCTTTGGTCAAAACCCTGGGTTTCGGTGTAAAGGTTGTTGAATGCTTTGTATTCCCACTGGTCTTCAGGGAGAAGAATGGAGGGGGTTTGCTGCTGGAAAACCGATTGGCCATTTCCTTCAAGAAAAAGCAAGAACAAGAACAAGATGGGAGCAAGGCGCATCACCATGATAAAACAAAGAGAGCTGTTCTGAAGGAATGGAAATGTCAGGACATTGACGCCTCTTTGTTTTATCGCTTCCCGTCTTTTTGGAGGTATTCGTTGATCATCTTTTCCTGTTCGTCCAGCCTGCTGTACGTATAATCCTTCACATAATCGAAATCTTCTTTTTCTTGCTTGTAGCGGACGATGGAAATGGGAAAATCAAGGTCGATCTCCTTTCGTGTGTAATCGTTTTTTTCAGGGAGCAGGCCTACTTCGATCTTGAAGGGGTGGTAGTATTGGCTCGTATCGGGTGTATGGGTATCGAAAATGAAGCGTTTGGGAATGAATCCCTCTTTGGAGAATTCCAGTCCATAGTAGCCATTCAGGTCCAGGTCATAAGAAAACCGCCCGACAACGGGAGTATACATCGTGTCGATCACTTGGTTCTCATGAAAGACCCTTACCGTAACATCCTCAAGCCTTCGTCCTTCAGTGCTGACAACACCTTGTATACGAAGTTTTCCCTGCTGAGCCTGAGCATGGGTCCCGGCAGGGGTCAACAAGCACAACAGCAACATGGGTATGCAACAAAAATAGCGGTTCATTTTCCTGATCCTCTTGAACAAAGATAGGGGAATGAAAAGAAGGGTCTTACCCGGAGGAAGGGCATGATCATAAGGAGCAGGTGGGGAGGAATGCCCTCAATAAAAAGAGGCTGTGGCTTTTGTCTTCGCCATATTTCGGAGTTGTTCTCGCAGCCAACCCGGGCGATCGGTCGTAATGCTTTGTACGCCCATATTTTGGAGTCTGGCGGCTCTTTCCGGATCGTTAACTGTCCAGGTTTGCAATTCCAGTCCGGCTTCCCTGATCTCACGGGCATACTCGCTATCGATGAGCCGGTGATGAAGGCCCAGACCATCCAGATCTCCTTCCCGGGCTTTGGAGATGAGGTCTTTCCACATTCCTTGCCAGCCAACTACCCAATAAACCGGAATATCGGGCATCATTTCTTTGGCCTCGGTCATGGTTTCGTAATTGAAACCAATGATCGCCACCTGATCGCTTGTTCCGGTACTTTGAAGGTCTTTCTGAATAAAAGGCAACGCATGAGCCGGGCATTTGACCTCGATGAAAAGCCTTTTTCCACTGGGGATGGTTTGCAGGACTTCGGATAAGAGCGGAAGGTGAATGCCTTTCCCCTGGAAATGTTTTCCTTTCCAGCTTCCGGCATCGAGTAAGGACAAGGAGTCGTAAGAGGTTTCGGCGATTGCCAAGTCCTTGTTGGTAGTTCGCTCCGTGGTCCGGTCATGGATCACTACGATCTTGTTGTCCTGCGTCATGTGAACATCTACTTCCACTGCATCCGCTTCCTTTTTCCAGGCAGAATCCACTGCAGCCAGAGTGTTCTCGGGAGCTATATAAGAAGCCCCCCGGTGAGCCACGATCTCTATCGCAGAAGGATCGGGAGTCGGGATTTCGTTACAACCTGTTACCATGATCATGGATGCGATCGGGAGCAATTCTTTTTGGAAGGATGGCATCAGCCATTTCAGAACCTTGTTCACAGCGAAAGTAATTTGGCAGGAGCAGGTGAAAAGATCTTTTCAGGTCAAAAAAACTTTAAAAAATCGTATCAATAAGTCTTCTGAGTGAAAGATATTGAAGTTTTGGCCTGTTTTCAAGTTTTTTATACGGGAATACCTTTTATTCCTGCGTTGTTTTTCCAGAGCGTTTTTATCTGAATTTGTCGCAAGGCAGCCTGAAATGAGTGTGAAGTATTGCTTGCTGATCCGGAATTTTTGTTGCCGATCCTTTATCTTGGCGCTCTCATCAGTATTGACGACCTATGACCACCCGGATCGAGCAGGAAGCGGACGTTGAAAAATTCGTGCTGGTCGGTGACCGGGTCCTGATCCGCCCGACTTCTGCCAGTGAGAAGACCCAGTCGGGGCTTTACCTTCCTCCGAACGTTCAGACCAAGCAGAAGGTCCAGAGTGGTTATGTGATCAAGACCGGCCCTGGTTATCCCATTCCCATGCCGGTGGAAGACCCTGATGAATCCTGGAAAGGGAATGAAGAGCAGGTTAAATACATTCCATTGCAGGCACAGGAAGGGGATATGGCGATCTACCTGAAGGACAATGCCTTTGATATCGAATTCCAAAAGGAAAAGTACGTGATCGTTCCGAATACGGCGGTATTGATGTTGGTCAGGGATCCCGGGTTGTTCGAGTGAAGGGGGGGCTATACTTGGTTTTCTACGTATGAACGAAAAAAGGCTCCGGATGATATCACCGGAGCCTTTTTGATGAGTAGAGCAGAGGGGATTCTCAGACTTTTTCCGGAGCCAGGGTCTGGATGATCTTGTCCGCGAGTTCAACACCGATCCTTTCCTGAGCTTCCAAAGTGGCTGCCCCGATATGAGGGGTTAGGGAGAGAGCAGGGTGTTGCAGGAGTTCCTCTTTCGGGGTTGGTTCGTTCTCAAAGACATCCAGTGCGCAATGTCCGAGTTTGCCGCTGTTCAGCCCCTCGAGCAGGGCATCTTCGTCGATCACGCCGCCCCTGGCCGCATTGATCAGGCTGACACCATCCTTCATCTTGGCGATCTCTTCCTTCCCGATCACGGCATTCCCGTCCTTTTGCTTGGGCACGTGCAGGGAAATGTGATCACTCGTTTGCAGAACTTCTTCCAGGGAAGTGGTATTGATGTCCACTTGCACCGGTTCGTTCAGGCCATGGATCTCCACGGTCAACGTGGCTTTGTTCACGAAAGGATCATGGGCGATCACTTTCATACCACAGCCGAGGGCATACTGAGCGGTATATTGGCCGATCCGGCCAAACCCGATGATCCCAAGGGTCTTGCCGCGAAGTTCCTTGCCTTTTCCGTATTGTTTTTTCAGCGCTTTGAAATCGGTGCTCCCTTTGGTGGGCATTTGCCGATTAGCATCGTGAAGGGAGCGGGAAACAGTGAACATGTGGCCAAGGATCAGCTCGGCAACGGATTGGGAAGGGGCCCCGGGAGTGTTCTCTACCGTTATCCCTTTTTCTTTGGCGTACTCCACGTCGATGTTGTCCAGGCCAACACCTCCACGGCCGATGAACTTCAGGTTCGGGCAGGCATCGATAAGGTCCTGCCGCACTTTGGTGGCACTTCTGACCAGCAGGCCTACATAACCTTTGTCGTTGATGGCCTGGGCAAGCTGTTCCTGTTCTACTTTTTCCGTTTCTACTTCGAAACCCGCTTCTTCCAGTTTTTGTTGGCCGGAAGAAGAGAGTCCATCATTCGCTAGGATCTTCATGATTAGGCTGGGGTTTTGCTGTGTTTCTTGCTGAATTTTTTCATGATCTCCACCAGCACTTCCACGCTTTCAAATGGTAGTGCATTATAGATGGAGGCACGGTACCCTCCTACGGAGCGGTGTCCGTTCAGGCCAATGATACCGGCTTCCTGCCACATTTTGTCGAATTCGTCCATGTGAGTGTCGTCTGTGGGGACGAACGTGACGTTCATAAGGGAGCGGTCCTCTTTTTCGGCCACTCCTTCGAACATGGGATTGCTGTCGATCTCATTGTACAGGAGTTCAGCTTTTTTCCGGTTACGCTCCTCCATGGCCTTTACGCCTCCCTGGTCCCTGATCCATTGCAGGACCAGCATGGAAGTATAGATGGGGAAGACCGGGGCGGTGTTGTAGACCGAGTCCTTGCTGTCGTGTACCTCGAAGTCCAGGATCTTGGGGATCTTACGCCCCGTCTTGCCGAGCACATCCTTGTTGACGATGTAGAGGGTTGTTCCGGCGGGCCCCATGTTCTTCTGGGCGCCAGCGTAAATGATATCGAAGTTCGAAACGTTCAGCGGGCGACTGAAAATGTCGGAGGACATGTCGCAAACCACCGGTGCTTTGGTGGTAGGGAAATCGTGGAATTGTGTTCCGTGAATGGTATTGTTCGAGGTCAGGTGCAGGTAATCGGAATCGGGAGGTACCTGGAAGTTCTTGGGAATGTATTTGTAACTGTTGTTTTCGGAGGAAGCGATCACGTTGATCTCGCCGAGCAATTCAGCTTCTTTGATCGCTTTAGAGGACCAGCTTCCGGTGTCAACATAGGCCGCTTTGCCTCCTTCCTGTTTCATCAGATTGAGGGCGGTCATATAGAACCCGAGGCTGGCTCCTCCCTGGAGGAAAAGGACCGTGTAATTGTCGGGAACGTCCAGAAGCTCCCGGACGAGGTTCCGGGCATTTTTCATGATGTCTTTAAAGGCGGCGCTCCGGTGAGAGATCTCAAGAATGGAAAGGCCGCTGTTATCGAGGTTCAGAGCTGCTTCGGAAGCCTTTTTCATGACCTCCTGAGGCAAGATGCTCGGTCCGGCGTTGAAATTGTGGATCTTTGTCATGATGTGTGGATTAAGGAATTGGTTTTCAGAAGTTTTTTTCTTACTCCTCAATTGCTGTGGGCAAAGGTCTTAATATTTTCCCGGAAAGGCCAAAGAAGATCTCCGAATTCTCGCGCATGACGTGTTAAGAAAAAGAAAAAGGCTACCCCGGGGAGGTAGCCTTTTTCTTGTTGAAGATGAGGGAGGAGCTTGCTTATTCATCCTTATTCCTCTTCGTGCTCCTTCATTTCCTTTTTTTCCTTCCATTCGATCCGCTTCTTTTTATGAACAGAATGGGGAGTACTATGATGGGGAGTTTTGTCTTTGAAGCAGGAATGAGCTCTCGGGTGGCATTCCTTTTTACGGGTATGGATGCAGGAAGCTGGCCCGGGAGCACAGCAGGCTTTTTCCCTGCACCCTCTTTCAAAGCCTCTCATGGGGCCTGTACAGGCCTTTTCACATGCTCCTCCGTGATGGCGGGTCATGATACGCACGGTTCCTCCGATCAGAGAGGCCGTGAAGAGCAATCCGCCGATGATCACCACTGCATAAGCGGTGAACGGAAAGACCTTACTAAGTTCGTTCTTTCGGCTATGAGCCAGCAGGAACATTCCAGCTACGATCACGAGCAGGGAAAGTGCGATGGTGGTGAGAATGATCATGATGCTTCAGTGTTGGTTCACACACCAAAGATGCACGATCATGTCGCTCCTTTTACACGAAAAGTCTCTGATCAACAACTTTTAACAACCGGATCAGTTTGCTGTGATGAGGAATTCGGTCCGGCGGTTCTTGGCCCGGCCTTCAGCCGTTTCATTGGAGGCTACCGGTTTTGAGGAGCCATAGCCTTTGGCGGTGAGACGGCTTCCGTCGATCCCTTCCTTGATGAGGTATTCACGAACGGCTTCCGCTCTTTCCTGGGAAAGTTTCTTGTTCACCTTTTCGGAACCGGTATTATCCGTATGACCGGAGAGCTCTATTTCCAGTGAGGGAACATCTTCCAGGAGTTTAACGAGGCGGTCCAGCTCGGTATTGGATTCGTTCTTGATATCGGCCTTGCCGGTCTCGAAGAACACGTTGCGCAGGGCGATCTTGCTGCCCACTTTGATGTTCTTGAGCGCTACTGTTTTGTTGACCAGGTTGTAGGTGCTTTTCTCGGGAATGTTGAAATTCTCGGAATGGAAAAGGTAGCCCTCTGCTTTTACAGCTATCCCGTAATTGTAACCGGCCGGAAGGGAAAGCAGGAATTTCCCCGTGGCGCTGTTGGACCTCATGGTACGCATTACTTCTCCTTCATCGTTGTTTACGATCTCGATGCTGGCTTCTACCGGTTTCCGGGATATCTGGTCGATGATCTTTCCTTTGAAGACGGTCAGGCTCTGCGCTTCTTCCACTTCCACCTTCTCCTGGATGTGGGTTTCCTGGATCGGCTCGGCAATGCTGGCGAGGAGATGATCTTCCGTATCCACGCGCACTTGCTTTTCGGGGCCCCAGAAAGTAACCTTGTACAAGTCCATCTTACCTTCTCCGCCGGGACGGTCGGAAGCAATGTAAGCATATTTCATGTTGGCCGTGGCTGCGAAGAACCTGTCGTCATAAGGGGTGTTAATAGGATAACCCAGGTTCTCGGGCTCCATCCACTGACCGTATTTCTTGCGGGAAACAAAGATGTCGTAGCCTCCCATGGAGTTGTATCCCTGAGAGCTGAAGTAGATTTCTTTCCCGTTGGGATGAAGGTAGACCGACCCTTCGTGGAGTTGGCTGTTGATGTTTCGCCCTCCGGTTTGTCCCTCTCCGAATTTGGTGGTTCCAAGGGCCATTTTGCCGCTGAAGAAAATATCAGTTCCCCTTTTGGCTCCCATGCCTTTTTGATCGGTGAGGTAGTAGATCTTTACACCGTTGTAGTTGTAGCTGGCGTAGGTCTCGTTGTTATCATCCGAGTTGATCACTTTGGAAAGGTATTCCGGCGTACTCCATTCCAGTCCGTCTAGTTTGCTTTCGTAGATATCGGCTTGTCCTTCGTTCGCTTTGAAGAGCAACATTTTTTGTCCGTCGTAGGAGAGGTTGGCCGCGGTTTCATCCTGCTTGGTCGAAAGGTCTCCGCCAACGTTCTCTGCAGGTTCCCATTCTCCATCGCTCATCGTGGTCCGGTAGATCTCGGCATCGTATTGACCCAGTTCGTCAGGTTCGTGGCTGTTCTTCCTTCTGGAGGTGAAGTAAAGAGTAGTCCCGTCCGCTGTGATGCAGGGGCTATAATCATCTTCTGGAGAGTTGAGCCCTTTGAGGTTGTCCACCCAGACCCTTTCAGGGTCTTTTTCGAATTTTTTAGCAGCTTCGCAACCTTTCTTCCGCTGCTTGATCTCATCTGCTAAGAGTTCCGCGTCCCCTTCTTCCTCGAATTCCTCGTATTGTTCAAGGGCTTTGTCATATTCACTGTCCAGTTGATAAGCCCAACCCAGGTAATAATGGATGAATTCTTCCAGGTCCGGGTCGAGCTTCATGGCTTTTTCCAGGAATTTCCGGGCTTTTTGTTTTTCATGGGTGTAGAGGTAAAGGCTTCCGATCTTGTAGTTCAGTTCCGCATTGTCGGGATTGAAGTCCTGAGCTTTCAGATAATGGGAAAGGGTTATATCGACCCGGTCGCCTAATACTTCCACGTTCCAGATCCGCTCGTTGATCTTTTCTCGGAGTTCATCGCCTTTGTCCAGATGGTCCTTGGCTTTTTTCAACCCATCGATGTCATCGAAATTGAACCGATTGAAGGGAGTGTCCTCTTGAGCATAGAGGGTAAATGAGCATGAACAGAACAAGAAGAGCGAAAAGAGAAAATACACAAAGGCATTATTGAATCTAAACTTCATGTTGTTAATTTTAAATGTTTGGTAATAAATAACTTAATGTTAGTTTGTGCAATCCTTCATGAGGTATTGTTTGCCTTGCTCTACACCGAGTTTCTTGGCTTTTTCCCAATCTGAGCAGGCTCCTTCCGGGTTGCGGGTCATTTCCCGGGCTATCCCGCGGTTAAGGTAAGCATTGGCGTAGTTATCCCGGAGTTCGATCGCTTGGCTGTGGTCCTTTTCAGCCTTCTCGTATTGATCGAGTTTGAAGCGGACAGCTCCCCGGTTGTTGTAGGCTACGGCATAGTCGCTCTTCATTTCGATGGCTTTGTTGAAGTTCTCCAGAGCCTTCTCCCATTTTTCCTGTTCGAAGTAGACACTTCCCCGGTTGTTGTAGGCCAGGTGGAGTTCCGGGTTTATCTGAATGGCCTTGTTATAGGCTTCTAATGCTTCCTCGTATTTTCCCATGTTCTTCTTGGTGGTACCGAGGTTGTTGTAGACATAAGCTGCTTCAGGGTCGACCCGGGTAGCTTGCTCGTAGCTCTGGACGGCCTGCTGGTATTGTTCCAGCATGCGGTAGCAACTACCCCGGTCGTTGTATGGCCGGGGATCCTTCTTATCGATGGCGATGGCCTGGTTGAAGGTTTCGATGGCTTCTTCGTACTTGTCCTGCATGAACAGGACACTCCCCAGGTTGTATTGGGCTTTGAAGTTCTTGGGTTCGATCTTCAGCAGGGCTTGGTAATCCTGGGCTGCGTTCTTGTATTCTCCCATATCGGTGCTGGTCTGAGCTCGTTGGTAATAGGCATCGGCCTTATCTTTTTCCTCACCGGTCTCGATCACCATGCTGAAGTTCTCCAGGGCATCCATGTGCTTTCCTTTTTTTCGGTAAGCAACGCCGCGGTTGAAATAGGCCTGGGTGAATTCCGGGTCCATTTCAATAGCCTTGTCGAATTGTTGGATAGCTTGCTCGTACTGCTCGCTTTTTAGCGATCCAATGCCTTTGTTATAGGTTTCCTGGGTCTCTTGTTTTTCCTTGCTCGCCTCATTGAGCGCTGCTATGGAGTCCCGATAGGCCTTTTCTTCTTCCGTCAGAGAGGAGTCGGCGGAAGGGGGCTGGGCCATGACCGGCAAACCTGTCATGATGAGTATCAAGAGAGGGAAAAAGATTCGCATGATGTAGGGGTTGGATTTGGGAGCGTAAAAATAGAAGGTTTGCCATCGGTCTCATGGTGGAGAAGACAGGAAGTTTTCAACGATCTTGATCGATATTGTTAATTTCGCGAATAAACTATCAGGAAGGGATTCCAGTAGGGTTTTTATAGAACAACTTGACTTTCATACGATCACATCATGAGTTCCAGGGATATAACCACTTTAGGCCTCCAGCTTCCTACAGACCCTCGCTGGGCGAGGTTGGCGGAAGAAAACCTGTATGAGGTATTGGTCGACCATGCTTTTTGTGAGCAGAAAGCTGCTTCGAATGCCATCACCTTAATGGTCCGGTTCCCTGAATATTCGGATCTGGTGGATAAAATGGTGGAGATCGCCCGGGAAGAGCTGGAGCACTTCGACATGGTCCATCAAAAACTCCTGGAAAGGGGATGGAAGCTGGGGAAGGAAAGGAAGGACCCTTATGTTCACGATCTCATGGCTTTCATGAAGAAAGGGGGAAGCCGGGAGGAGAACCTGGTGGAACGTCTGTTATTCGCAGCTATGATAGAAGCCCGGAGTTGTGAGCGTTTCAAGTTGCTCTATCAGAAGGTTGGTGATGAAGACCTGAAGCAATTCTACTGGGACCTGATGGTAAGTGAAGCTGGCCATTACCGGGTCTTTCTCGACTTTGCTTACATGCATGGCAAGGGAGTGGACGTGGATAAGCGGTGGCGGGAATTCCTCGACTATGAGGCCCGGGTCATACAGAATTATGGCAAAGAAGGGAGCATACACGGATAAGTTGTCGTTCTCAGCTTGCTTTCACTTTCAGTTCTTTCCGCCAGCGATCCGGGATCGGTATCGTCTCTTGTTTTTCGTGATCGAAGCAAACAAGTGTTGAAATTCCTTCTGAACAGATCATTTCGTCTTTGGCGTCATCGACCTTCACCAACTTGTATTGAAGGTCCAGGCTTTTGTTCCCTAACCTGAGGCAGGAGGTATGGACTTCCAGCCGGTCCTGAAGTCGTACTGGTCGGAAATAGTCGACCACGTTCCGGGCCAATAGTATTCCGTGTTTTTGCCAGTTCCAGTCGTCTCCGATGGTATCCCGGAAAAAGGCGATCCTGGCTTCTTCAAAGTAATTGAGGTGAACAGCGTTATTCACATGCCCCATGGCATCGATATCAACGAAGCGGACCGGGATAGGAGTGTGGTGCACCATTGCTATGATCTTTAAGAGGGCTCCGGACCCTGGATCTTTTTCTTCCGGTCATATTCGGTAAAGGAAGAGTTGTTGCTCTTGTATTCAGGAATGACGTCTTTCAGCCGTTGGACGAGCTCACCTTCATCCTGACCCTCGCAAAGCATTTTCTGCAGGCAGGCGAGTTCCTTGTCCACCTGTTCTTTTTCGTATTTTCTGACCTGTGCGATCA
>CAZAYA010000086.1:6518-11144 GCA_964489175.1 uncultured Flavobacteriales bacterium | reverse complement strand
TGCAGTGCTTTGGTCTATTGGGGGTTGTTGCAGGTGGTTTGATGGGGGACTAGGAAACACCATAAGGAGCGGTAGTTTGGAGAGAGATTTACCGTCTCTTTGGAAGTTCCATTATCCGTTCAGGGCTGTGGCTGTTTGGACAGAGGATCGAAGCCATGGAGTATGAATAAGAGTGCCGGGATTTCTCAGTACCGCCCTTCCTCCAGGTCCTCCACTGAAACCCCTTTCATCGTCTCGAACATCTCATCGGCTTTCTCTGGTTGGCGGGTGAAGAGGCTCACCACTACTGTTGCAAGAATGCTTAGCCCGAAGGCCGGGATCAGCTCGTAGAAGTTTGGGTCCAGAAGTTCCAGGAGCCAGCCGGGACCATGTTGCAGGAATGTTCCTGTTTTCAAGGCTTCGAGGTTGTACCAGAAGAGCGTTACCAGTGTTCCGGTGAGCATGCCTGCCGTGGCCCCGGCCCAGGTGGTGCGGCGCCAGAACAGGGCCAGGATCGAGATGGGACCAATGGCTCCGCCCACACCGGCCCATGCAAAGAGCACCAGCCAGAAGATGATATCCTGGAAGTAAAAGCCCATCAGCAATGCCAGTCCTACGAGCAAGACCACTACGAGGCGGCTGTACAGGACCAGTTTCTTTTGGGGTAGTTCCGCTCCTTTGTGCACCAGCTTGTGATATACATCCCGCACTATGGCAGAGGAGACCACCAGCAATTGTGAATCGCAGGTGGACATGATCGCTGCGAAGATCGAGGCTACGATCAATCCGAAAAGGATGCCAGGCAATTGTTGTTCGGCCAGGGTGGGGTAGATGTTCTCTGGATCAGCATCGGGCAGAGCTGCAGCTTCCGGGAAATAGGCCCGCCCGGCCATGCCGATGCAGACCGCTCCGGCAGCCATCAGGATGTTCCATACCGTACCCATATAGGCGGAATACTTCAGTTGCTTGGGGTCGTCGATGGACATGTACCGGCTGAGGATGTGCGGATTCCCTGTTGAGCCGAGGCCGATGCCCAGGAAACCGATCATTCCTCCGGCCGTGATCGCCCATGGGTCGATATGAGAAGGATCGAAGGCGTTCAATTCCTGCACCATGGCATTCCATCCCCCCAGGTCGGCAATGGCCATGATGGGCAACACGATCAGGGCCACCACCATGAAAAAGGCCTGGATCATATCGGTGAGGGAAACAGCCAGGAATCCGCCCAGTACGGTGTAGAACAATACGATGGCGGCGGTGATCCACAAGCCACTGCTTTGTGAGATCCCGAAGCTGGAGGCAAAAGCTTTGCCACCGGCTACGAATTGAGCAGACACATAACTGCCCAGGAACAGCACGATCACCAGCACCAGCAGGATCCGTAACACTCCTTTGTGGTCACCGAACCGGGCAGCAAAGAAGTCGGGAAGGGTAATGCAGTCATAATGCTCGGTAAAGGAGCGCAAGCGGGGAGCATAAAAGAAGAACAGGAAGAACTCAACGATGGTATAACCCACGGCTGCCCAAAGGGCAGAAGCCCCTTGTATATACGCCATACCAGTGAAGCCTAACAGCAGCCAGGCGCTTCGCCCACTCACCACAGCTGATAGTGCCACCACCAGTCGGTTCATCTTCCGCCCGCCGATGAAGTAGTTCGTCAACCCCTGGGAGGAGAACGTGGCCGAATACACCCCGACCCCGATGATGATCAGCATGTAGGTCGCGAATGCTCCTACGGCCCATCCGTCGATGGCCACGTCAACGCTTTGGGTGGTTCCGGAAGCGAGGAGCATAGCGTTGGTAATATACGAAGAGTTAGGGGGAACGGTGAGATAGTGAGGTAGTTAGATAGGGAGATAGTGAAGTAGAAAAGCCTTTCGATTTTAAATTCCCTGGGGAGAAGAATGCGGGGGCATCCAGAAGTTGAACCTGTTCACTCCTTACTGCTTACTGTTCACTCGATACCACGAACCGATACGGTAATAACGCATCCTCCCCCGCATAATCGATCCCGATGCGAGGAGTCGCTTCGATGGTGTTGGGGGCGATAGTAACACCGTGGTCCTCGATGAGAATGGGAGGAGAGAAGAGGTCCAGGCCGTTGTGGTGTTGCGTATGGATGCCCAGGGCCTGGGTGAGGGTGCCCGGTCCGGAGGCCGTTTTAGCTGAAAGCTTGGTATGGCCCCGCCGCTCAAGGATGGTGTCGATGCCTTCTGCAGGTCGAATGCTACGGATCAATACGGCATCGGGCGTTCCTTCTGCATTGGTGACCACGTTGAAGAGGTGGTGGATGCCGTAGCAAAGGTAAACGTAGGCTGTTCCCCCTTGTCGGTACATGACCTCGGTCCTTTTGGTTCGTTTTCCACCATAGGCATGGCAGGCCCGGTCCCGGACGCCGTCATAGGCTTCTGTTTCGGTGATCATGCCGGCGGTACGAACGCCGTCGACCTCGGTCACCAAATACTTGCCCAGCAATTCCCGGGCAATGGTGACCACATCGTCTCGGTTAAAAAAATCGCGGGGAAGCGTGTTCATGGCTTTAGGGTTAGTCTTTGTGCTTTGTCCAGGGCCAGGTCACCGTTGTCCAGCATCCACCGCACGGTCTTGCTCACCTTTTCTTCCCGTACATCGGACAGAAGGTTGGGGAGTCGGCCGGCCGGTATGGTACCGTATTGTTGCACGGTTTCTTTGATGCGGCCGGAAAGTTGGTCGAATTCGAGATCGTCCAGGCCCGTTTTCCGGCGTTCGAGGCAAACATCACACATCCCGCAGGGGGTTGCGTTCGTTTCCCCGAAATAGGCCAGCAGTTGTTGGCCCCGGCACGTGTGGGAGTCCTCTACGTAATGCTTCATGGCCTCCATGCGTTTCATGGCGGCCTTTTTCCGGTTGTTATAGACGGTGGTGGAAAGTTGCAATTGTTTACTGTCCACCCGCTCCCGCAGGAAGGTGAGGGAGGGTTGGTCGTTTCGAGGGGCGTAGTACAGCACTTCCAGTTGGTCGAGGTATTGCAGCGCTTCCCGCAGCTTGGCTGGCGAGGTTTCCAGACGACGGGCCAGCAATTCTTCGTTCACGGAGGTGAAACCGTCGAACAGGCCGGGGTAAGAACGCAGCATGAGTTGGAGGAGGGGGTCGAATCGCCGGTTGGCGACCTGGAAGGAATACAGGTCCTGCTGGTCCATGCGGATCATTACCCGGGAAGGACTGTTCAGGGCTTGTGAAAGGGCCAGTCGTCCATCCAGCTCCAATATTTTCAGGGCATGGTGTACGGTTGTGGGTTGGAAATCATAGCGGTCTGAGAATCCGAACAGGTCAAAGGGGAAGGTTTGCCCTTCGCCGGCTCCGTATGCCAGTTGGTAGTAATTTCCCACGGCATCGTAAATTTTTCGGATGGTGTTTGGTGGGGGGAAAGACCGCTCCACGCGTTCTTGTAATTCCTTTACATCGGCATCGTGGAACAGTAGTGTTGCATAAGCCTTTTTGCCGTCCCTTCCGCCACGGCCGGCTTCCTGAAAATAGGCCTCTGGCGTATCGGGGATGTCGATATGTACCACGAACCGGACATCAGGCTTGTCAATGCCCATGCCAAAAGCGTTGGTGGAGACGATCACCTGGGTGCTGCCCTGGAGCCACTCTGTTTGCTTGCGTTCCCGCTCTACCTTGTTGAGCCCGGCGTGGTAGAAGTCTGCTTTTACACCATTGCGTTGCAGGACCCGGGCGACCTCTCCGGTCTTTTTCCGGTTGCGAACGTATACGATGCCTGTTCCGCCTACATTACGGACCACTTTGTGCAGGCGGCGGTACTTGTCCTCTTCTTTCAAGACCACATAGGCCAGGTTATCGCGATGGAAGCTTTTCCGGAAGACGTTCTTCCTACGGAAAGCAAGTTTGTCCTGGATGTCGTCCACCACATCAGGGGTTGCGGTGGCGGTAAGGGCGATGACGGGGGCTTCGGGGGCCAGCTCACGGATCTCGGCGATCTCCAGGTAGGGGGGGCGGAAGTCGTATCCCCACTGGGAGATGCAGTGGGCTTCATCCACAGCGATGAGGTTCACGTTCATTTTGGCAAAGCGTGCCCGGAATAGTTCGGTCTTGAGACGCTCGGGAGAGACATAGAGGAATTTGGTCTTACCGTAGATGCAGTTGTCGAGCGTGATGTCGATCTCACGCTTGTCCATACCCGACACCACAGCCTTAGCAAGAATATCTTTTTGCAGCAAGCCCATCACCTGGTCTTTCATCAGGGCGATGAGAGGGGAGACGACCAGGCAGATCCCTTCTCGTGCCAATCCAGGCACCTGGTAGCAAATGGATTTACCCCCCCCCGTGGGAAGCAGGGCCAGGGTATCCTTGTTCTCCATGACGGACTGGATGATATCCTCCTGCAGGGGCCGGAAGGAAGGAAACCCCCAATACTGCTTCAGGATATCATGGATATCGGACATGGTCGTGTAAAGGTCGGGATTTTGGTGGTTGGGAGGATGAGGCAGGTGCTAAATGGCAAATGCCAAATGATGGGGATCAGAAGAGGGAAGTTTCCTCTTATATAGTAGAGGTCAATGCTCTTTTCAGTACGGGGACAGTTTGTACTGGCTGTTCACCCTTTTGGCATCTGGCATTTGCCATCTCCCTAAAACCCGATCTTTAGCT
>CAZAYA010000086.1:0-6508 GCA_964489175.1 uncultured Flavobacteriales bacterium | reverse complement strand
CCCTGTCAAATAATTGGGAATGGCGTACTGGCGGCCTGCAACGTCGCGGATCCACAGGTAGGAGATGGTGTTGTTGATCTGGAGTAGGTTGAATACCTGGAGTTGGATCTGGATACGTTCGAAGTTCTTGAAGAAGGGATGATCGTCCAAGCCGGTACTGGGGTGCAGCAGGTCCTTGGAAAAACCGATATCCACCCGACGGTAAGCAGGCGCCCGGAGGGTGTCCTCGTAACGTTTGAAGGTTGGCGGGCCGAAGGGCAAACCTGAAGCGTAGAGCAGATTGAGATGCACTTTATAGGATGGCCATTTGGGCATTTCGTCTTGGAAGAAGAGGCCGAAGTTCACGAGTTGGTCGGTAGGGCGGGGAATGTGGCCAGGCTCATGGCGGGTGCTGTCCACGGCCACCTGATCGGTTGTATAGCCGGGGATGATCTCTTCGCCCTCATCGTTGTAACGGGTATAGTAGTAGTCGTCCTTGATGTCCTCCTTGGTTTGCATGACCGATACGCTGGCCCATGATTCGATGCCTTTCACGAACTCACCGTTCAGTTTCAGGTCAATGCCGGTAGCATAGCCGCGGGCATTGTTGTCGGCATAGTAGCGGATGCGGATGTTGTCCACTTCGTAGGGGTTGAGGTGGTTCAGTTGTTTATAGTACAGCTCGGTGGTGAATTTGAACGGTCGTCCCCAGCCACGGAAGATATAATCGCTGCCGAGTACGAAGTGGATGGATTGTTGGGCCTTCACATTGCGATGGATATTGCCATTCAGGTCACGCAGTGCTTTGTAAAAAGGAGGCTGGTAATAATAGCCGGTGGCGAAGCGGAAGATAACATTGCGACGAAAGGAGGTGTCCTCCTTGTGGGCCATCCAATGGGGGCGGTAGGAGATATTTCCGCGTGGGCTGGCCAGGAACTGGTCGTTGAGGTCCCAGTAATGAGCCCGTGCGCCCAGGGTGAGGGATAGTTCTGAAGTGTCTTTTTGGTTCCAGTTCCAGGTGTTCTGGGCATACGCTGTATAGCGGTTGGAGCCGAGGTTGGTGGAGGAGCGAACGGAGCGGTCGAGTTCCAGTTCATGGTCGGGCTGAAGGCCCGGGTCGGTGTAGCCGATGGAGTCCGGTGGGTGGGGGAGGGAGTAACCGGCCGAGTCGACCAGGTTCCATTCCTTCAGTTGGTCCTGGATCTCTTCACGTTGGTAACGTACCCCCCATTCCAGGAGGTGGTTGTCATTGCCGTGGCGGTAACTGCCCCGGTGGGCGAAATTGAAGACCAGGGCTTCCAGTTCATTGCGGGCATGGTCGTGGAAGGCGCCGATGCCCCGGTTGCGGATCACGTCCCCGAAATCGTCCGACCCGAAGTCTTTTTGCAGTTCATCCAGCCGGTAGTAGCCGCGGATGTCGAAAGTTTCACTTTCGTAAGTCTGGAACGCAGAGCTGGTGAACTTGAGCTGGAGGTCATCATTGGGTGTATAAGTGCCGGATAAGGCGCCGAAATATGTTTCGAACTGATCAGCTTCCTGCCCTTCGAAATCGACCGATAGCCTGAGGGGTTGTCCGATCACTCCGAAATCCGTTTCGCGGGACTGGGGGATGAAGTTGTAGACGTTCCGGGAGTAGTTGCCCAGAAAGGCCAGCTCAAAACGTTCGGTGATGTCGTAGGTCAGGTAAGTCTGGAAGTCGGTGAAATTGGGCCGGTATTGACCCTGGGTCTCCAGGCTGTTGAGCACGTATTGGTTTGTTTTGTATCGCAAGCCGGTGATGTGTGTGAAGCGGTAATTGTCCGAAGCCCCTTCGAGGTGGACGGAGCCGCCCAGCAGGCTTCCGGAGACCGAACCGCCGAACCCTGCCGGTTTTTTGTATTGGATATCGAGAACGGAGGACATCTTGTCACCATACCGGGCATCGAAGCCACCGGCGGAGAAGAGGACGGAATTGACCATGTCAGGGTTCACGAAGCTCAGTCCCTCCTGCCTTCCGGAACGTACCAGGAAAGGGCGGTAAACACGGATGTCGTTCACGTACACCAGGTTCTCGTCGAAGTTCCCGCCTCGGACGGAATAAGTAGAGCTCAATTCATTGTTCATGGCCACACCCGGTTGGGCGGAAAGGGTTTGGTTGATGAAATCGCCTGAGGCGGTGGGGACTTGTTGGGCTGTTCGGGGCGGGATCTTCATCATGGTATTCTTCCGGGTACGCTCTTCACTGATGGTGCGCACATTCATATCGATGTTCAGGGAACGTTGTTCTCCAGGATCCAGGCGGATCTTTTCCGTATGAGGAGTGTAGGAGGTATGGCTGAACCGGAGGGTCAGCAGGGAATCTGCCGGCAGGGTAAGTTCGTAATAGCCGTTCTCGTCCGAAGTAGTGCCCTTGTAGCCTCCCTTTACCCGGATGTTCACTTCCGTAACGGGATATCCGGCGGCGTCCTTGATGAATCCGGAGATCCCTCCGATATCCTGCCCCCGGGTAAGTACCGGGATGGAAAGAAAGAAAGACCAGAGGATCAGACTGTACCGGTTCATCGGATCAAAAGATCAGGTCAGGAACGTGAAAACTCTGAAAACCGGGGATCATTGTCCGGGTCAGTCCTTCTGTTTGAAATCCCCTTCTCGCCAGGCTCGGATGAATTCAGCCCAGGCGGAAGGGTTGAGCAACTGGATGGGAGGGGTCTGGCCAGCATAGTACAACTTGTTCTGGTATTGCTGCATTTCGTAATTGAAATTCATGCTGGCGTCCATGGGCATGGTGCGGAAACGTTCCCGCATGTCCTCATCGTTCAGGTTCTTCCGGGCGCGGGCGAGATCATCGTCGGGAATGTCGGCGTTCAGGAAAGCCTGCCGGAATTCTTCCCTGGAGGGCCAGGGGTAGACCACGGCTTCTTCCAGTTGGACTGTATCGCTTTCCATGACGTGGATGAGAGAATACTTATGGTCCTTAAGGCTGTCTGGGATGATGAAACTGCTTTTTTGAAACCCCACGGCTGAAAAAAGGATCGTGTCCCGCTCCTTGGCCACAAAGGAAAAATACCCACTGTTGTCCGCCGTAGTCCCCCGCCCCTCATTACGAATGATGATGTTGGTAAAAGGAACAGGGGAGAGGCTGTCGCTTTTTACCACCACTCCGGAGAACTGGATCAGATCTCGTTCTTCTTGTTGTGCGTGCCCACTGCTTATGCCAAGGAAAAGCAGAAAAAGGGCCAGGGGTACTATGAAGGTCGCTCGTCGTTTCATGTCAGGCAAATCTACAAAACCGAGCCATGCCGTTCCATCCTTTTCCGGAACAGGAACAGGATCTTTATCTTTGGAGGTATAGGGTGTGTGCGCATAAAAATACCAGGAGAAGAGAAGAGAAATCCTTTAATACACGAGATATGTTGTAAAACAGATTCCAAATGCGTCATTGGTCGTTACTTTTCAGTTTTTGCCTTTTAACGATGATACCCCGGGCTCAGATCACGATCGGACCAGGGGACATGCCATCGGCTAACGAGACTTATCGATATAGTATTGCCGGGACCACATCCGTGGATCCGGCTGTTACCGGACCCGGGCATACCTGGGATCTTTCGGGACTGAACTTCCTGCGGCAGCGGGTCGATCCCTTTCAAACTGTCGGGAGCACCCCTCCTGCCTATCAGTTTTATTTCAACAACAGTTCTCAATACCCCGAGCACAAGGCTGATCATGCCATGCCAGTCGATATTCCTTCTACGGGTCCGGCCATGGTGAACTTCGAGGACATGTACGATTATTACAGGAACACCGGGAGCCAATATCAGCAAGTGGGTTTTGGAGCCAGGCTCAGCGGCTTCCCGCTGTCGGTCCGGTACGGTCCCATCGATACGATCTATCAGTTCCCGCTCGATCACGGGGATACTGATTCCAGTTACTCTGAATATGAGCTGTCTGTTCCTGGTTATGGAGTCTATAAGCAGGAAAAGGTAAGAATGGATACGGTGGATGGCTATGGCACTCTGAAAACTCCCTTCGGCACTTTTCAGATCCTTCGGGTCAAGAGCACGCTGTACCTTACCGATTCTCTGGCGTTAGACTCTTCCGGGGTGGATACCTCTTTCCAACGACCTGTTCAGGTTCAATACAAGTGGTTGGCAGAAGGTATGGGCCCTCCATTGCTCAAGATCACCACCCAGGCCGGGTTGATCACGCGTATCGAGTACCAGGACAGTTTGCGTTTTGTTACTTCAACAGGGGAGAGGGCAGAAGCATCGGCATCTCTGGAATGGACAGCAGAGCCCGTCCCGGCTTCGAAGCGTTTGACCGTAACCTTCAACCGTCCCCGAGAGGGGATGGTCCTGTTGCGGAACATGGCAGGTCGTGCCAGGAAGGTCCATGAACTACGTCATACCCGTAGCTTCGATCTCGATGTGGAAGAGTTGCCACCCGGGCCTTACCTGCTCGAGTATTGGTATAAGGAACGGAACCTTTTAACCCGGAAAGTGATCATTGCCCGGCGTTAAGGGATCCGAAGCGTAGTGGAGTAGCGCTTTGTATTCCCCCGTTCATCTTTTACCACCAGTTCAAATGTGGCTTTGGGTTTGGGGGAGGGAATGGACCGTAGATCGTCGAAGGCGCATTCCATTAGGGCGTTCTTGGGATCTGAGGAAACGAGCACCCATTCCCCGTTGAGGTAAGCGTTGTAGTTTTTCACGCCTGAAAGATCGTCCCGCACCCGGAAACGGAGCACATCCCCTGGTCCGATATCCCTGCCTTCCCATAGGTTGAGGGCATCGATCTCCGGAGGGGTGGTGTCGGCCTTAACGGTAAAAGTCCCGAAGCTTCGGACCCGGTCCTCCATCCATCCGTTCTTGTATTTCCCGCCAACAGCAGTGTAATGACCACCTTTTTTTCGAACGATCAGGAGCTTGTCCCGTAAGGAGGTTTCCACTTTCCCGACCCGGAGCTTAAGGGGGTAGTATGTATGGACGGGGGTGTAAGGATCGTGGAGGTGATGGAAGGGGGCAAAAGTGTTTGCGGTTGGTCGGGTCTTTTCGTAGCGGAATTCCAGGTCCTGGTACAAGGCTCCTGGGGGGAGGTACAATTCCAGGTCTTTATTCCTGAATGAATTGGTCTGGTCGGCCCGGAAGACTTTCTCAAAAGAGGGTTGGAGGGTAGCCTGTCCGGCAGCCTGCGCCTCAGCTTCACCCTTTACCCGGAACGCTAAACGAGAAACGTTCCCATGGACATCCGTTGCAACGATCCGGATGCGATGGACCGTGTCTTTGTTGAAGGAAACCCACCCCTGGTCCGGGCTGACGGGATAGATGTCCAGGGCGTTGTTCTCGAGAAGAAAACAGCGGTGGTAATGCTTGTTGTACTTGTGGAACATCAGGTAGTCCGTATGGGCATTGATGTAGCGGTTGGTGTGGAAGTTCAGCTCATCCATTCGCATCATGTGGACAAGCGTGTCATCCACGAAAAGCTGGAGGGTATGTACGCCACATTCATTGGGGTAGCCATTGAGTTTGTCGGTGGTGCGGATCGCAAAACCGACGGTGCCATGGATAGGGATGGTATGCTGGTCGCGCAATCGGTACTGTTCGCCTCGTCCACTGAGATAATAACCCCGGATGCTGTTCTGTTGGCCGATGAAGGTCTCATCGTTCATAGGGTAGATGCGAACGCCTTCCATGACGGGGGGAATATCGTCCCTGATGTTGAGGTCCATGTATTGCAGTGGGTTGACCGGTTTTTCGGAGCGGGTTTCCCGGACTTCGAAATGCAGGTGAGGGCCGCCTGAACTACCTGAATTACCGGACAGAGCGATCTGCTCTCCGCGTTTCACAGGAAGTTGGGTGGAACCCGGATGAATATCGAGCGTATAGGTCTGCTGCTCGTATTGGACCTTCCGGATGAAAGCCTCGATCTTCGGGGAGAATTCCTTCAGGTGGGCATAAACGGTGGTGTAACCATTGGGATGGTCAAGGTAGATAGCTTTCCCGTATCCCCACTCTTGGATCTTGATCCGGGAGACATGGCCTTCTTCACAAGCCAGGACCGGGTGGCCGGTCTTCCCCTGGGTCTTGATGTCCAGGCCGGTATGAAAATGATCGGTGCGGAGTTCTCCAAAGTTGCCGGCCAGGTAGAGGGGGATGTCCATCGGAGCCCGGAGGTTCTTCAATACCTCCCGGGGCTCCTGGCCGTTGAGGGTCAGGTAAGTAAGTAGAAAGAAAAGGATGCTGAGGTATTTCATGGGGGAGTGAGGTGAGGCAAAAATAAAGGAGTGAACAGTAAACAGTGAGCAGTGAACAGAGAAAAATGAGCCCAAGGGCCTAAGGGGCTGATTCAATGGAATTTCCTGTTTACTGTTCACTCGAACAGAACTTTACAATGAAAACAGCATTTCCACAAGGGCTATCCAAAATGATGTTTGTAATTATCCTTCGCAAAGTTACCTTTGTAATGATCGAAAAGGATCGGCTTTCCTTCCCAAAATGGATATCGGAAACCCTCAAATAGCATCATTGTCTGCCAGGATCGAAGAACTGATCGC
>CAZAYA010000085.1:0-11298 GCA_964489175.1 uncultured Flavobacteriales bacterium | reverse complement strand
AAGCATCCGGTGAACAACACGAAATGCAGGGACACGTTACCCTTATCAGGGATAGTTACTGAGCAAGAAAACTCCCCGCGATGAGCATAAAAAAGCCCTCCCCGGTTCGGAGAGGGCTTTTTTTTGTCCGGATCCCTTTCGGGAAACCTTATCATTCTCCCAGGAAAGGATACCGGTAATCCTTAGGAGGAACGAAATTCTCCTTGATGGACCGCATAGAAGCCCACCGCAGCAAGTTCAGAGAAGAACCGGCTTTATCGTTAGTGCCTGAACCACGAGCTCCTCCGAAGGGTTGCTGACCTACCACTGAACCTGTGGGTTTGTCATTGATATAGAAGTTCCCGGCGGATTGCCGCAGCTTGTTCAAGGCTTTTTCGACCATGTAACGATCCTGACTGAAAACCGCTCCGGTCAAGGCATAAATAGAGGTCTTATCCAAAATGTCCAGGGTCTCTTCATATTTGTCCTTATCATAGACATAAATGGTGATCACCGGACCGAAGATCTCTTCCTCCATGGTCTTGAAGTGAGGATCCCTGGCCAGGATAACGGTCGGTTCGATGAAATAGCCTACGGAATCATCACAATTCCCTCCGATCAGGACCTCGGCATCATCATGGTCTTTGACATAGTCAATGTAACCTTTGATCTTATCGAAGGCGTTCCGGTCGATCACCGCATTGATGAAATTGGAGAAGTCCTCGGGGCTTCCCATTTTGAAAGAGCGGATATCCTCCAGAAGATATTCCCGGACCTCATCCCAAAGGTTATCCGGAATATAGGCCCGCGAAGCGGCCGAGCATTTCTGCCCCTGGAACTCGAAAGCACCCCGGGAGATCGCTGTAGCCACTTCCTTGGGTCTGGCGGTCTTTTCCACCATGATAAAGTCTTTTCCTCCGGTCTCTCCGACCACACGGGGATAATACTTGTATTTATCGATGTTCTGTCCCACCAGCTTCCAGAGTTCCTTGAAGACCTTGGTGGAGCCCGTGAAGTGAAGACCGGCAAACTCGGGATGTTCAAAGATCACATCTCCGGCATCCGGACCATCGCAATAGATCAGATTGATCACGCCATCAGGGAGACCAGCTTCCTTGTAGACTTCCATCAACACCTGGGCGGAAAGGATCTGATTAGGGTTGGGCTTCCAGACGACGGTATTCCCCATCATAGCCGGGGAGGCCGGGAGATTGGCCGGGATCGCCGTGAAGTTGAAAGGAGTGATGGCAAAGATGAAACCTTCCAGCGGCCGGTATTCCACCCGATTCCAGATCCCTTTGGAAGAAATAGGCTGTTCCTCGAAGATCTCGGTCATGAACTGCACATTGAAGCGCAGAAAATCGATGGTTTCACAAGCCGCATCGATCTCGGCCTGATGAGCATTCTTGGATTGCCCGATCATCGTTGAAGCATTGATCTTATCACGGTAAGGACCAGCGAGCAACTCAGCTGCTCTCAGGAATACAGCAGCCCGTTCTTGCCAGGGCAATGCTGCCCATTGCTCTTTGGCAGCCAAAGCCGCATCAACGGCTTGCTTAACGTGGGTCTGTCCCCCCCAGCTGTAATGGGCGACCGGGTTTTGATGGTCATAAGGAGGAGTCAGGGGTCTTTTATCGTCCGTCCGAACCTCTTCTCCACCGATGTACATCGGGATATCCGCCTGGCGGGCTTTCATTTCTTTGATCTCCGCCTGAAGGCTTTCCCGTTCTTCCGTTCCGGGAGCATAGGTCTTATTAGGTTCGTTCTCGGCAAGCGGTACGTGTTGGATCCCGTTCATCATAATAGCAAGGTCGTTTCTCTAGGTTAATTTCCGTTCAAATGCACTCCCGACAAATATACCGATCGGCGGGCGGTTCTCAAACACCGTCCAGATACCGGGAAGCAAACCAGGAAAGGGAAGGTCAGTTCAACCTGGAAGGAGCTTCCAGGCTGAATTCAGGGATCTCTACCCGGAACATCCGGCCATCATCCCTGCGCTGCATCTCATAGGCTCCTCTCATGGTGCCCATATCAGTGTCCAAGTCACATCCGGAGGAATATTCATAGGCCTCCCCGGGGGCGATCACCGGGGTCTCCCCGACCACGCCTTCTCCCTTTACTTCCTGTACCCGGGCAAAAGCATCAGTGATAACCCAGTGGCGACGAAGCAACTGGACCGTGAAAGGATTCTGGTTCTCCACGGAGATATGATAAGCGAAGAGAAAACCTGAACTTTCTTCTCCTTCCTCCCGGAGGATCCCGCGGAATTCAGTAGTTACACTGATCCGAACGCCTTCTGTGGTCCTGGTCCTGGTGAGCATATTCGATCGTTCTGAGTAAATGTAAGGGATCCGGAAAAAAGAACGGACGATCATTTTCCTCTTCCGAAGAGAGCGTCAAGGAAACCGTAATTCTCCTCCTTATCCTTCACGATGAAAATGGGGAGGCTTTTCTCGTATCCCGCCAGTTTCTCTGCTGTGCTACCGAGCAAGACCGACGCTGCATCCGTTCTCCCCTTGGATCCCATCACGATCATATCAGCCTGTTCTTGAATAGCCTGATCGTAGATCTTCTGACCCGCATCGGAATCCGGATCGTAAGAAGTCAGGCACCGAACGTCTTCCCTGCCGCGGGCCACCTTATCGATGAATTTCTTAAAAGACCGGGAAACGGACTTTTCCACGGATTCCCGAACATTTTTTTCGGAGGGGATGTAAGGGAAATATTGCCGTGGAATGGTGTAGACGTGCTGACAAAGGACTTTCGCTCCTGTCTTTTCCCCGATCTTCAGAGCTTCTTCCAGGGCCATCCTGGAGTAGCGGGAGAAATCCACCGGAACGAGGATCTTGTCGATACTGAAAGGAACCGTCTCCGGAATGAAAAGCACGGAGCAATGGATCAGCCGGACGATCTTGCCCGAGAGGATCCCTTTTCCTTTAAAACCGGTCTTCTTGCCCATCAAAGCCAGATCGATGGCTTCTTCCCGGGCCCATTCGATAAGGGTATCGGTCACCCCCCCGTCCAGGACATGAATATTGGTCTTCACGTTTTTCTGGTCTCCGAATACTCGATCCACCTTCTCCTGCAATTCTTTTTCGACCACTTTTTCAAGCGGATCCAGGTCCGGGTACAGGTTCTTGATGTCCTCCGGAACATCATGCCCTTCCATGATATGAGCAAAGCGGATCTCTTTGACATCCAACACCTTCACCAGGAAAGAAGCGTAGCGGATGAGCAGCTCATCCATATTGGTCAGGTCCAGAGCAACGAGTAATTTATCGATCTTGTACATGGTGTTCAGTTTTGGTCCCGTCCCTCTTCTTCTTTTTTTCCCTGCTTTTCCTGCTCACGCCGTGAAACGAGCTGCCGGATCAGGTCATAATAGGAATCCTGCTCTTTTTCCTTCATCAATTCCACTTCGCGGGCATGTTCCTTTCGCAGGCCATGATAGAGGCTATAGCACATCAATAACAATACAAAAGAAAAAGGCAACCCAGTGGTGATCACAGCGGTCTGCAATGCTCCAAGTCCCCCTCCGATCAGCAACACGGCAGCAACGGCTCCTTCTGTCTGGGCCCAAAAGATCCGCTGCCCCACCGGAGCATCCACCTTCCCACCGGAAGTTAAACTATCCACCACCAACGAGCCAGAATCGGAAGAGGTTACGAAGAAGATAGTCACCATCACCACGCCGATCAGGGAGCTGATGGTAAAGGCAGGATATTCGCTGAGCAATTCGAACAGGGCCACGGCCACATTGTTCTGCACGGCCTCGGCAATGCTGCCGATATTGTTCAGCTCCAGGTAGATGGCCGACCCTCCGAAAGCCGACAACCAGAAAAAGGTCAGCAGAGAAGGGACGAGCAACACACCAAAAACGAATTCGCGAACGGTCCGTCCCCGGGATACCCGGGCAATGAACATCCCCACGAAAGGGGACCAGGCGATCCACCACGACCAGTAGAAGACGGTCCAGTTGTTCTGCCAATTGCTCTGAGCATAGGTTTCGGTCCACGTACTCAACTGAAAGACCTGCTGGATGTAATTGCCAGTATTCTGCACGAAAGAATCGAAAATGAAGAGGGTCGGCCCGACGATGATCATAAAAAGCAAGAAGAGCCCCCCTACCCGGATGTTCCACTCGCTCAACACCTTCACTCCTTTATCGATGCCCAGTACCACAGAAGTTGTTGCAAAACCAGTGATCACCACGATCAGGATGACCTGTACCCAAAGGCCATCATCGAGCACACCGAGGTAATCCAGACCGGCGCTGATCTGCTGGACTCCGAATCCGAGCGAGGTCGCTAATCCGAAAAGGGTGGAGATCACGGCCAGGGTATCGATCAAATTTCCCCAGAAACCATGGATCCGTTCTCCCAGAACAGGATAGAACACCGACCGGATCGACAACGGCAACTTTTGGTTGAAAGCGAAAAAAGCCAGGGCCATTCCTACCAAGGCATAAATGCCCCAGGCATGAAGGCCCCAATGAAGAAAGGTGAAGTTCATCGCCGTCTCGGCTGCTTCGGGGGTCTCCCCCTGACCGATAGGTGGGTCGAAGAAGTGGTACATGGGTTCGGCTACGCTCCAGAAGATGATCCCGATCCCCATGCCGGCACTGAAAAGCATGGAGAACCAGGCCATCGTGCTGAACTCGGGCTTTTCATCTTTCCTTCCAAGCTTGATGCTTCCCATCTTGCTGAAGGCCAGGTACAGCAAAAAAACGAGGAAAACATTGACCAGCAGGATGAAGAACCAACCAAAGCCGCTGGAAATGGCATCCTGGATGTTCCCAAAGAGCTTCTCAATGTTCGTGCCCACCCCACGGCGGACCACTTCAAGCTGAACCTCCTTGCCGTTGTGTTGCTCCACCAGCTCCCGGAAATGATCCGGATCCTGCACGGGTTCTCCATTGACCTTTGCGATCACGTGGCCTTCTTCCACGCCCACAGACCGCACAAAACCTTCTTCAAGCTTCTGAACAGCCACTCCTTGTTCCAGGTCGAGCTTATCCTGCTCTTCCTGGTCCAGCGAACGAAGCTCAACGCCGAGAGGTTGGTCCCCCGAATAGATCGCACCGAGATCCCAGGTATTGTTCAGGGAAAGGGTGAGGACAATGAAAAGTACCGCCAGCCCCGCTCCGGGCCAGAACACAGGCGGGTGGATGTCGAATAATTTGTTCTTTCCGGAAGGGGAGGATGGATGCTCTTCTTGATCAGAAGCCATAAGGGAATGTTATCCGGAATTTCTCAGAGGTCGAGTTTTTGAGCCAATTTTTTCGGAATGGCATCCTTGTGGACCATCACACCAACTGTTTTCAACCGGAGGTAAGACTCGGACATATAAACGTATCCGGATTCGATGTCTCCCAGATTCGTTCCCCAGGAATTCTTGACGATATAATAAAGGTTCCCTTCCTGGTCCCTGGCTTTGCCTGTGACGTGCATCAGATGATCGTCGGTCGTGGTCTGGTTATCGAAGGTATGCTGCCGCAATTTCTGAGTCACTTCCCGCTGGGGGACCGGCTGGTCGAAAGCTGCCTTTTTTTCCTCCTTGTCCATATCATCCCATTCCTTTTCAGGGAGAATAGCGATGCCCTGGGAAGGTCTGAATCCGGTTTCACTGACATCACCGTCCCAGGCCACGGTATATCCATTCTCAAGGGCATGATCGATCACCTGTTGGTATTCATCGATGGGAACATTGTAATAGGAAGCATGGGTAAAATTGTCCGGGATCTCAAGGATGAACTGTTCATAGAAAGGGTGATGATCGTAGGAGGTCAGTTCGATGTAATCTTCCTTCTCCACTTCCAACACCTCATCGGCAAAGGTCTGCGGTGTATATGCTTCACCGTTATATTCGAATTTTTCAGGCGGGGTCCCCAGGTATGCATCGATCGTAGCCTTGTAACCATCCAGCCAGGCTTCTGATATCTTCCCATCCTTTTTTTCGAGCACTGCATCGGCATAGGACTTGGCCACCGCATGCAATTCTCCATGCTTGTACTTTTCCATCCCATCGATGTAACCAGGATAAGCACCCTGGGGAACGGCACCGTGGCGGTCGAGCATTTCCACCAGGTTATGGGAAAGGCTTCCCTGGCCGAAGTTCAGGTTGCCGTGATAACGAACATAATCGATGGCCTTGTCGATGTATACGTGGCGGACGAAATACATCTCAGACAGATCACAAGCTTCTTTTCCTTTACGGATCAATTCGGACTCGATGAACGAGGAAGTGGCAAAGCTCCAGCAGGTTCCGGTACGTTGCTGATCCTTCACCGGGGTAGCATCCACCTGAAGTACCTTATCGAACACGTAGCCGGGTTTCTCATCTTCTTCCTGGGCCATAAGGCCGAAGGGAAGAAGGAAAAGCCCCAGGAGTACAAAACTGACCGGTCGGAAAACGATGCGGTAAAGGTTCATGGCATCAGAATTGAGTGAGACATGCAATGGTAGGGAATTCAGGATGGACAAAAAAACGTTTCCTCTGTTTAAAGCCTTATTCTCCGGCGAATTTGAAATCCGGTCCGGCATAGTAGGCGATGGCATCCAGTTCCTCTTCGATGCGAAGCAACTGGTTGTACTTGGCCACACGGTCGGAGCGGGAAGCGGAGCCGGTCTTGATCTGGCCGGTATTCAGTGCCACAGCAAGATCAGCGATAAAGGTATCTTCGGTTTCTCCGGAGCGGTGACTGATCACGGAAGTAAAACCGTTCCGCTTGGCCATTTCCACAGCTTCAGTGGTCTCGGTCAACGTTCCGATCTGGTTCACCTTGATGAGGATGGAATTGGAGACCCCTTCCTGGATCCCCCGGGCCAACCGCTCGGTATTGGTCACGAACAGATCGTCCCCTACCAGCTGGACTTTGTCTCCCAACTTTTCGGTCAATTTCTTCGTGCCTTTCCAATCGTTCTCGGCGAGGCCGTCCTCGATGGAAATGATGGGATAACGATCGACCAGATCCGACAGCATGCTCACCATATCGTCCGCCTTGAGTTTGTCGCCGGTGGACTGGTGGAGATGGTAGACCTTTTCATCGGTCAGGTAGAATTCCGACGAAGCCACATCGAGGGCCAGATAGACATCCTTGCCGGGTTTGTAGCCAGCTGATCTGATGGCCTTCATGATCAGGTCCAGGGCCTCTTCATTAGAGCCCACTTCCGGGGCGAAGCCCCCTTCATCCCCCACGTTGGTCGACATTCCTTTATCTTTCAACACCTTTTTCAGGTGATGGAAGGTCTCCGTGCCCATTTGCAATGCTTCGCTGAAGGAAGGTGCATTGATGGGCATGATCATGAATTCCTGGATATCGACGTTATTGTCGGCATGCGCCCCGCCGTTCAGGATGTTCATCATGGGAACGGGAAGCGTATGGGCATGGGTCCCGCCCAGATAGCGGAAAAGGCTGAGTCCGGACTCCTGTGCAGCCGCCCTGGCAACGGCCAGAGAAACCCCGAGAATGGCATTGGCACCGAGTCGTCCTTTGTTGTCGGTTCCGTCGATGCCGACCATGGCCTTGTCGATGAGCCGCTGGTCCATGATGCTAGCTCCTTCGAGTTCTGCATTCAGTTCTTCATTGATATGCTCCACAGCCTTGGTCACACCTTTTCCGAGGTAGGCCTTCTCATCCCCATCCCGGAGCTCTACCGCTTCATGTTCACCAGTAGAGGCACCCGAAGGTACTGCTGCTCTGCCGACGATACCAGTATCGGTGAGGACTTCCGCTTCAACGGTCGGGTTGCCCCGGGAATCTAAGATCTGACGTGCTTTGACCTCCAGGATAGTACTCATGGGAAAAACGGTTTTTTTGAAACGTATGATCAGGAAACTTCGCCGGCCGTCTCTTTCTTGGAACGCTTCATCAGATCGACGAAATCATCGAACAGGTAGCGGGGATCGAACGGGCCGGGAGCCCCTTCAGGATGATACTGGACCGAAAAGGCCTGTTTGCCCTTGTAGCGAAGGCCTGCAATGGATCCATCGTTCAGGTGCAGGTGTGTGACATCGATGTCATCCCGCTGCTCTGCTTCTTCCGTTTTAACCACGAAACCATGGTTCTGGGAAGTGATCTCATCCTTCAGGGTCTGAAGGTTCTTGACCGGGTGGTTGATCCCGCGGTGTCCGGCATGCATTTTTTCCGTAGCCAATCCCTGGCTGAGGGCCATCAACTGATGCCCCAGGCAAATACCAAAGACCGGAAGTTCGGAATCGATAAGTTCCTTGATGAAGGCAATGGTCGACTCCATGGCAGCGGGGTCACCGGGCCCGTTGGAGAGAAGTACTCCGTGAGGGTCGAATTGCCGTATCTCTTCCAGCGTGGTGGTCATGGGGAATACCTTCACCTTGCAATCCCTTTCGTTCAGGCAACGGATGATGTTCTTCTTGACTCCCAGATCGAGAAGCGCTACCCGATGGGGAGCATCATCATTTCCCACTTCATAAGGCTCAGAGGTGGTCACTTTAGAGGAAAGTTCCAGACCTTTCATGTCCGGAATTTCCGAGAGCTGCTCCTTCAGTTTTTCAATGTCGAGCACCTCAGAGGATATGATGGCGTTCATGGCCCCTTTATCACGAATGTGCCGAACAACAGCCCGGGTGTCCACATCGGAAATGCCCACTTTTTGGGCTTTGACAAGATGATCCTGAAGAGACCCTACCTTTCCGTAGCGAGAAGAAATGCGGGAGAAGTTCTTACAGACCAGGCCGGCGATCTTCAGGGAATCCGATTCAGCCTCCTGGTCATAAACCCCATAATTCCCGATGTGGGCGGCAGCCATGACCATGATCTGCCCCTCGTAGGAAGGGTCGGTAAAGATCTCCTGGTAACCGGTCATACCGGTATTGAAACAGATCTCGCCGGCAGTGGTACCGATAACACCCACGGACTTGCCGTGGAAAACGGTCCCATCCTCGAGCAGAAGAACGGCGGGTGGTGTGGTCGAATATTTCATGGGCGGCAGGGCTGAGCGAAAATAAAAAAGGATAATGCACCGGAGCACATTATCCTTTTCGACTTTTCAACGATCGGACGGAACACTTTACTGGTCTTTCTTCTCGTCGTCCTGGTTTTCGGATCCCTGATCATTCTGGTCTTTCTGCTGATCGGAAGCATCGCTCTGGTCAGCTTTCTCTTCCTTCTTTTTTGCTTCCTTCTTGTCCTCATCAGCGGACTTTGGCTCTTCCTTTTCAGAAGAAACTTCCGCTTTTTGTTCTTCTTTCTTCTCTTCAGCTTTCGGTGCCTCTTCAGCCTTCTGCTCTTTTTGTTTTTCTTCCGTTGCCGCTCCTTCTTTGGCTCCGGCTTTCGCATCCTGTTGTTCAGCAGAGGCTTCTTGCTGTTCTTCTACAGCAGCTTCGCTCTTGGCTTCCTGAGCCGCGCCCTGCTCCGAGGATGCTTCGCTCTTCTTGGCACCACCACTCCTTCTGGTCCGTTTCCTTCTGGTCTTCTTCTTTTTATCGTCTTTCTCGGCCAGCAGCAATTCGTTGAAGTCGACCAGTTCGATCATACACATCTCGGCATTATCGCCGGGGCGATTGCCTGTTTTGATAATACGAACGTATCCCCCGGGGCGCTCTCCCACTTTCGGGGCTACCTCCCTGAAAAGCTCGGTCACAGCTTCCTTATCCTGTAAATAGCGAAAGACAACACGCCGGCTATGGGTGTTATCGGTCTTGGACCGCGTGATGAGCGGTTCCACGTATTTCCTGAGCTCTTTCGCCTTGGGCAGCGTGGTGTTGATCCGCTTGTGCTCGATCAATGAGCAGGCCATGTTAGACAACATGGCTTTGCGGTGAGCACTTTTCCTGCCCAGATGGTTGAATTTTTTCCCGTGTCTCATCCTTCAGAGCTTTTCAGTAAATGGGTGCTTAATCCTTGTCGAGTTTGTATTTGGCCACGTTCATGCCGAACGAAAGGCCTTTGGCTTCGACGAGGTCCTCGAGTTCGGTCAGGGATTTCTTCCCGAAGTTCCGGAACTTGAGGAGATCGTTCTTATCATAGGAGACCAGGTCTCCGAGCGTTTCCACATCAGCTGCTTTCAGGCAATTCAGCGCCCGTACCGACAGATCGAGGTCCGTCAGCTTGGTTTTAAGCAATTGCCGCATGTGGAGGGACGTTTCATCGAATTCATCATCGCTGGCCGCAGCCTCGTCATCGAGCGTGATCTTCTCATCGGAAAAGAGCGCGAAGTGGTGGATCAGGATCTTGGCCGCTTCTTTAAGGGCATCCTTGGGATGGATCGACCCATCGGTCTGCATATCGATGATGAGCTTTTCGTAGTCCGTTTTTTGCTCCACCCGATAGTTGTCAATGTCGTACTTGACGTTCTTGATCGGGGTGAAGATGGAATCCACGAAAATGGTACCGAGGGGAGCATTGGCATTCTTGTTCTCCTCAGCAGCCACATATCCTCTTCCCTTTTCGATCGTCAGTTCCATTTCCAGCTTCACGGACTTCTCCATGTTGCAGATCACCTGATCGGGATTGAGGACCTGGAAAGCGGAGGTGTACTTGCCGATATCGGCTGCGGTGAATTGATCCTGACCGCTCACTTTCACGACGACCTTTTCCTGGCTCTCGTCCTCGATCTGTTGTTTGAACCGGACTTGTTTCAGGTTCAGCACGATCTCGGTAACATCTTCCACAACGCCTTCTATCGTGGAGAATTCATGCTCTACCCCTTCGATCTTCACGGAGGTAACGGCATAACCTTCGAGCGAGGACAGTAATATCCTTCTCAGGGCATTGCCTACCGTCATCCCGTATCCGGGCTCCAACGGGCGGAACTCGAAAGACCCCTCTTTGTCATCCGAGTTGAGCATGATGACCTTGTCCGGTTTCTGGAAATCTAAAATGGCCATAAGTATGAGGGTTTCTTTGTGTTGTTGTGTTTACTTGGAATACAACTCGACGATGAGCTGTTCTTTGATCTCTTCCGGGATCTGTTCCCGTTCAGGATAATTGATGAAGGTTCCTTCTATGCGGTCGCTGTTCCAATCCAGCCAGTCAAAGGATGTTTCCTTGCTGGAAAGTGCTTCACTGATCACCTCCAGGGACTTGGACCGCTCCCGTACACCGACCTTTTGGCCGGGCTTGAGGTTTTGGGAGGGGATCCCTGCCACCTGATCATCGACAGTAATATGCCGATGGGTGACCAACTGGCGGGCAGCCCTTCTGGTAGGTGCCAGCCCCAGGCGGAACACCGTATTGTCCAGCCTGGATTCACAGAGCTGCAACAAGACCTCCCCCGTAATACCCTTACGGCGGGAAGCTTCCTTGAACATTTTCACGAATTGCCGCTCGAGAATACCGTA
>CAZAYA010000084.1:0-11707 GCA_964489175.1 uncultured Flavobacteriales bacterium | reverse complement strand
TTGGGAAAGGAGTTGGTCGATAAGGGGCAGGAGGACTTCTTCGTGGGCCTGCTTCACGCCCAGGGGAATGGCCGTATTGTTGATGTCCTGGGAAGTGAGTCCGAAATGGACGAACTCCTTGTGTTGTTCCAGTCCCAGCTCCACGAGCTGGTCCTTCACGAAATATTCCACGGCTTTCACATCGTGGGCGGTTACTTGTTCATATGCTTTGATGGCTTCGGCATCCTTGAGGTTGAAGTCTTCATAGACTTTCCGTAGGGAAGGGAAAAGGGAAGGGTCGGCTTCTTTGAGCTGGGGAAGGGGTAGCTTGCAAAGGGCGATGAAATATTCGATCTCTACCAACACCCGGTAGCGGATCAGGGCAAACTCGGAGAAATGGTCCGCCAGTTCGGCGGTCTTTTCGTGGTACCTGCCATCCACCGGAGCGATCGCGGTAAGGGGGGAGAATTCCATGGGATCGGTTTGAAGTAAAAGGCAAAGGTAAGATTTCGGGAGAAGGTTCGGGGAGATGTTATTTCCTTACTTGTCCGGTCAAAAGCTCTTTGCCAAGTGTAGCGTCCTCCCTCCGGGAGGCAAGCTCGCTATGCTTTAGCTTTCCAGGCCTCTGGCCTGCCGGTCCTGTTAGGAAGAGAGGTCAAATCAGGCCAACACGCTTAAGAGTAATAAAAATTTCGTAAGTTGCTGATTATGAAGGTGTACGATGATGAACGGGAAAGGAGGGCATCAGGTTCTCCGGCCGGGAAGCCGGGTAGGTTCGAGTGTAGCGGGGCGCTCAGCGATGGGCGGTGGTGCCTGCCGGCGATAAAAAAGATCATCGCAGGGCTTTTCGGGTTTCCTGGATTCTATTGCTTCACAAAAGGAAGGGACTTGATCTTATGGTGTCCTTCATCATACACATACAGCAGGAACCGTCCTGGGGTAAGCGAGGATACATCAAGGGTTGTGCGCAAGTTACCGTCGGATAGTGGAAGTTTCTTTTCGAATGCTCGAACTCCATGCGTTGAAAAGACAGCGATATGAAGGTGGTCACTTCCCGGTGGGGGGTGCCCTTTTATATGAAGCTCACGACCAGCCGGAACAGGATACAGCTTCAACCTGTTTTCCGGGGACATTTGCCGGTGAACGGCGACCGGCTGGCTCACCTCCCGCTCCCCGTTCTTATCGACTTGCAAGAGCTGATAATAGATGCCCCCTTCTTCCGGGCAGGAATTGCATTCGTCCCGGTAATGGTATGAGTTGGGAAGACTGCTGTTCCCGGCAGCCATGACCTGGCCTATCGAATATGGGGCGTCTCCGTTGAAAGAACGTACAACCTTGAAATGATCGCTGTTGACCTCACTGGCAGTTCTCCAGTGCAGCAATATATCGGAGCCTGCTTTTTCTGCTGAGAATGCGGTCAGCTCTACAGGCAAAATGGAGAAGCATGTTGTGTGAGGACCTGACTGACTGTCGGGGGGTGCTTCAGCAGAACAATTCACCTGGACCTCTGCTGTTCCCCAATCCCCCTGACCACTTTCCGTGGCTGTTGCAGCTTTACATACGGTTACCTGACTGTCAGGTGCAAAGGACTTGGAGGAGAAATTGCTCAGGAAAGCATTTCCTGAATAGTGTACCGTTGCTTCTCCCGAGGCAACACTTTGGTACCGGAAAACGGTGTCCACGTTCTGTATGTCGTATTCGAGGTCCGTGAACCTCATGTAAGAGGAATCTTCCAGGCACACATCATTGGCGCCATCCTGGAGCATCATCGTATTGGCCTGGAAATATCCTTTGTTGACGATATAACCGGCCTGACTGGCATTCTGTGCGAATTCGACCTTCCCGAGGACCTTCAGGACAGCATCCTTTTTGACGTTGAAAATGAAATTGTCGTTGTTCTGGAATTCTATGTTGTCATGCACTTCCACTGTTCCGTAATTGGTAAGCTTGCAATCGTTGTTGAAGGTGACGTCCCCGAGGATCACTAATTTCCCATAGGTGGCCACCGTTATTTCTCCACTGTTGAAGGACAGGCCATCGATGGTCAACTCACCACACACCAGTAGAACACCGCCTTCCATGGATACATTGGAAACGGTGTCCATGGGTTGGCAATAGGCGCCGGTATCCCCACTGAAAAAACTTGAGTTCTGTGATACGGTGCCCCCTGAGGAACAATCAGGGTTGTCGGGGAACGTATAAGGGCATTGCCCGCTTACCGGTGGAAGTCCACAGGAAAGGAGGGTCAGGAAAATGCAGCAGCGAAGGAGGAACATGAACTTCCGGGATGGTTCACTTCAAAGGAACCTGGAATATCGGCGGATCATGTTCACGTTTCATTCAAAAACATATAATTATGTTGCAGGGAGAAAGACAAGGTGAAGAGTATCAGAATTTTGACCGTTATAGCACTGGTTTGACCGGAGCAGGGGGGATTACGAAGAGTTATTGCCTTCGTTCTTAACAGCTTTCGGAGTTGTTCCGAATTCTTCGGTAAAACAGCGCGTGAAATAGGATTGACTGCTAAATCCCACGGAATAGGCGATCTCGGTCACGTTTCCCTGATCTTCTTCAAGCATTTTCCAGGCTTTTCGCAATCGGATGATCCGGATCAGGCGGGTGACCGTATCTCCCGTAACGGCTTTTATTTTCCTGTAAAGCTGGGGGCGACTCATACCCATCTCAGCGGCCAGGGCTTCGACTCCGAACTGTTCGTCGTCTAAATGTTCCTTGATGACAGTGATCACATTATGAACAAAGGGATCGTGATGCTCTTCCTCCTGGTTTTCAGATTGTTCTTTGCCCTGCAATTGCCGCATGTAGTGATCTTGCAATTGCTTCCGGGTTTCGATGAGGTTAGCGATACGCAACAGCAGCTCCGAAGTGGAAAAGGGTTTGCTCAGGTAGATCTCGGCTCCCTGTTCGATCCCTTTCATGCGGCTTTGCATGTCCGTTTTGGCGGTAAGCATGATGACAGGGGTGTGAGCCGTGAGTGGATCGCTTTTTATGGCATGGCACAACTCATTACCATCCATTCGGGGCATCATGATGTCGGTGATGACCACATCAGGGAGTTTTTCCCTGGCTATAGCCATTCCTTCTTCCCCGTTAGAAGCCAGGCTGACGGTATAAGCGCATGAACTCAGAATGGAGTGGAGATAATGGCGCAGGTCGTGGTGGTCTTCTACGATCAATACATGGAGGCCTTGTCCGTCATGGTCCTTTCCTTCATGGTTTTTCCAGGCTATCTTCCCTTCTTCCTGGTAGGCTTCCATATTCTCGATGGGCAGATCAATGGTGAAGGTGGTCCCTTCTCCTTTTCGGCTTTGAACTTCAACTGTACCATCGAGCAAGTCGACCAGTTCCTTGACGAGTGATAGCCCGATGCCTGTTCCCTCATAATTGCGGGTGGTAGAGTCATCTGCCTGGTAGAAGCGGTCGAATATCATTTTTTGTTGCTGGGGGGACATGCCGATCCCCGTATCGGAGATCGTGAACCGGACCTGCTTGTTCTGCTCTTCGTTCCTGATCTCCGCCAACTGTGCCTCGATCCTTCCTCCTTCCAGTGTGAACTTCACGGCATTGGAAAAAAGGTTGTAGAAGATCTTCCTGAATTTATCAGCATCGAAGACCGTTTCGATACTTTCATCTGAAGTACAGGATAATTCGATCCTTTTTTGAACGGCTATCCGTTCAATATCCTCCGCAACTTCCCGGAATAGAGGCACGACATCCCCATAGTATTGTTCAACCCTCATTTTACCGGATTCCAGCCTGGAGATATCCAGCAACTGATCGGTCAGGACCATCAATTGATCGTAATTGCGCAAGCTTATCTGCAATTTCTTTCTGATATCCTCGTCCGTGGTCTTTTTCACGACTTCTTCCACAGGCCCCCGGATCAGTGTCATCGGTGTTCGGAATTCATGAACGATGTTGGAGAAAAAGCGGGATTTCGCGGCTTCCAGTTTTTCCTTGGCCTTTTTTCGTTGGCGGTAAGACAATAAAAAGAACAACCCGAATAGTATTACGAATGAGAGTCCTGCTGAAAGCATCAGAACATTCTTACGGCTTCGCTCCAGTTCCAAAGTCCGTTGCTTGATCACCTTCTTTTTCTTTTCATTTTCATACTTGGCCTCAAGGGCAGCGATCTGCTCACTGCTTCTGGCGTTCAGCATGGAATCCTTTATCGCCATATAGGAATGGAGGGACCGGTAGGCGTTCTCATAGTCCCCGGCCAGGGCATAGGTTTCTGAAAGATTGGCATGGACCTGCTTCAGGGCGGGTTTCCAGTTCAGCTTTTCGGCAAGAGAAAGGGAACGCTTGAAGTTGCTGATAGCATCGGTGTAGTTCTTTTTTTCGACAAGTCCGAACCCAATGTTCATGTGAGTGGTCACGAGTCCTTTTTCATTGTTCAATTCCTGATGGATCTTTTGGGCTTTCTGGAAATACGGCAGGGCGGCTACTTCTTGTCCGCTCTTATTCAACAGAATACCGATGTTGTTATAGCAAGTGGCCATGTTGGTCGTGTCGCCGATATTCCTGAAGGTGGTCAGGGCTTCTTCGTAAGCTTTTTTTGCCCTGTTATATTCTTTCAGGCGTGTTAAAGCTGCGGCCAGGTTGGTAAGTCCTTCCGCAACGTCTTTGGCGGATCCTTTTTCTTTTTTGATGGCCAGGGCTTCCTCCCAATATTGGATCGCTTTTTCGTACCCGGCCCGGGAAAAATGAATGGCGCCGATGTTGTTCAATACCATAGCTGCAGCCATTTCGTTATTTCGGGCTTGGTAGATACGGAGGGCTTTCTGGTAATTGCTGATCGCTTCATCGTAATTCCCCGCATGGTCGTAGACCAGGCCCAGGTCACAAAGGGCTCTCGATATCCCTTCCTGGTCGGACGCTTTTTCGGCCGATCGCAGGGCTTGTTGGCCATAAGTTTCCGCCTTTTCAGGATCATTGTTCACGTATGCCCTGGTCAAGTGATGGAGGATGCGGACTTTTTCAGTGTCCGAAGCAGTGCGTAAAGCCTGCTTCAAACTGTCCGCTTCATGGGTAGGCTTTGCCTCACCAGTGAGGAGTCCCATGAGCAGGAAGGATAATAAAAAGATCATAGACCGTGGAACGGTTCCAGCCATGGCATGAATATACTGATCTCAAGAGTTATAGTGCTCATTTTCATAAGATGAACGAAAAGTTCATGTTCCTGTAACATCTTTGAACAGGGGTGTTCCCAGGAGGGGGTTATTTAGCGGAAAACCTAAAAACACCACTATTATGAAAAGCGCTATTCTGACATTCACAGGTATCTTCGTCATGGTCACTTTATGTTTCGGGCAGTGGTCTGATCAAAACAGCAACATTTCCAATGACCTGAATGCGGTCTTCTTTCTCGACAACAACACAGGGTGGGCCGTGGGGCGTCAGGGCAAAGTCCTGCACACGACCGATGGCGGGAACAACTGGAGCCTTCAGAACAGTGGTACCACGGAAGACCTGAACAAGGTCCACATGATCAGTACCAATGTGGGCTATGCCGTGGGGGACAACGGGACGCTCATCAAATATGACGGAGCGAGCTGGTCCACGGTTAACATCAATTATTCCCAGGACATGCACGGGGTATATTTCCTGGATGCTAATACCGGATGGATATCAGGTGATTGGGGAAGGATCATGAAAACGACGAATGGAGGGAGCTCCTGGACTACCGAGATGGACAACTCTACTTATACGAACCTTTTTTACGACCTCCATATGATCAGTGCCAGCGAAGGATGGGCTGTTGGGACCAGCGGGAAAGTCCTGAAATACGATGGTGCTTCATGGTCTGCGGAGAGTACACCGGCAGGGGATGACCTTTTCGCTGTCGATTTCAGCAGTGGGAGCAACGGGTTCATGGTGGGAGACCAGTCCAAGGTCTATCATTATGACGGGACGAACTGGACCCAGCACAGTACCTCTTTATCAAGTACAAGCTATGATATTGAGGACGTGGATGTGATCGACGCGAACACTGCGTTTGCAGCAACTGCCGTAAGTGGGGGTGGAGGGATCATTCTTCGGTACGACGGGGCTTCCTGGAGTACGGAATACGAGAATACAGACTTTCTCAAAACAGAATTGTTCTATGGCATTCATTTTCCTTCAGCATCGAAAGGATATACCGTTGGAGCAGGAGGGATGATCAAAACGAAAGGGAGTGGTACTTCTTCTGTTCAGGAAACCGCATCCACTCCTGTAACGGTCACCTTTCAACCCAATCCTGTCACGACCTCTGCAGTATTGGAATATGTTCCAGACCATTCGGGAAGAACAACGGTCACGGTTTCGGATATGACAGGGAGGGTCGTGGAAAAGATCGTACAAAATGCCCGGAACGGGATCGTCAATACGGTTGCTATTGACCTGCGAAAGGAAGAAGCGGGGCTTTATACTGTTCAGGTCTCGGCATCCCGCTATTCTCAAACTTTGAAAGTGATCAAGCGGGCAGAATGATCACTACTAAGCGTAGCGGCCCTGCCCGCCGACAAAACGGGTCGCTGCGCTTATGCTTTCCAGGCCTCCGATCGTTGCCTCCCAGTCTCTGTATGCCCCTTTTTAGACCCGAGAGTATTTGGGGACGTGTGTGTTGGGGGTATATCTCAAATACTTTTGAGTAAACATCCTTCATTGCCTGGAAAGCTGAAATTCTCCGGGGTGTCAGTGATCAGTAAAATTGTATCGGGTAAGTTCTTGAAGCATACCACTTCGTTTAGCAGGTAGCGACTGATCACAGGTACGGACAACTTCTTTTGAGGTCCATTGGATGCATTGGATGAGGAAAAAATCGTTCGAACGAAGGAGGGCTCTCTTTTTGGTAAATCCTACGTTTGACTCCAAACTTCAAAAGCTGATCTTGCCATGAAAAAAATCTATGCCCTGTTCGCTTGTACGATCTTTTCCTTACCTGTCTTCGCTCAATTGAATGGTAGTTATCAAATAGGGGGGACAGCTCCGGATTATCCTACATTATCTGCAGCTGTGAATGCTCTCGATCTGCAAGGAGTATCTGGATCGGTGAAATTCAACATCGAACCCGGGACTTATAATGAACAAGTAGTCATTCCCCATATTACAGGTACTTCCCGGAATGATACTATTCTTTTCACATCCTCTACTGGTAATTCCAATGATGTGACGATCGAGTTCGATCCTACCTCACAGGATAATTACATCATTCAGATCGACAGCTCCAGTCATTTAAATTTTAAAAACCTGAAATTTAATGCATTGGGAAATGATTACGGGCAGGTCATCCAAATTAAAAATGCTTCGAACAACATCAGAGTGGTAGGGAGCGAATTTCAAGGGATCAGTAACGGGAATTCCCATCCCCGTTCTATTATCGTGAGGGATGAAGATGCTAACCCTACCCATCCGAACCAAGACATATATGTCATCAACAATACTTTTTCGGGAGGGAATAGTCAGGTAAAGATAGAAAGCAGTGGGATCGCTCCGACCAAATATGTGGAGATCCGGGGTAATACTTTCATAAACCCGAAAGTATATGGAATTAAGGTCCGTGGGATCGATGATGCTTTTACTTCCAATAAAGAAGCTGCTTTGATCATTAAAAACAACCGGATCCGTTTTGATAAAGAAGGGTATTCTACTGGTGGAGTGACAGGGATATCCGCCAATGCGGTGGAGGATTCCATGAACATAAGTGGGAATATTATTTCAGGGTATAAAGGGGGTGGAACCTACCATGAATACAGGGGAATTGAAACGGTACATTGTAATGGAACTCCTTCAAGGCCTTTATGGGTTTATAACAATATCATTGATCTGAACATATTCTGGAAAGGTGGAGTTGGAGGAATATACATAGGAGACGGCACCTATTCAAAGTTTTTCCACAATACGATATCCGTAACTGGAACTGGGCATACAGCCAGTCGTGATTTTGGAATTCAAATTTGGGAGATCTCGGACATTCAAGTAAAGAACAACGATGTTCAAAATCATTCCCCCGATTCAAACTCATATGTAGTAGCAACGAAATATTCTACCCTACTTTCTTCAGGGCTGACAATGAATAACAACAGTCTATACGGGGAAGGAGAGCATTTCGCTTATTGGGGAGGTTCATTGGTTGCAAATTTCGAGGATTATCAGGATTCCACCGGTTATGATGCGAATTCCCTGAACCAGCGCTCTGGAGTAACCATCAGTGATTCGTGGAATGTGGACCTGTGCAGTTATGGGTTATATGGATACGGGGTCCCAACTTCCATTGATAAGGATATAACCGGGGAGGCAAGAAGTACCACAAGTCCAACAATAGGAGCTATCGAAAACTTTAATTCCTCTCCTTCCGTGAACGCTTTGGCGGCCTCAATTGAAAAATGCGAATATGAAGATGATACCTTGTACGGGGATTCCTATCAAAATGGGAATTATATGTGGATATTCGGTACGGACACTTTGGGGACCAAACGGGAGAAAATTTTCACGGTCAGTGATACCAGTGGATATTATCATCTAAAATGGGATAATGGAGAATGTTTCGCACAGGATTCCATTTATATAACCGGAAACCCATTACCTGATATTTCTTTGGTAGAAGATACCGGATTTTGTTCTGGAGAGGAGGTAGTTCTTGATCCAGGGGAATGGTCCGTTTATTCATGGGCTGGAGGCTCTACCGATCCCACTCTTTCAGTGGATTCTGCGGGAGGTTATTGGGTACGTGTAACGGATACAAATGGCTGTCAGAATGTTGAGGGGGTGGATGTTTTTGAATGGCCTCTACCGGCCATTGATTCGATGAACACCCAAGATGCGACCTGTAGCACATGCTGTGATGGGGAAGGGATCGTTCATACTCCAGATTCCATTCCCCTGGATTTCCAATGGACCAGCGGTGCCACCAATGATACCGTTACCGATCTATGTGTAGGGCAAGTCATAGTTACAGTAACCGATTCCAATGGATGTGTGATGACTGATACGGCAGTAATTGACTATACGGTAGGGCAAGAGGAATTGAATCTTTCCTCCGGTATGACCCTTTTTCCGAACCCCTCTCAAGGAGGAATGGTGAAATTGAAGGTCGATGGCAACCAGGATCAAGCTTTCCAGGGGAGAGTACTTGACCTTAAAGGTCGGGAAATAAAGGCTTTCCAACTTCCTGCAGGGACCAGGGGTCATGAGTTGGATCTTCCAAAGGATGCTTCAGGCGTTTACTACTTTGAATTATTCAATGAACATCAAGTTATGATGGAAAAATTGATCATTGAATAGCTCATCGGACATCCCTGAAGTTATGCCCGGAAGAGCTTTCCTTTGAGTCGTCCCATTCTGCTAAGCGTAGCGGCCCTGCCCGCCGACAAAATGGGTCGCTGCGCTTATGCTTTCCAGGCCTCCGGCCTGTGTTCTCTATGGGGTCGAGTCCAATAACCTCTAACAAGGCTTTTCCCCAGTGCGATCACTTGCGTTTGGATACGGGTATGGGCCTGAATGGGGAAGTGGTCCTTAGTTCGTTTCAAAAGGAAGAGAATATGATCAAGAATAGGAATAAGGGAACAGGAGGGGTTTGACCTACCTTTGTCCCCATGGCCTTTTTCAAAAGCATTGCGCTCGGTCTGACCGCTTACCCCAAAGCCTTGCGTTTCCTGCAGGAACACCGGCTGATGCACTTTTTCCTGTATTCACTGGTGTTGTCTGTTCTGCTATGGGTCGGGGTCTTCTGGTTAGCTGGTAGCCTGCGCGACTTGTTGTGGGGTTTGTTCCAGGATACGGCCTTTTATCAGGAGCAGGTCCCCGGTGGGGTGGACCGGTTCCTGCAGATCGCTTTCCACATTGCCTTTTTCCTCTGGTTGATGGCCTACAGCAAATATGCTTCCCTCATCGTCCTGGGACCGGTGTTGTCGCAACTGGCCGAGAGAACGGGGGACATGCTGGAAGGAAAGCCGCAGAACAGGCCTGGTGTCCCGCTCTTCTTCCGGGAACTGTTCCGCAGCATCGCCGTGAATATCCGCTACATGTTCCTGGAGGTGGTGTTACTCGGCTTAGTGCTTATCCTTTCTTTGTTATTGCCCATTGCCAGTCCCATGATCGCTTTAGTTGGCTTCCTGGTGGAAGCGTATTTCTTCGGGGCGGCCATGCTCGACCATGCCTATGAACGGGGTGGAGTGGGAGTGAGGCGAAGCCTCCGGGAGATAACCCGCCGCTGGCCTTTGGTGATCAGTATCGGCACGGTTTTTTCATTGCTGTTCATGGTCCCGCTTCTGGGAACTATAGCGGCTCCTGTGATCGGCGTAGTAGCCGGGGTACTTGCCCTTCACCGGCTGGATGGCGCGCTCCCTGCCGCGGATCATTAGGGTCCCGGGGAGAGATAGAAGAGGTCTGGGAGGCGAAGGAAATGGGGGGCGAATGATTATATTTGCTTAGGAAGGGAGCGGCCTGTCCCAACGAATTGCTTTACCCCCGGGATTCGCCAGCTTCCGAAAAACCTGATGATGACATGAAGTTATTACGAACGACCCTGACCCTTACTTTCTTTTTCTCTGTTGCCACTTCCTTCGCTTCCGAGGGCTGGAGTGTTCCTGATACCTCCAAGAACCTTTGGGACAAAGGCAAGATCGAGGTCAAACTCACCCAGGCCCGGCATGAATTCCTTGCAAGGAACCTTAGCGGAGCGATCAACATCTGCCGGGAGATCCTGGCCAATGACAAGGACAATGCCCGTGCCAAATACCGGCTGGCCGAATGTTACTACGAGCTGCAGGAATATGAAAAAGCACTCACCTTTACCCAGGAGGCTCAAAAGAATAAAGAGGACCTTACCCGAGACGCCTACCTGCTGGAGGGGAAGATCCACCACCGGCAGGAGGATCTGGACAAGGCGATCAAGGCTTACAAGGCCTATAAAGAGAAAGTAAAAGCGGAGAAAAAGCTGGGTAGCCAGCAGGAGATCGAGTATTCCAACGTGAACAAGTACATCGGCCAGTGCGAGTATGCGAAGAAGATGATGAAAAAACCTGTTCCCGTTGATGTGAACAATCTCGGCGCGGTCGTCAATTCGGAATACGATGAATACACACCTTGCATCACGGCGGATCGCAGAACCATGTACTTCACCAGTCGCCGACCGGATACCAAAGGGGGCGGGATCGACAAAAAAGGGGATCACCGCTATTTCGAGGACATTTATGTCACGAAATGGGATTCGGCCAAACAAGCCTGGGGCGAACCGGATAACATCGAAGGCCGGGTGAATACGGTCCATTACGATGCCGTTCTGAGCATCTCCCCGGACGGGGAGAAATTGTATTTCTACCGGAACAACGAAAAGAATTTTGGTGATATCTTCTTCTCCGAAAAAAGTTCCCGGACCGGTAAATGGCGGTCCCCTGAGCTGATGCCCAAGCCGGTCAACACTTCTTTCTACGAAGGTTCCATCTCTTCTACCGCCGACGGAGATAAGGTCTTCTTCATCAGCGAACGGAAAGGAGGCCAGGGGCGTGGCGATATTTACGTGTCCGAAGAGATCGGTCGGGATGAATGGAGCGATCCTGTGAATCTTGGACCTGTGGTCAATACGCCGGATGATGAAAAGTTCGTCTATGTTCATCCGGACGGCCGCACGCTTTTCTTTGCTTCCAACGGCCATCCAACCCTGGGTAGTTATGACATCTTCAAGACAGAGTACGTGGACGGTGAATGGACCAAGCCTGTCAATCTC
>CAZAYA010000083.1:0-11777 GCA_964489175.1 uncultured Flavobacteriales bacterium | reverse complement strand
GTCGTACAGGATCTGCACTACTTCCGCATGACCAGTATTTCCTGTACATACTTCCTTATACGTAGGGGAATCTAAATGTCCTCCGCTATAGCCGGGTTCAACGGACCTCACCCCTTTCAGTTCCTGAAAGATAGCTTCCACACACCAAAAACATCCGGCTCCGAAAGTTGCTTTATGAAGACTGGCAGATCCTTGTTCCATAGGGTTCCCGGCGACCTTTGCCGCTAAAGGGGTGCACGAAAATAGAAGATCCGGAGGGAACTGATGACCTCCCGTTCAGTTTCAAGCGATCTCCATCACACGGAGCGCTGAAAGTGAAAAGAAGGAAAAAACCGGGAAAGCCGGTCTTCATTGATGAACAGGTTCATCGATGAAAGACGAGCATAGGGTAATCTGCCACAGCGGATAATTTTTTGGCCATGCTCTTGTGGAACAAAGCATCGATCAGCCGGTGAGGACCGGTGGTAAGGGCCAGCATATCCACATCGTTCTTATGAACATAGGTGTCGATGGCCAGGGGTGGGTCCTCATCCACGACCCGCTCGAAATACAGGGAAGGATCATCCCCGAAACGCTCCGAAACGGCATTGCAGAAAGCCTGGTAAGCATCTTTGCTGATGGGCTCCTCGGAACGACTCACATGGAGAATGGTAAGACGCGCTCCGAATTTCCGGGTCCAGTCCATCAATTGTTCTACACGCAAATGCTCCTCTGGTTGGTGATCCGTCGCGTATACGATCCTGGAGACCGGCTCCCAGGAAACATCTTCAGGGATCACCAGTACGGGACACTCAGCTTTTTTGATGACCTTATAAGCATTGCTTCCGAAAATGAAGGAGCGAAGGTCATCAGCCCCCTTGGTCCCCATCACGATAAGATCGTAGCTTTCTTCCTCGGCTTCCCGGGAAATGATCCGCTGAAGGGACCCCATACTCTGGTCGCTCACCTCATACCAGCAGGATATCCGAAAGTTTTCCTGCACTTCTTCCGCCACCGACCGAAGGATGCGCTCTGCTTCTCCCTGTTCCTCCAGCATCCGTTCGCCCAGTTGAGTATCCTCTTCAAAGTGCCCTCCCGCAACAGGCAAAGGGACCACGTTCATCAAGGTAAGAGAAGCTTCCAGGGTCTGGGACAACCGGGCAGCATATTCAACAGCATTCGAAGGAATATCGGAAATATCGACCGGACAAAGGATCTTAGCGATCATATAGGGATCTGTTTTTGATGCTATCAGCGAAGATCGCAGGTAGGAAAAAGAAGTGCAATGACCCTGATCATTCCTGACTTTCCTCCTCCCCCGGGCCCCAGGCCGGAACCTCTGCTATGATCCGGTATTCCTCCCCATCCCCTTCAACCCGGATACTTCCCTTTGCCGCCGTTACAGTACTTTCCAACCCAAGAAACCATGACGGCCGATTTGAAATATCAGCCTGATCTTTTTCAGTCGTGCGATAGCAAAGGGATAAACGAACAACCTCCTTCTCCTTTTCAAGAAAAAGTTCAAATGCACGGACTCCCTCCTGCTCGGAAAGATGGGTGAGTGCCCCGACTGCGAATCGGTAAAGAATATCTTCGATGAACCGGGGCAAGCGTTCTTCTATACCAGAAGAGAACCCTATTTGCAACCCTTTCTCCTTCTCCATTTTTTGGGACAGCTCCTTCAGGGCCTCCCGCAAGCCGAAGCTCACCAACACGTTTGGATGAAGGTCCGTGGCCAGGACCTTGATCCTCTGGATGGCTTCATCAAGCATGGAACGAGCTGTTTCAAGGTTTTCCCGGTTCTTTTTATCCAGTGTTTCTCCTCCTGTCCTCAATGCTTCCAGATGCACCCTGGAAGAATGAAGCATGGCATTGATGTTGTCATAAAGGGTATGGGACAATGCCCGGGCATGGTCCTCCCTGTCCCGAACGGCCCTCTCGAGGTACGCCCCCCCGCCCCCTCCTCGTCTTTTCCTCTCGATCGCATGGTACACCACCCGGCGAAGGGACCGGGCATTCACCTCCTCTTTTGGAAGAAAATCATCAGCTCCCCGACGCAGGAAAAGAGGTCCTTCTTCTTCCTCCACAGTACCGGTCAACAAAACGGTCGGAAGATGATCGGTAAAACTCCGGAATTTCCGGAAAGTATCCTCTCCTTTTCCATCAGGCAATGCCAGGTCTAATAAAAGAGCATCGAAGGAAGCCCCTTCCAAGCGAGACAACCCCTCTTTTATATCACCGGCCACGAACACCTCCATGTCATCCCTTCCTTCTTCCTGCAGCAATTCCCGAACCAATCGGGCATCTGAAGGATCATCCTCTACCATTAGAATACGGGTCTTTATCAAGGCTGCTGTTCCCATTGGTATTCTAATTATAAATTCCTGCTGTTTCTCTGTCTATGAAAAATGAGGTGCAATATAATTACTGACCCGGCTCACTGGGCAAGGTAAAATAAAAAGAAACGCCCGGGCCTTCTTCATTGGAATACCACCCCACCTTTCCGCCATGATCGTGGACCACTTTCTGAACGATGGTCAACCCCATACCGATCCCTTCCTCATGATCCTTGGCTCCTTGCCGGGAAAAGGGCCGAAAAAGGTCATCCCCCTCAACGCCATGGATCCCTTGTCCATTATCCTTCACCGTGATCCACCAAAAAATTCCTTTATGACTTGCGTTCACTGACAAAAAGAGCGGGTCTCTTCTCCTGAATTTCAAAGCATTGTCAAAAAGATTCCTGAACAATTGGACCAGCTTGCTTTTCTGTCCACGTATAACGGGAAGTTCTCCGATCGATACCATCGCTCCTGCCTTTTCCATATCCGGCTTCAGTTCTTGCCGGACCTCTTCAACAATTTCTTTCAAAGATACCTGTTGTCTTTGCTCTCGGGCCTTATCAAGATCCAGCAGGTAAAGCGAATCCCGAACCATTCTGCCCGACCGTTCAGCCTGTTCCGATAAATGCCAAAGCAATTCTTTCCCTTCCTCGTCCAACCAGTCCCAATATTTATTCCGGAACAACTCCGCATATTTTTGAACGATGCGAACTGGCCCTCTCAGGTCGTGAGCGATCATGAGCATTCCTTTTTCCCAGGACAACTCCCCCCCGGGAGAACTTCTCAGACCACCTTCCCACTTTTCTATATCCCGGATCACCAGAACAAAATGATCGTTCTCTTTCTGCCTCCCCATGCTCTTCAACTCCCCCCTCAGAAGGAATTGCTCTTTTTCATTCCCGAAACGGTGGTACCCCTGTACCGGCACCATTGCTTCTTTTTTTGCTTTCAATGCTTCAGTTAGATCCCGGATAGGAAGCCCAGGGGTCAATTCCTCCAGCAAGACCCCCGGCACATGTTCTTCCGAAACATTCAGAAATTTATATGCACTTGTATTCAAGGCCTGTACACGAATTTCTTCGTCGATAACAGCAATGGCTTCCGGTAACACATCGAAAGCCTGGGCCAATAGTTCTGAACGAAAAGAAAACCGGTTCACGGGATTTTGTATTATTATATTGCATCAATTTAAACAAAAAAGGCTAAAACAAAATATAATCTCGGGTAGAATTATTTAAATAACGAGCAAAAGCATTGGAGAACAAGGGCTTGAAGCAAGCTCCTCCTCTCCCTGAAAGTCATATACAACCGAGGGGAACTCAGGAAAAGAAGCGATCATGAAATTACCAGGCAGCCCCGCCCCCTGGTCGGTCACTTCTCCGCCATTCCTCCTTTGTACCGGGAACGATGAGCCCTTCGACCGATCACGCTCAGAATGACGATCAATACGAACCCTCCCATGGCCAGCCAGATATTCTACACGCTTGCTCTATCCTAACATCTTAGCATGGAAGGCAGCGGAAAGGGAAAGGAAACCGGTCCAAATAGCAATATCACTACTGCCTTTAACCACTTTCTATGAGAACAGGAAGAAAGAAGGATTCAGGGAGCAGGGTTCGGGATCTTTTGATGAACGGCCTCAATGGCCTCCATGACTTCTGGCTTCAGGGAAACCTCGATGCTGTCGATGTTCTCCCTCAATTGTTCCATAGAAGTCGCTCCGATAATGTTGCTCGTCACAAAAGGCCTTGTGTTGACAAAGGCCAGGGCCATCTGAGCCAAACTAAGACCATGTGCATCCGCGATCGCTAGGTACCGGGAGGTCGCCTCCCAGGAATTGCCGGAATTGTACCGGGCCATTTGGGCGAATTGGTTGATCCTGCTTTTCTCATCCGCGACCTTCCGGTGGTACTTACCGCTTAACAGGCCAAACCCCAGGGGGGAATAGGCCAGTAATCCTGCTTGCTCCCGAATGCTCATCTCTGCCAGTCCGGTCTCATAGGTCCGGTTCAACAAGCTGTAGGGATTCTGAACACTAACGATACGGGGCAGGTCATGTTTTTCCGCTTCCCGCAGGAAACGCATCACCCCCCATGGCGTTTCATTGGACAAACCGATGTAGCGGACTTTTCCTTCCTCCATGAACTCCTTCAATGTGGCCAATACCTCATGGATGTTATCGGTCCACCGGTCATCCGGATCGTACTCAAAACCCCGTTTCCCAAAATAATTGGCTTTGCGCTCCGGCCAGTGCAATTGGTAAAGGTCCACGTAGTCGGTCTGCAACCTTTCCAGACTCCCCTCCAGAGCTTGGGTCAAACCTTCCCTGGAAAAGTCCAGGGGGTCCCGGATGAAGGAGAGGTTTTGGCTCGGCCCGGTGGCCTTGGTTGCCAGGAAATAACGGTCCCGGTTCTGTCGCTTCGCGATCCAGGTGCCAATGTAGGCTTCTGTTCTTCCCTGGGTTTCCTTCCGGCTGGGGACCGGATACATCTCCGCCACATCGATGAAATTGATCCCACGTTCAAGGGCATAGTCCAGTTGCTCATGAGCTTCCGCTTCGGTATTCTGTTGGCCCCAGGTCATGGTACCGAGGCAGATCTTACTCACTTCATGTTCGGTCGGACCGAGGGTATCGTATTGCATAGATGCCATTTCCCGTTGTATATGATCCGAATATAGCGAAATTCAAAGGCTCTGTTCTTCCTCCTTATTCCATCCGCTATCAGGGGCAAAGCCTCCTAATATACTGATCGATAAATAAATTTCATCAATATTTTTTATATTTATACATAACCAATGATCACGGTCGCTATGCATACTTTCACCAGTTCTTTACCGGACGATCTTTTCCGGGAACTCTCAAAAAAGGCGGAACAGTTATCCCTGCCGAAGAACAAGCTGATCGAAAGGGCGTTGCGCATCTACCTGGAACAACTCAACAAAGCGGAATATGTACGATCGTACAAACAATTGTCAGAAGACGAAGATATTCTAACGATCGCCGAAGAAGGGATGGAAGATTACTACCGACAACTGGAAGAATGAAGCAAGGCGAGATCTGGAACGCCAACCTGGACCCATCCCGGGGAAGTGAGCAGGCTGGACAACGCCCTGTAGTGATCATCAGCGGCGATCTGCTCAACCAGTACCTTAAGATCGTGATCGCTTGCCCACTCACTTCTCAGGTAAAGAACTACAAAGGCAATGTTGTGCTGGAACCTGATGATAGGAATGGACTGAAAGCCCGGTCGGAGATCTTGGTATTCCATGTTCGCTCCCTGTCCAAGGACCGCCTGATCAAAAAGATCGGGTCCCTGTCTCCTCAGGAACTGGAAACCATCAAAAAGGGGCTGAACGAGATCTTGCGGTATTGAAAACCCGTTTTGTCAGACTTCTTGCCCGATCCTTTTTTCCGCCTTTTCCCGGATCACCTCCTGGACCGGCCGGTCCTCGATCTTGCTTTCCAACCAGGAAATGATGTCGAAATAGATGAAAGCCCTTTTTTCATAAGGGTTCCGGGTAAGGGGCAACAACTGGTCCCGCAGATCCCGAAACGCTTCCCTGTATGCTTCTCTGGACTGGATCGCCGGCCTTTTCAGGAATTTCAGGATGATGTTGTGGTACTCCTTGAGGTCTCCGTGATTGCGGAGGAACCGGTAGGTAGAGCGGATGGTGTGTTGCAAAAGGTCGCTGTGTTCCAGCTCCCAATGGCTGATCAGCAAGAGGATCCTGGCGAAACAATGAATGTCTTCCCGAACGTCCTCATCCCGATTATGGACGATCCGGTTCAACCAATGGATCGCCTCCCGGTACTGGTCGTTGCCGAAATACATGCAGGCGAACTTGTAATAGAAGATCAGAATATAATGAGTATCCAGCTCATCGGTGTATTGTTCCAAACCGGCAGCGACTTCAGGAACGATCCCCACTCCCTCACTGAACCTTCCCAACATGAAGTATTTATTGATACGGTGGGTGGCGGAGTATTTGAAAAGCAATAACCGGACGTTCTGGGTCAGGGGTACTCCCTCCACTTCAGGAATAGCCTCGAACTTCTCAGTGGCAGCAATATATTCGTCGTACTTGCTAAGCTTGGACTGCCCCATCAACAAGTTGTTATAGGCTTTGATATACATCTCCACCTTGGGGGCGATCAGGACCGGATGCTCCTCGAACAATCCCACCCACTTCTTCGCATACTCATAACCCCGCTCAAAATCCTGGATGAAGAAGAAATACCCGACCAGAGAACTATAGAGATAGATCCTTTCATCGAAAGAAAGCTTGTCTTCTTCAAATGCCGGCAGAGAGGAGTACAGAAAATTGTTGGCGATCTCGAACTCCTTGTGGTCGCGAATGAAACCGATCTTCAGGTAAAAAGCATACAACTTCAGGGAAAGGTTGGAAAAGGTCTCCGTGTGCTTCAGCTCCTCCAGCAAGATGTTCGCTTCCTTGATCAAGGCATTCACCCGATCCTCGATGTTGGAGCGGATCAGGGAAGTTACCAGCCTCTTCTCGAATTCAACCACCTCGTACAACAATAATTTCTTGTCGTATTGCTGGGCGATTTCCCGGGCTTTGGCAAGGGTTTTCAAACACTGATCGTAAAGGCATCGGTTGTAAAGGATGGTGGTATGGTCCAGCAGTTCCCGTACCCTCATCTCAATGTCGCTCTTCCTGTGCAGGGAGCGAAGGCTATCCAGGATCTGTTCGTAGAGATGAGCTTTCAGGTTGGAAAGCTGTCCTTTTTTGATAGCCGGGCACTTGGATAAAACCTTCCCTTCATCCAGTTCCCGTTGACCTTCCAGTACATCGAACAATTGAAGGAATTTGGCATCGGACCCACCCTTACCGCGCATCGCATGTATCTTGAAATGGCGCTTTTCCGCTTTGCCCATCGAATGAATGAGCCGGAACAAGGCTTCTGATCTTCCTTTGGACATCGTATATTATTGACAGTATATTATAGAGTAAAAGTACTTATATACAATAAAAAATCAAATACCTATAGCGTATATTTTCTTTTTAGATATCGGAAACAGGATATTATTATTGTTTCTTGCACGGCCCTCACTCCGGTACCTTTGAGGTCTTAAATCGAGAGGAGCGATTCTTCCCTCAAACAAATCCAAGGAACCATGGCCGATCAGGTCCACATTTTCGACACTACCCTTAGGGACGGCGAACAAGTCCCCGGTTGCCGGTTGAACACCGAACAAAAAGTAGAGATCGCCCTGGCCCTGGAAGACCTTGGCGTTGATGTGATCGAAGCCGGGTTCCCGATATCCAGTCCCGGCGACTTCCGTTCCGTACAAGAGATCGCCAAAGCCGTCTCCCACCCCACGGTCTGCGGCCTTTCAAGGGCTGTGGAAAAGGACATCGATGAGGCCGCCCGGGCACTTGAGCCTGCTCAACACCCCCGCATCCATACCGGGATCGGGACCTCCGATATCCACATTGAGAAAAAGCTGGGTTCGAACCGGGAGGACGTACTGGAAAAAGCGATCGCTGCCGTCAGCTATACCAGGAAATACGTGGATGATGTGGAATTCTTCGCAGAAGATGCAGGACGCTCCGATATCCAATACCTGTGCCGGGTAGTGGAAGCCGTGATCGGAGCGGGCGCCACAGTGGTCAACATTCCGGACACCACAGGTTATTGCCTTCCCGAAGAATACGGCGCCAAGATCCGTTACCTGAAAGAACACGTTCCCAACATCAACAAGGCCACGATCTCCGTCCATTGTCACAACGACCTTGGCCTGGCAACAGCCAATTCCATCGCCGGTGTCCAGAACGGAGCCCGGCAGATCGAATGCACGATGAACGGGATCGGTGAACGAGCCGGCAACGCTTCCCTGGAAGAAGTGGTGATGGTCATGCGTCAGCGCAAGGACCTGGCCATGGACACCCACATCAATTCCAAACGGTTGTTGTCCACCAGCACCCTGGTCTCCACATCCATGGGCATGCCTGTACAGCCCAACAAAGCGATCGTCGGCCGCAATGCCTTCGCTCATTCTTCTGGTATCCACCAGGACGGCGTGATCAAGAACCGGGAGAATTACGAGATCATCGACCCCGCAGAGGTCGGTGTCCACGAATCTTCCATTATCCTGACCGCCCGGAGTGGAAAAGCCGCCCTGAAATTCCGCTTGCAAAAACTCGGCTACTCCCCCGGTCGCTCTTCCCTGGAAAATGCTTATCATGACTTCCTTCAGGTAGCGGACGAAGAAAAAGAGGTCTCCGATGCCCAACTGCACAGGATCATGAAAAGCAAACGTCAGGCCGCCCACACCCGGGCATGACCAAAACAGAACCTGCCATGCCCAAAACCTTGTTCGATAAAGTATGGGACCGCCATGTTGTGGAAGAATTGGAAGGCCAGCGACAGGTCTTGTACATCGACCGCCACTTCATTCATGAAGTGACCTCTCCCCAGGCTTTTGCCGGTTTGGAAAGAAGGGGGATTCCGGTCCGGAGACCGGATCAGGTGGTCGCCACCGCCGACCATAACGTTCCCACCCGGGACCAACACCTCCCGATCAAAGAAGAATTGTCGCGTAAACAGGTCGCCCGCCTGGAGGAAAATTGTGCCCGCCATGGAATCGAACTTTACGGCCTCGGGCATCCCTCTCAGGGGATCGTTCATGTGATCGGTCCTGAGTTGGGCATCACCCAACCGGGCATGACCATCGTTTGCGGGGACAGCCATACCTCCACCCACGGTGCCTTCGGTTCGGTGGCCTTCGGGATCGGAACGAGCGAAGTGGAGATGGTCCTGGCCACCCAATGCCTGCTCCAGACCAAGCCCAAACGCATGCGCATCACGATCGACGGGGAACTGAACAAAGGGGTGACCGCCAAGGACATCATCCTCTTCATCATCTCCCGCATTTCCACCAGCGGTGGGACTGGCCATTTCGTGGAATACGCCGGAAGCGCTATCCGGAAACTGTCGATGGAGGCCCGCATGACCATCTGCAACATGAGTATCGAAATGGGAGCCCGCGGAGGCATGATCGCCCCCGATGAAAAGACCTTCGAATACATCCACGGCCGCTCCTTCGCTCCTTCCGGGAAAGCCTTCAACGATGCAGTGACTTCCTGGAAAACCCTGCAAACAGATGAAGGGGCGTCTTTTGATACTGAATACGAATTCGATGCTTCCGACATCCACCCCATGATCACCTATGGCACCAACCCGGGCATGGGGATGGCGATCGGGGACAACATACCGAAAGAAGGCTCAGCCTCCTTCCAAAAATCGCTGGCCTATATGGGGCTGAACCCCGGGGAGTCGCTGATCGGCCGGCCGGTGAGTTATGTCTTCATCGGCAGTTGTACCAATGCCCGCATCGAGGATCTCCGCCAGGTCGCCGAAATCGTGCGGGGCAAAAAGAAAGCTCCGAACGTTCACGCCTTTATCGTTCCGGGTTCTCAACAAGTGGCTCGGCAAGCTGAAGAGGAAGGGCTGACGGATATTCTGATAGCTGCCGGTTTCGAACTCCGCCAAGCTGGTTGCTCTGCCTGCCTGGGCATGAACGAGGACAAGATCCCAAGAGGGGAATACTGTGTCTCCACCTCCAACCGCAACTTTGAAGGACGACAAGGCCCGGGATCCAGGACTTTTCTGGCAAGCCCCCTGACCGCTGCCGCTACCGCGATCACCGGGAAGATCACCGATGTAAGAGAGATCCTGAACTGATATGGCTCTGGAAAAGATCAACATACTGGAATCCACTTGTGTCCCCCTTCCTATCGAGGATATCGATACGGATCAGATCATCCCTGCCCGCTTCCTCAAAGCCACTTCAAGGGAAGGTTTTGGAGAAAACCTATTCCGGGATTGGCGTTTTCAGGACGAAGAGACCCCTAACAACTCCTTTGTCCTGAACGACCCTACTTATTCCGGGACCATATTGGTGGCAGGCCGGAACTTCGGATGTGGATCCAGCCGGGAGCACGCAGCCTGGGCTTTGTACGACTATGGTTTCCGCGCTGTGGTTTCCAGCTTCTTCGCTGATATCTTCCGAAGCAATGCCCTCAACAATGGGTTGCTACCGGTCCAGGTCAGCGAAGAATTCCTTCAGACGCTCCTCTCGACCATTCAGGGAGATCCGCAAACCCAGATCCGCATCGACCTGGAGCAACAGGTCCTGCAAATGGGGAATGAACAGGAATCCTTCGACATCGACCCTTACAAGAAGAACTGCCTGATGCAGGGACTGGACGATATCGACCGGCTGCTAACCCTTCAGGACAAGATCACGGAGTTTGAACAGAACGCCCCTCATTACTGATCCATGAAAAAACACATCGCCATATTGCCCGGGGACGGGATCGGACCTGAGATCGTCCGGGAAGTCGTCCGCCTCCTGCGAACGATCGGAGAAAAATTCGGCCACGAATTCGAGCTGGAAGAAGGGCTGATCGGAGCGGCCGCCATCAACCAAACCGGAGAAGCACTTCCTCAGGCTACCCTGGACCTCTGCACCCGGTCGGATGCCGTTCTTTTCGGCGCCATCGGAGATCCGAAATATGACAATGACCCTTCTGCTCCTGTGCGGCCGGAGCAAGGATTGCTCGCCCTCCGAAAAGGGCTGGGCTTGTATGCCAACATCCGGCCGGTCCAAAGCTTCCCTTCCCTGATCGATCATTCCCCTTTGAAGAACGATCGCCTCAAGAACGGGGTCGACCTGGTCGTGTACCGGGAACTGACCGGTGGCATCTATTTCGGAGAACCGCGGGGAAGAGATGAAGGCGGCCAAAGAGCGTTCGATACCTGTGTTTACACCAAAGCTGAAGTGGAAAGGATCGCCCGCAAAGCTTTTGAATATGCCGGTACTCGTAGGAAAAAGGTCACTTCGGTGGACAAGGCCAATGTACTGGAAACCTCACGCCTCTGGCGGGAAACCGTGAACGAAGTGGCCCGGGATTTTCCAGACATCGAATTGGAGCATTTGTTCGTGGACAATGCAGCCATGCAGGTGGTCCAGGCTCCAGAGCAATTCGATGTACTGCTCACCGGGAACATGTTCGGCGACATTCTGAGCGATGAGACCAGTATCCTTACCGGTTCCCTGGGCCTCCTTCCCTCCGCCTCCATTGGCGAAAAAGCCGCTCTCTTCGAACCGGTCCATGGCTCCTACCCACAAGCAGCCGGCAAGGACATTGCCAACCCGTTGGCCATGACACTTTCCCTGGCCCTTTTGCTCGACATGGGGTTAGGCTTGCAGGAAGAAGCTGACCTTGTCAGAAAAGCGGTAGATGATGCGATGGAAAAAGAGGTGGTAACGGAAGACCTGACTTCCGGAAAAGCCTTCAAGACATCGGAAGTCGGCGATCATTTGCTCAGGTTCGTGGAAGCAATGGCCCCGACCGGCACCACGGCCTGATGCTCTATTTCAACAACGTCACATGGCCGGTCCTGCGGACCATCTCGCCGGTGAACCTGTT
>CAZAYA010000082.1:4597-11854 GCA_964489175.1 uncultured Flavobacteriales bacterium | reverse complement strand
TGGAGATAAGGGCGGCTTTCCGGTATTTCCTCTCGAATGGAAAGACCCTGAAAGCGGGGAAACCGCCATGGGTTACCGGGAGAACGGCTATTTCCCCGAAGCCTTCATCAACACCCTGGCCTTCCTGGGATGGAATCCGGGAACAGAACAGGAACTCTTCGATCTTGAGCAGTTGATCCAGGATTTCAGTCTGGACCGGGTAGGCAAGGCCGGGGCCAAGTTCGACCCGGACAAGGCCCGGTGGTACAACCAACAATACCTGCGGCAACGTTCGGATGAAGAATTGGCAGAACGACTGAAACCCCTGTTGAAGGAACAGGGAATAGAAGTTTCCAACGATCAGATGGCCGCGGTTTGTCGTTTAATGAAAGAGCGGGCTACTTTCGTGCAGGACATGCTCGAAGGCATTTATTTCTTCCGGGCACCCACAGAATACGATGAAAAGACCCGGAAAAAGAAATGGAAAGCCGACACTTCATCCATCATTATCGAATTGCGCGAGGTCCTGGCCGATCTTGAAACATTCACCGCCGAAAATGTCGAATCAGCCTTCAAAGGATTCCTGGAGGAAAAAGGACTGGGCTTCGGCAAGGTTATGCCGAACTTCCGGTTGTTGCTCACCGGGAAGGGGGCCGGCCCCTCTATTTTCGAGATCGCGGCCTTGCTCGGGAAAGAAGAAACCCTCGAGCGGATCGACCGGGGACTGGAAGTCCTGACTCCCCAGCAAGAATCATCTTCCTGAACTTTTTGAGCCCAACACTATGAACGTGATCGAGGTGAACGGCATCCGGGTGTATGCCTACCATGGCTGCATGAAAGAAGAAGCGGCGATCGGAGGTGACTTCATCGTCGATGTAGCCCTGCATACCAATTTCAACCAGGCTTCGGAAACGGATGATCTTGCCAAAACATTGGATTATGTGCGGGTGAACGAGATCGTTATCGATGAAATGAAGATCCGGTCCGACCTCATCGAACACGTAGGTCATCGCATCCTTCAAAGTCTGAAAAAGGAGTTCGCCCCCCTTGAGAAGGTGAAGGTATCGGTCACCAAGGTCAACCCTCCCATCAACGGAAGCGTGGACAATGTACGAGTCGTTCTGAGCGAATGATCGAACCAACACTGCAGCGATCCCCTGAATTTCTTAAATTTGCAGTCTCCTGAGAAGGTCGCGTGGCCGAGTGGCTAGGCAGAGGTCTGCAAAACCTCGTACGGCGGTTCGAATCCGCCCGCGACCTCAAATCCTCTTCAATTCCCCCCCCGGTCCGATGGATCGGGGTTTTTTTTACCCATTTTTCTGATAAAAAACACTAGGTAAAAAGACCTGATCGGGGCGACAATAACAATATAAACAATTTATAAACAGTGACTTATGTTTATCACAAGAAATGCGATCGCGGGAAGGAGAGTACTTTACAGGAAACCCAGTATTCGGTTCTCCCGTAAAGAATAAGTGAATTAACCGAAAGCTATGAACCGTATCCTTAAGTACTTTTTCTTTCTGATCCTCCTCAAGGGGAGTACCGCATTCGCCCAGGGATCGGGAAAAGCCCTTGCCTTCGATGGGGGAAATGATAATGTTGTGATCGACGGGGCTTTCCCAGACATGGGGAACAGCGATTTCTCTATCACGGCCTGGGTCATGACGACCGACCAGAATGAGGCCGGCCAAAGGATATGGTGCGATGATAAGGACAATCTCAACGGAGGATATGCGCTTTCCCTCGGCGATCCCGGAAGCGGGAGGCTTCGTTTCTATACCCGGGGGATCAGTCCGATAAGCCTTGATGTTCCGAATGGTTCCGTTTATGAACTCAATAGTAACGAATGGACTCATGTGGCTGCCGTTCACGACGCCTCCACCAAGACCAAGAAAATATATGTGAACGGGGTCTTAGTTGCTAACAGCAACTATTCAGGAACACTACAAAATGCTGCCGGCCCAGCAGCCATCGGTGGAGAGCCTGAAGGATCTTCGGAAAGCGGGAACCGCTTCAAAGGCCGGATCGACGAAGTGAGTTTCTGGAGCAAACCCCTGAGTGGCTCCGAGGTTCGCGACCTTATGTGTGAGCAGCAAACCGGAAAGGAGTCCGGCCTGCTGGGATACTGGAATTTTGATAATGCCTGGGAAGGAGCCGGAGGAATAAGCGACCGGACAGGCCATGGCTATAACGGAACAATGAAAGGTATGAGTCCCAGCGACATCGTCACCTCTGGAGCTTCGTTGGGTAAGACGGCCGTTCATGCTTATCCGGGTTCCTGGTCAGAACAGGAAGTAACCCTGGCTTCTCCGGAAGGAGACTCGATAACGGTCAGCCAGGTAGGGAACAACCCGGCAGGTATCCATGTCTATTATGTGGCTGAACACCCCGATGAAACCAGTGGTACGAACGGCCTAGGCGAGAACGACCATTATTTCGGTGTGTTCAAGACCGAAAAAGGGGGGAGTTATACCGTAACCTATCACTATACCCACAATGCAGCCTACCAAACTTCAGCACCATCTTTGGACGAGAACGACCTTCGCCTCTACAAGCGGGCAGATCACGCGGACAATTCCTGGGAGGATTGTAATGGAACAGTGAACACCAACAACAAGACCATTACGGCAACCGGAATGAACACGGAATACATTCTCGGTAAGGCCGGTACTTCTCCGCTCCCAGTAGAATGGCTGGACTTCAGGGTCGAATCTGTTGACGGCAAAGCTGAATTACACTGGATGACGGCTTCCGAAACGAATTGTGACCGGTTCATTATCCAGAAAAGCCGGAAAGGGCAAGATCCCTCCTCTATTGGAAGTGTTCCTGGAGCAGGAACAACTTCCCAACGCTCATCCTATACCTTCACTGACCCAGAACCTTATCCGGGTGTTTCTTATTACAGGATCGAGCAGGTGGACCATGACGGGAAAACCCATTTTTCCGCCATTATCCCTTTCGAAAGGTCCAACACCCGGGAAAAGATACAGCTACACACGACGAAAGGGGAATTGGTACTTCACATCCCTGCTACAACAGCCGTCAAAAGCCTTCAAGTTTTCGACGTGAACGGGCGAATAGTGCATGAACGATCCCTTGTGGGACAGAAGGGGACCCTGCTATTCACTCCGGAAGGGCTTCGTTCGAATGGCGTTTACCTTTTCAGGGTACGGACCGATGCAACTGTGATCACACGAAAGCTTTTCTGGCAAATGCCTTGATGATGGAATAGGAAGCATTGGGAACGGATCCGTTCACTGTTCCGTTCCAGCCGAAATTCGCTTTTGCAGCTCCATTCGCTGATCCCGGTCAGCCAACACTTCCTCTACCATCAGGAATTCCTGGATGTTCTGCCGGTCAACAATGCCGATCAACTGCCCTTCTTCCAGGACAGGACCAACTTGATGCCCGTTCTGCATCATATTGAAATAGCATTCCTTCAGGTCTTGTTCTGGAGCAAAGACCGGGAAATCCTTTTTCATGACCTTTTCCACCAAAACCTTTCTTCCATATTGGTTCAACCCCTCGACGATCTCCTGCCGGGTAAGGATCCCCAGTACTTTGTCCCCCTCTGCCACGATGAATTCTTGTTCCTGTCCATCCAGCAATTCTTTAACAGCCCGGTCGATGTTATCGTACGGGCTCAGCGTAGTGAAATGCTTCATCAGGACATCCCGCACTTTGTAGCGGGAAAGAATGGAACCTGTTGATTGATGGAGAGACTCAGCATTGGCCCCCAGGAAAATGAAGATACCAATGAAGATCAGCCAGAAGTTATAAAAGAACCCGATGAAAACGAACACGATCGCCAACACTTGTCCCACACCGGCAGCGACCTCCGTGGCTCGGGTCCGGTCCATACGGGTGGAGAGCAAAGCTCTCAGGACACGTCCTCCGTCCATGGGGAAAGCCGGGATCATATTGAAAAGTGCCAGCAAAGCGTTCACAATGAAAAGGTTCACCCAAAAGAACCGGCCGGTCAGATCGGACAGTTGCTCTGGTTCCACCAAAGCATGAAAACCACCAGTAGACCGAATGGCAATGAACAGGATGACCGCGATCACGACATTGACCAGTGGCCCGGCAATAGCCACCTTCAGTTCCTGGTAGGGATCTTCCGGCAATTTTTCCATGTTGGCCAATCCTCCTATCGGTAACAGGGTGATGCTTTTGGTGGTGATACCATACCGTTTCGCGGTAAGAGCATGCCCGAGTTCATGAAGGGTAACACAAGCGAAGACCGCCAGGATGAAGACCACGGTCATCAAACCGTTCCCCAGATGTTGGCCTTGCTGGAAATTCGCGATCAATACCCACCCGATCAGGATCAGAAAGGTCCAGTGGACCAGTAGCCGGATCCCAGCGATCTTCCCGAGGTACAAAGACCATCTCATCATAGCATTTCGAATCTACCTGCGAAAATAAAACGGTTCCTGATCATGCCAGATGACCCCGATCATGTTCATCAAACCGGCCCCATTCTGATCCGATCCTTCCTTTTCTCTATTAATTCGGCAGACTGTTTATCTTTGAGAAGGAAGAAAAAACAATGTTATGAAGAAAACACTCAGCATCTTGTTCTGCGCCGCGACACTTCTTATCGTTATGCAGGCATGTTCCGGCGGAAAAGGGAAGGATGGAAAAGAGAAGAACGGGAACGGATCCGAAGAAAAAGCCGGAAAAGATCTAAAAGGCATGAAGGAACTCCATCTGGGCGAATATGGCTTTCCATTGAAGATCATGGTCCCGAAAGAAGACCCTTCCCGGCAGGTCCCACCAGCCTCTGCAAAATTCAATGAGGCGACAGGAAAACTGGAGATCCTTGCTGGAAAAGGATTCCAGCTGGCCATATTTGAAAAGATACGGCCCATCAAGGAGGTCAAGCAAGAACTGAAGGACGACCTGATGTTCAAGAACACTTTCCTCACTGAAGAAAAGGGGAAATTAATCTACAAGTCAGAGCTCCCGGACGGATCCCAGACCTTCTACCACTTCTACCTTGAAAAAACGGTGGATGGCAGAGATTATGTGGTCCGTTCTTTGAAGACCGGCGAGTTCAACAAGCCGAACGTCGACCGCATGCTCAAAGCAGCAGAGAGCTTAGCTAAGGCACCGATCAAGCAGGAGTCGGCTTCCTGAACATCCGACCTGGAAGCGTCTATGATCCGAACAGGCCTTTTGCTGCTGATCTTCTGGTCGTGGACAGGGATCCCCCCCGATCCACCTTCACGGAACCTGATCCCCAGCGGCGATTTTGAAAGGGAAGAGGACCTTGAGGCGTGGCGAATTCCGAACGGGAATGTCTGGCTGGAGGACAGCATCAGTCAAAACGGAGGATCTTGCCTGCACCTGACCCCCTTCAGAGGGAACACGGACCTCTTCATCGATTCTTTAAAAGTCCGCTCCGGCCGTTCCTATCATTTTTCCTTCTGGTACAAGGCCAAAGGGTCCACCGGAACAACCGACCGCATGATCGTGGAATTGCAGCAGGGAAAAAGGCTACCCCTCTATTCCCAGGTGGGCCTGGAATGGCCCGATACGCTCAGAAGAGCTAAAAGCTGGACTTATTATTCGAAGTTCTTTCGGTTTGAAGGGAATGAACCGGTAAAATTCTTCCTTCACACCAGCGCGGAAGATCTCTGGATCGACAATGTTCAACTGAAAGAAGAGTGAATAAGATCACTTGACGACGGTCTGCTGCTCTTTCCGGCCTATCATCCTTCTGGCAGCTTCAGTGACCCCCTCTACATGGTAACCACATTCTTCCCACAATTCTTCCTGGGAGCCGTGTTCTTTGACCTCATCGGGTATGCCTAACCGAACCACGGAAGCTTGGTATTCCTGATCTCCCATGAACTCAAGGACAGCACTTCCCATGCCTCCCATAATGCAGCCATCTTCAACAGTGATCACTTTGTCGAATTTCTGGAACACCTCCTGGAGCATCATCTCGTCCAGTGGCTTGACGAAGCGAAGGTCATAATGCGCCGCATTGATGCCTTCCTGATCCAGACACTCACAAGCTTTCACAACATTGTTACCGATATGGCCGATAGAGAGAAAGGCCAGGTCTTGTCCATCCCGGATCTTCCTTCCTTTCCCAACGGGGATCTCGCGCATGGGTTTCTTCCATTCCACCATCACTCCCTTTCCCCGGGGATAACGGATCGAGAAAGGTCCCTTGCCGGGTAGCTGGGCTGTATACATAAGGTTCCGCAATTCCTCCTCGTTCATCGGGGCCGAGACCACCATGTTGGGAACGCATCTCATGAAAGCAATGTCATAAGACCCCTGATGGGTGGCACCGTCTCCCCCCACGATACCCGCACGATCCAAGCAGAAGACCACGTCAAGGTCCTGAATGGCAACATCGTGGATCAGCTGGTCATACCCTCTTTGCATGAAGGAAGAATAGATATTGCAGAACGGCTTCATTCCCTGAGTGGCAAGACCGGCAGAGAAGGTGACCGCATGTTGTTCAGCGATCCCCACATCAAAAGCCCGATCGGGCATGGCCTCCATCATGATCTTCATGGAGCTTCCAGAAGGCATGGCCGGGGTGATTCCCATGATCTTGTTGTTCTTCTCGGCCAGCTCTACAATGGTATGGCCGAATACATCCTGGTATTTCGGCGGTTGCGGGCTGTCGGGCGTAATCTTGATGATCTCGCCGGTATCCTTGTTGAACAAACCCGGGGAATGCCAATGGGTCTCATCCCCTTCCTCGGAAGGGCCGAACCCTTTGCCTTTCTTGGTCAGGCAATGGAGCAGTTTCGGACCGGGAATATCGCGGAGGTCGCGAAGGATCTTGACCAGATGGTCGACATCATGACCATCGACCGGCCCGAAATAGCGGAAGTTAAAAGCCTCAAAGAGATTGCTTTGATTGAGAATGCCGGTCTTGATCCCATGCTCCAGTTGCTGCACCAGTTTTCTTGCATTGGGTGCTATCTTTTCAAGGCGGCCCAGTACATTCCAGACATCATCCTTGAACTTGTTATAAGTATGGGACGTTGTGATATCGGTGAAATACTCCTTCAGAGCACTGATGTTCGGATCGATGGAGACCCGGTTATCGTTGAGGATCACCAGGAGATTGGTATCCTCGATGCCTCCATGGTCAAGTGCTTCAAAAGCCATTCCACCTGTCATGGCCCCATCCCCGATCACAGCAATATGTTGGCGGTCCAGATCGCCTTTGGCCCGGCTGGCCACAGCCATTCCCAAGGCAGCTGATATGGATGTGGAAGAGTGTCCCACGCCAAAAGCATCGAA
>CAZAYA010000082.1:0-4587 GCA_964489175.1 uncultured Flavobacteriales bacterium | reverse complement strand
CGAACTCACTTTCCTTGATCTTAGGGAACCCGCTCAGGCCTTTGTATTTCCTGATGGTATCCATCCGGTTGCGACGACCAGTAAGGATCTTGTGGCCGTAAGCCTGATGTCCCACATCCCAGACCAAACGATCATAAGGTGTGTTGAAAACGTAATGAAGAGCGACTGTTAATTCTGCAACACCTAAACTCCCACCGAAATGTCCCCCTTTTCCGGAAACGACCTCGATAATGAAATCCCGGATCTCCTGCACGATCTTGTCGAGATCTTCTTCAGCGATCTTCTCTCTCAGGTCTTGCGGTGAATGGATGGAATCGAGAAGGCGTGCCGGCTTTTGATCAGCCATACAGCGAACGATTATTGGGAGGTTGCAGCCTTGTAAAGGTACGAGTTATAGCGGACTTTGTTCCTACCGCTCTTTTCAGATATACAGAACGTTGCTGACCGATGAGCGTTGCATCAAATTTCGATCTCTTCGTCGCTACCGTCGAAGAAATGATACTCCAAAAAATGGTAGGCCGTCATGGGCCGGATGGACACCCATTTTCGGAACTTTTTCCACCATCGCATCTGGAGGGAAGGAAGCCCGCTTTTGAGATAAGCGTTGATGAATGGATGCACGCACAGGATCACTTTCTTTTTCTGAAGGTCCTCGAAGAGGTATCGCAGATTGTTCTCGATCTCATCCACCACCAGAATGGTCGCCTGTACTTCCCCGGTTCCTTCACAGGAAGGGCATTTCTCGGAAGTTTTGATGTCCGTTTCCGGGCGTACCCGCTCCCGCGTGATCTCCACCACTCCAAATTTACTGGGGGGGAGAACATTGTGTTTGGCACGGTCGGACTTCATCAACGCTTTCATCTTATCAAAGAGTTTCCGCTGGTTGGCGTTTTCGTACATATCGATGAAGTCGACAGCAATAATGCCTCCCATATCACGCAGCTTGAAGATCCGGGCCAGCTCTTCGGCTGCCTCCAGGTTGGTCACCAAGGCATTTTGCTCCTGATCCTTCCCCGGACTCTTCCTTCCACCGCTGTTTACATCCACCACATGCATGGCCTCCGTATGCTCGATGATCAGATAAGCTCCGCTGGGCAGCGGTACATGTTTCCCGAAGGAGGATTTGATCTGTTTCTGGATCCCGAACTGGTCGAAGATGTCAGCCTTCCCGCTGTATTGCTTCACGATGTTCTCTTGCCCGGGCGCAATGCCGGCAATGTAATCCCGGATCTCATGGTACAACCCCTCATCGTTCACATGGATCTTGGTAAATTTCTCATTGAGAAGGTCCCGCAGGATAGCAGAGGTCTTGTTGAGCTCTCCCAACACCTTTTGAGGAGGCTTGGCACTCTTGAGGGACTGGTAGCATTTCTGCCAACGCTCCATAAGGTCATGGAGATCATTATCGAGTTCTGCTACCTTTTTGTTTTCCGCAACTGTCCGGATGATCACTCCGAAGTTCTGCGGCTTGATGCTATTGAGCAAGCGTTTGAGCCGCTCTCGTTCTGACCGGTTTCGGATGTTCTGAGAAATGGACACTTTGTTGGAGAAAGGGACCAGAACCAGGTAGCGCCCTGCAAGAGTAAGTTCGGAAGTTAATCGCGGCCCTTTCTGGGAAATGGGCTCTTTAGCGATCTGGACCAGCAGATTCTGATTAGGAGAAAGGATGTCCTTGATCTTCCCGTTCTTATCAATGTCTTGCTCCTGCTTGAAGCGGGTCAGTTCATGGGTATTCTGCTTCCCGCTGATGGTCTGCTTGATATACTTCTTCAGGGAAGAGAACTGGGGCCCCAGATCATAATAGTGAAGGAAAGCATCCCGCTCATATCCCACATCCACAAAAGCCGCATTCAGGCTGGGTACGACTTTGCGTACCTTGCCGAAATAGATATCCCCTACGGAAAAGTCCTTATTGCTTTTTTCCTTATGAAGTTCGGTAAGAACCTTATCCTTTAGAAGAGCAATATGGACTTCCGTGGAGCTGGCATCAATGACAAGTTCAATATCCACGCACCGGTGACTTTTGTTCTCGGTAACGACCGGCCCTGAGGTGATAGGTACATATCGGGACCGGATGCGGGAAAAGAGGCTTCCCGCTAACCTACAAAGATAAGGACAGGCTTATCTTTTCTTGTGCCTGTTCGTTCTTCTGCGCTTCTTGCGCTTGTGCGTAGATATCTTATGTCTTTTCCGCTTCTTTCCGCTTGGCATACTACGGTATAGATTTTACTTCGTTCGTGTCGATGGGAGTTTTTGATTCTAAGAGGCGCTTCGCCTTGTTCCGTTTCTCTTTATCCTTCCCTTCCTCCAGGTAGCGGCGAAGGTGTTGCCGGGCTGTTTTGGTCTGTCCTTTAAAGGATAAAGCCCGGCCAAGATAAAAATAAGCTTCGGGATAACCATCATCATCCAGGGCGATCACCTTCTCAAATCTTTGAATGGCCTTGTCGTACTGACCGGTACGCATGGACAGAAGGCCAAGGTGCCATTGGGGCCGTGGATCTTCCGGGTGCTCGTTCGCAAGCTCCCGAAGCTCCATGATCCCTTTCATGGGCATTTTTCTGTTCCTCACCTTATTCAGGGCCCCTTCTATCTCAGAATCCAGCTGACCAGAAGGCTCTTTCCCTTCGGTGCTAGGGGAAGGATCTGAAGGGACACGGGGGGCAATAAAAAGGAGTACCGCCAATGCGATACCCCCTGTGGTCAGTAGGGACCTGGCCCAAAAGCCGTTCATACTATCATTTGACCTTTACATTTTTCTTCACATCCTCAACAAATACCTTGCTGGGCTTAAAAGAAGGAATATTATGAGCCGGGATGATCATGGTCGTGTTCTTGGAAATATTCCGGCCGGTCTTCTGAGCACGTTTCTTCACAATAAAGCTACCAAAACCGCGCAAGTATACATTCTCGTTATTGGACAACGATTCCTTGACATTCTTCATGAAGGATTCGACCGCCTGCCGGACGGCAACTTTCTCGATCCCTGTCTCATCCGAGATCTTCGTAATGATATCTGCCTTGGTCATGAGTACTTGGTGTTTTGTTTGAATTTATGAGCTTTCACGATCTTCGCAATCGGTCAGCAAAGATATGTCTATACCTCACTCCCTGTCCAAATTTTAGATGAATCCTGAACTTCAGGCAATTAACCTTGAAAAGCCGTCTCCGAATGGATTTCGCCCAGAAGTTGCGCCAATGGTACGATACCCACAAACGGGAACTTCCGTGGAGAAACACATCCGATCCTTACAAGATATGGCTTTCCGAAGTTATCTTGCAACAAACCCGGGTAGCCCAGGGTTGGAAATATTACGAAACGTTCATTGATCGCTATCCCACAGTATTTGATCTGGCAACTGCCTCGGAGGATGATATCCTGAAGATCTGGCAAGGGCTGGGTTACTACTCCCGGGCCCGGAATCTCCACCAAGCTGCCCGGACCATCGTTTCCGAGTACAACGGAGAATTCCCTGATCATTACAAGGCGCTTTTGCCACTCAAAGGAGTAGGGGAGTATACTGCAGCAGCCATCGCATCCATAGCTTTCGGAGAACCTGTGGCCGTAGTTGATGGGAACGTACAACGGGTCCTGGCCAGGGTCTTCGGCATCGATCGGCCGATCGATGCCACCGAAGGGAAAAAACGGTTCCGGGAAAAAGCTGAAGAAGTCCTGGATCAAAAGGATCCCGGTACACACAACCAAGCTGTCATGGAGTTCGGAGCGATCCACTGTACACCGAAAGCCCCCGATTGCCAGTCGTGCATCTTCTCTGAAGAGTGCAATGCCCTCTCCACGGGAAATGTCCTGAACTTACCGGTAAAAGCCAAAAAGATCCGCCCGAGGAACCGGTATTTCAATTATCTTTATATCATCTCAGGGGAGAATACCTTCCTTCGGAAAAGAACGGGAAAGGATATCTGGCAAAACCTTTATGAATTCCCGTTGCTGGAAACCCTTCACCGGGCTTCGTGGGAAGAACTCAAAAGCCATGACCATTTCCCGCTTCCCGCTCAACAAAAAGGTTGGGAATTGAAGGAAGTTTCCAAAGAGATGAAGCATGTGCTGACCCACCAGCGGATCCACGCTGTCTTCTGGACCGTGTCAGCCAAAAAAGACATTAAATTGCCAAATGATCATATCAAGGTAAGGCATCAGGATATAGGAGAATATGCCTTTCCAAGATTGATGGAAAATTATTTAAAAAAAATGGCTAAACATTTTCCGGATGATCAGTCGCTATTTTAATTTCAACCCTGTTTTTGATCAAAATGTATAACCTTCTAAAGAACAAACATCTATGTCAGGAGTCAACAAAGTGATCCTTCTGGGGAACCTGGGAAAGGACCCGGAAGTCAAGCATTTGGAAAGCGGAGCCGTTGTAGCGAATTTTCCGCTGGCCACCAGTGAGGTCTTTTACGATAAGAGCGGACAACGCCAGGAGCGGACCGAATGGCACAACATCGACCTTTGGAACAAGAATGCCGAAGTAGCGGAAAAATACCTCTCCAAAGGGGATAGCGTATACATCGAAGGCAAGATCCAAACGGACAAGTGGCAGGACAAGGATGGGAACGACCGGTACACCA
>CAZAYA010000081.1:0-11903 GCA_964489175.1 uncultured Flavobacteriales bacterium | reverse complement strand
GGCTCGCTGGTCATGAGCTCCATGAGGATCTGTTTGTCGGAAGACAGGTCCCGGTACCGGAACATTCCATTTTCCTGGAGATTCTCAGTATAGAGCACATTACCATCTTCGGTCACATACTTCACGATCATTCCTTGCTTATCATAGGGGAGTGAATCGAGCCTTACCTGCCACTTGAGATTTTTCTTTTCCTTGGCTCCCCTCGTGACCACCTCTGAAGAATCCAAATGCAACGGCTTCAGGTAGATCTCCTTCTCGATCTCCTGATAGGATGTTTTACAGGGGATACGGATCGTTTCCTTGTGGATGACCTTTTCTCCGACCTGGTACGCTACTTTGTAATCTTTACAGGGTGGAAGAATGGCTACGAAACCTCCATCCCTTTGCCGGGGTTTGTATTGGGTTCTTTCCCCGCTTTCCTTATCCGTCACCCAGATCTGAGTTCCGGAAGGGATCTCCTGGTCCTCCTGAACACTAATAAACCCTTTCAGGACCGCCAATTGTTGGGTTTGGGCCGTATCCGCCAGAGCGATCTTGTACAGGTCCTTGCCCCCGTAAGTATCCTCTTTAATGGAAGAATAATACCCTCTCTTTCCATCAGCAGAGGTCACGAAGAAGGCATCATTATCGACTGAATTGATAGGATAGCCAATATTCTTGGGTTCCGTCCATTTCCCATCCTCCTTTTTCTCGGTAAAGAAGATGTCGAAGCCGCCCATGCTTTCATGGCCATTAGAACTGAAATAAAGGGTCTTCTGGTCAGGGTGAATGAATGGAGCATCCTCATCATACTTCGTGTTGATCGGTTCACCAAGGTTCATGGCCTTGCTCCATTCGCCGTTGGGCAGTTTCTTACACCGGTAAATATCCCTTCCACCAAGGCCACCTTCCCGATCGCTGACGAAATAGAAGGTATTCCCGTCTGCCGATAACACGCCATGGGTCTCCCAAGCTTTTGTGTTAATATTCGACCCCATTTTTTCCGGAGTGGTCCAACTCTCTCCTTCCAGTGAACTCTTGTATATATTCCCATCCCCGTTATCATCCTTGAAGATGAAAAGCGTTTGGCCATCAGCGGACACACTGATGGTGGCATGATGGCCTGTAAGACCGAGATTCAGCTTCTCCGGCTCTTCCCAGTGGCCACTACGATCCCGGTAGGAAACGAAAATGTTCTCGAAGGGCAATCCATCCTTTTGGTCCACCACTGGTGCATCACTTAGCGGACGCCGGGAAGTGAAATACAACACGTTCTCATCCACGGACAATACCGGACTGTAATCGGGATACTCGCTGTTGACGGTCTTGCCCAGGTTCGATATCTTGATGTTCCTGGGGTCAGCCACCTCTTTCTTGGCATACTTGCACATTTCTATCTGACGGCCAGCATCAGCATAAAGGATATGGCGTTTCTTCACTCTTTCACGGAAAGCTTCGAAAGTGGCGATCGCACTATCCAGTTTCATGTTCAAATGAAGCGAACGCCCCAGGTAATACAAAGCCTTGGGAGGAGCGTTTTCTTCCGTATGGCTGAATATATTATAGCGGTCGCTGATCTTTTGAGCCGCCTTCTCCAGGTAAGGGAGGGAAGCTTTTTTCTGAGTATTGGAGTTGAAATAGCACAACCCCAGTTTGTAATTGACATTGGCATTCTCAGGATGTGCTTCGGCCAATTCTTTCCAGATATCGATGGCTTTGTTGTAGAATTTCTCTTCGAGAAGCGTATTCCCTTCCTCGAATTTCTGTCGGAAATTCATCTTATCATCTTCCTGAGCCAACCCCATACCATGGAGGGCCAGGAATAAGATCAACAGGGATGAGCATCTTATAAGCTTCATGGGCACAGGGGTTGAACGGGCATGCTTACAAATATATTTCTTTTGCTCATGTTTCAAAATGAAGATACCCTCCTCCTTTTCAAGGAAATGCTATCACCAGGGAAGGTCTGTTCCTTAGAGGGGGAAGAATGAGAACGGGAAGCTATCATCAAAGCTCCCGCTTCGGGTCGAATTGTTCGAGCAGGTCGCCCACTTTGCGAACGAACATTCCTCCCAGGGCTCCATCTACTACCCGGTGATCGTAGGAATGGGACAGGAACATCTTGTGGCGAATGCCTAACGTATCTCCTTGTGGCGTTTCCACAACGCTCGGTCTTTTCTCAATGGACCCCACGGCCATGACAGCTACCTGAGGCTGGTTGATCACTGGTGTTCCCATGAGGTTCCCGAAAGATCCTACATTAGAGATGGTATAGGTTCCTCCCTGGGTCTCGTCCGGTTTCAACTTATTCTCACGAGCCCGGCTGGCCAAGTCATTAACGGCCTTGGTCAGTCCAACGAGATTAAGCTGGTCCGCGTTCTTGATCACCGGAACGATCAGGTTCCCGTTGCTCTGAGCTGTAGCCATTCCTATGTTAATATCACCCCGCTTGATGATCTTGTCCCCGCTAACAGAAACATTGACCATGGGGAACTCCTTCAGTGCCTTGATAATGGCTTCGATGAAGATGGGGGTAAAAGTGATCTTCTCCCCTTCCCTTTGCTGGAATTCTTTTTTGATGCGGTTCCGCCACTGTACGATATTGGTCATGTCTGCTTCCACGAAAGAGGTTACGTGAGGAGAGGTCCGTTTGGACATGACCATATGCTCGGCGATCAGTTTACGGTACCGGTCCATCTGCACCACCTCATCATTTGCTCCCACGGGAATATCAGGTGCTGAAGGCTCTTCCGATGGAGCCGGGGAAGCTGCTGAAGCTCGAGAAGCTGCCGGTTTAGCAACAGGTTGCTGAGCGGCAGGCTGAAAAGAACGACCGGAAAGATAAGCAAGCAGGTCTTCCTTAGTCACCCGCCCTTCCCGACCAGACCCCTGGATCTGTTCCAGCTCTTCGAGGGAAACCTCTTCCGTGCGAGCGATGTTCCTTACAAGTGGGGAATAGAACTTCCCGGAGGGGCCTTTGCGGGGGATCTCCACAACACCATTCCCGGAGGGAATACCCTCGGTTTGTTCAGGAACAGGTTCAGCCACAGCGGCCTGAGCAGTTTCTTCCGAAGCTCCAGAAGTATCCTGAGAAGAAGTTCCGGCTGCAGCAGTTTGCTGTGTTTCTTGTTTTTCAGCCGTTTCAGCAACTTCTTCACCCTCTGCCTGGAGCACAGCGATAACCTCCCCCACTTTCACCACATCTCCTTCAGAACACATCTGCTTTTGCAGAACACCGTCAGCAGGAGCCGGTACTTCAGAATCAACTTTATCGGTTGCGATCTCCAGAATGGGATCATCCTCTTCCACCTGAGCCCCTTCTTCTACCAACCACTTAGTGATGGTAGCTTCATTAACACTTTCCCCCATTTTTGGCAAGGTCACCTCCATAGTAGCGGACATTTAATGCGTTGACCTGTTGAAAGTACTTTTATCAAAACCTTTGGGACCAGTATCATGAACTTTCTTTTTCCTGATACTTTCCATCCGAGACCGCGCGGTCAACTGGTTTACTATAGCGCTCCCGGTACGCACAAAAATAAAGGAAAATTCGATCCTCTTACCGTGGGCTTTCCTGCTCTTCCCCTCCCAAACGATCAAGGCACTGCAGAATGATCCCCAGGTCCCGGGACACCCGATAATCCTTGGCATAAATAATATTGAGCCGGCGGGCGATCTCCTGGGTAGCACCTTCCAGGGCATCAGTTGGCGAGAGAACACCGGGACGCAACCTCGGAAGTTCCGGGCAGGGAGCATCTATCGCTTTATAACCTACCCAGGAGCGTTCTCCGATCAAAACAGCAACGATGTTCTTTAGGAATTTCTTTTTCTCCCGGACGAATAAAACACCCACAGGCAGGGTTATAAGAAGGAATAAAGAAAGGGTGAGGTCGAACAACCTTTTGTTGCGACGATTACCGGGTTTGTTCACCGCATTGATGTCGAGCATGTACAATTCACCGGAATTCTCCACGGAATTGCTGCCGATAATGTACAGGCTTCCCGGGGGAGCAACCTTGTTATCGACACGAAGCGGCCGGAGGGCGATCATTTCCCTGATCATCCGATGAGCTGGAACATCCCTGGAACAGAAGATCACCTCATCGATCCGGTATTGCCGGCAAAGCTCCCGCAACTGGCCGATATTCCCCAGAATACCTTCTTCTTCATCCTGCTCTTGCTGTGGGTCAGGACTGACCAACCCGATGAACTCCGTATAAAGATTGGTCTGTTTCAGCACTACCGAAGCTCTTTCCGCTTCGTCCTGCTCCCCGATTATCAAGAAACGGCGATTGAGCTTGACGTTGACCTCATACCCATGGATCCTGAAATGCCGGAAGACTCGCCGTAACACCACCAGGGCAAACAAACTCCATCCACTCAAGACCAGTAAACCTTCCAGGGGAAGCCCCATGATCTCCGGAAAAAACCCCTGAAACGCAAAGAAAAACATAGTGACAACACCCCACCCTTTCACGGAGGCGGACTGCTTCAAAGGCTTGTCGTACCCCCCGGCCAAAAGTACCCCTAGCACCCATCCCCCGATCAAGACCGGCAAGGTCTGCCACCAGACCAGATCCCTGATCCCGGGAGTTACGCTCTGCAAAAGCAAGACACCTCCCAGAATAAGGATCAGATCGGCCAATGGCAACAGCAGCCTTAACAGGAACCTGTTGACGATCGCCAACCCCGCCCGCAGGTATATGGCCATATCGATAAAGGCTGATAGGAATCGCGTGTTGCGCCGGTTGAAATGCTTGTCGGCGAAGATCAGCATGGCCTTGTAGAAAATAAAGACGTAGTGGATACTTGTTTTCCGGGTGCTTTCGCCTTTATAATGGACGATGCGGGTCTCGGGGTAATAGTAGTTCCGGTACCCTCCTTTGATCAGCCGGTAGGAAAGATCGATGTCCTCCCCATACATGAAAAAGGTGGGATCCAACAAACCAACCTCATCGAGGGCTTTTTTCCGCAAAAGCATGAAAGCTCCCGACAACACTTCGATCTCGTGCACCTCATCCTCATCCAAATAACTCAAATGATACCGTCCGAATTTTCTGGAGTGAGGGAAAAGGCCGGACAATCCGAAGATCTTGTAAAAAGCCACGGACGGGGTTGGGAGTCCCCGTTTGGATTCGGGAAGAAAGTCGCCGGTCCCGTCGAGCATCTTCACTCCCAATCCCCCGGCATCCGGGTGCTCGTCCATAAAGGTCAACACCTTTTCGAAGGTATCCTCCTCCACCATCGTATCGGGATTCAACAACAAGGCATATTGTCCATTCACCCTTTCCAGGGCCTGATTGTTGGCCCGGGAAAAGCCTGCGTTCTCCCGATTGGCGATCAGTTGCACCTCAGGATACTTTCGCCGGACCATCTCCACTGACCCATCCTCAGAATCGTTGTCCACCACGAAAACCTCCCCTTCTATCTTCTCCAGGGCTCGAAAAACAGAATACAAGCATTGGTCGAGAAAGAACTCAACATTGTAATTGACAATGATGACCGACAACCGAAGAGAATACTCTTCCATTACGAACGATCGCTTAAAGAATGTTCATAGAGCGTTCGGTCGCGGATGGACCGCCCCAGGGTGATCTCATCAGTGTATTCCAGGTCATCACCAACCGCCACACCACGGGCAATGGTCGTAACCCGTACACCCGCTTCACGCAAACGCTTATAGAGGTAAAAGCAAGTCGTGTCCCCTTCCATAGTAGCACTCAGGGCCAGGACTACTTCTTTGACTTCCTCCCTGGCGGTTCTGTTCAAAAGGGTGTCGATGTGCAGATCTGCGGGGCCAATACCGTCCATTGGCGATATCAGACCGCCAAGAACATGATACATCCCATTGTACTGGCGCGAATTCTCGATAGCGGTCACATCCATAATATCCTCCACCACACAGATCACCGAACGATCCCGTTTGTGGCCAGCACAAATACCGCACACTTCATCATCCGAAATGTTATGGCATTCCCTGCAATACCGAATGTTTTCCTTCATTTTGGTAAGGGTTTCCGTAAGATCCCTTACTTCCAGGTCTGAACGTTTAAGCAGGTCCATCACATATCGGTAAGCAGTCTTCCGGCCAACCCCCGGCAAGGAAGCCAACTGCTCGACCGCATTGTCGATAAGAGAAGAAGAAGAACTCATAAAAGGATCGGCAATGGTCTTCTGCAAAGGTAAACGATCGCTGCTTCGCCCCTTTCTTTTCCGGGTCGTCCAGATCCCCTATTTTCGCAGCAGTGTTTGGCTTGATATTTGCTTTTCCATGCCTGGAAAGTTCAAACCAGCTACCATGAACCGCCTTACCATCCTCTTTTTTGCTCTGTTCCTCGGTTTATTCGTCCCGGCATCGGCCCAGGAAAATACAACGGATGAGGTCGTCCGACTTCTCAAAGCCGGGAATTCGGCAGAGTTATCGCAGCATTTCATTCCCAACATCGACCTGACCATCCTTGAGACGGACGATGTCTTCAGCCGGGCCCAGGCTGAGCAGATCCTGAAGAATTTCTTCAAGAAACACCGCCCCACGGATCTTCAACTGGAACATCAAGGGACTTCCAAACTGGACGATCGCTACCGGATCGGCAAACTGAAAACCAAGAATGGAGCTTTCCGCCTCACTTTTTTCATGAAAAAAGTAGAAGACCGCCTCTACATCAAACAACTCCGGATAGAGGAATACAACGACGATTTCTGACCCTCCCCCTATGGACCTCGATGCATTGCTCCGGAATGCCCTCCGGGAAGATATTGGCGATGGTGACCACACTTCAAGGGCCTGTGTCCCCGATGACAAGAAAGGCACCTTCCAGTTGTTGACCAAAGAAGCCGGCGTTCTGGCAGGCCTTCGCATAGCCCAACGGATCTTTTCCCTTGTGGACTCCGAATTAAAGCTGACCCTTTACAAACAGGATGGCGACCTTGTGGAGAAAGGAGACATTGCTTTTCGCATTCATGGCAAGGAACGCTCTCTCCTGAACGCCGAGCGTCTTGTACTCAATTTCATGCAAAGGATGAGCGGAATCGCCACAACAACTGCTGCCTATGTGAAACGGGTGGAAGGAACCGGCACCAAGATCATGGACACCCGCAAGACCACACCGGGACTCCGTGCCCTGGAAAAAGAAGCCGTACGGCTGGGCGGGGGAACAAACCACCGCTTCGGTCTTTTCGACATGATCCTGATCAAGGATAATCACATCGATTGCGCCGGCAGCATAAGTCAGGCGATCCAGTCAGCCCATACCTATCTGGATGGTCAGGAACTTTCCCTGCCCATTGAAGTGGAAACCCGAAACCTCCAAGAGGTGGAAGAAGTGCTGCACAATCCCCCTGTGGACCGGATCATGCTTGATAATTTCGATTTCGGTGACATCGCCCAAGCCGTGGAACGGATCGGGGGCCGGATCCCTACCGAAGCCTCCGGAGGGATCACGCTCGATACCGTTGCCGACTATGCCCGAGAAGGAGTAGACTTCATCTCCGTGGGGGCGCTCACCCACTCCGCATCCAATCTGGACATGAGCCTTAAAGCAGAATAAGCGTTCCCCGGTCAGATCCTTAAATTAGCGGGAGATCTTTCGTTCATGCGCTCTTTGCTGCTTCTTTCGATATCCTTTCTGTTGTCAGCTGGCTCTTTACAAAGTCAGTCATACAACCCACTACACCCCCCTAACTCTTTCAGAAGCTCTGATAATCCGTTATACTGGAACAACCAGAAACCTCACCAGGAATACTGGCAACAGGATGTCCATTACCGCATCAAAGCAGAGGTCGATGAACAGACCGATATTATCACCGGAGAAGAACACCTGACCTATTGGAACAATTCCCCTGACACGCTCCGGAAAGTCTATTTCCACCTGTACCAGAACGCCTTTCAACCTGGATCCCACTATGATGACCTGCTGAGAAACAACAAGATCCGCCCACAATACGGCCATTATGAAGAACAGGGCAAAGGCACTGATATCCAGTCACTACGGGTGGAAGGCAAAACCCCGGAGACCAAGCTCGACAACACTGTTCTCCGTGTAGACCTCCCCTCCCCCCTACCACCGGGAAAGAAGGTGGAATTCGCCATCAGTTTCCGCACCTATTTCGATCAGGGCAGCATTCACCGCCGCATGCAAATGTTCACCCATCATGGGTACAAACATTACAACGGTGCTCACTGGTATCCCAGGATCAGCGTTTACGACCGGAAGTTCGGGTGGACCACCGACCAACACCTCCGGAAGGAGTTTTACGGCGATTTCGGGACTTTTGATGTGAAGTTGAACTTCGCCCACAATTTCATCGTTGAAGCAACAGGGAACCTCCTGAACCGGGAAGAAATGCTTCCTCCCGACCTTCGCGCACAATTATCCATCGAGAATTTCAGTGACAAACCCAGGGAAAGTGCGCCCTCGGAGATCATTCCTTACGACAGCACCCGCCACAAGACCTGGCACTTCTATGCCGAGAACGTACACGACTTTGCCTTCACCGCCGATCCTACCTATCGGATCGGAGAAGCCAGAACAGAAGACGGAGTCACTTGCTATGCCCTGGCTATGGAAGAAAATGCGGCAGGGTGGCAAAATGCAGCCGAATATGCTGCCCGAGCCGTAGAGGTCTTCAACCAGGATATCGGTTCCTATGAATACCCTAAAATGGTCGTCGCCGACGCCCGGGACGGAATGGAATACCCTATGCTCACATTGGACGGTGGAGCAGACCCCGGCTACCGGGATCTGCTCGTCCATGAGATCGGGCATAACTGGTTCTATGGTATGGTGGGGACCAACGAGACCTATCGGGCCGCCATGGATGAAGGATTCACCCAATTCCTGACCTCCTGGGGGCTGGAGAGGATCGATGGGGATACAGCCATCGAAGCTGCCCCTCCCACATCCTATGAAAGAACATTCCGGGAACCACAAAACGTCCGGATGAAAGAGAATTACTATGGCTACCTGAACAAAGCCCTCCGAAAGGAAGATGCTGTTCTTAACCAACATTCCCACGACTTCGAAGGCACCCCGGGCCATGGGGGAGGATACCGACAAGTATATTACAAGATGAGCACCATGCTCTACAACCTCCAGTATGTACTGGGAGACTCCCTCTTTCTGGCTGCTCTGCAACATTACTTCCAACAATGGCGATTTGCTCACCCCTATTTCGAGGACTTCCGGAACTCCATGATCAACTATACCGGGGTAGACCTCAATTGGTTCTTCGACCAATGGTGGAACACGACCAAGCGCATCGACTATGCCATTAAAGGGATCCGAAAAGCAACAGGAGAGGACGCGTACCGGATCCGGTTGGAACGGAAAGGAGAGATGCAGATGCCGATCGACCTGGCCATTACTTCCCACAATGACTCTGTTTACCATTTCCATATTCCTAATACCTGGTTCATCAAGGAAACCGATGCCAAAGTACTCCCCAAGTGGACTCAAAGCGGCAAGCTTCATCCGGAGTATACAGTGACCGTCACCATTCCCGGTGGGATCGCGAATGTTGAGATCGACCCTTCCGGCCGACTTGCCGATGTCTACCGCCTGAACGATCATCTCCGAACACCTGTCGACTTCGGTTTCGATCACCGGCTTTCCACCAATCCCGACCCGGAAGAATATGAGGTGAAAGGGAGACCAGCCCTCTGGTACAACGGCTATGATGGCTTCCAATTCGGTACACACATCAATGGCGGATACATGGAGTACGCACACCAGTTCGATGTTACCGTCTGGATGAACACCGGACTGATGCAGAACATGGAAGCTGAAAGAGAAGACAATGCTTTCATGCCCCTCTCCTACTTGTTCAACTATCGAACAGGACTAGCAAGACTGAACAAAGGGCTATCACTCGACCTTTCCTCTCGTTACCTGGCAGGGCTAAGCGCTTATGAAGCGGGATTTGTCCAGGAATTCCCCAATGACAAGACCACGGTCAGTGCCCGCTTCCGGTCGATGTACCGGGGCGGGGATACCCATTTTTCCGACCGGCTGGACGAGGTCACGGCCCACAACTATTTGCTGTATCCTTCCGAATGGGGATACTCCCGGTTGAACAATGCCTTCAATTTTCTCATCGACCATAAGTACCAATATAGCCGGGGCTCTGGCGACCTTGAACTGAACCTTCGAAGTCCAGCTCCGGGCAGCGATTACGACTTCACGAAACTTTCCCTGGAAGCTCGTAATGAAACAGCGCTGGGATCGCTGGAATTAACCACTCGTTTCTTCGCCCAATACGGAACAGGTGATGAAGTGCCCCCAGAATCCGCCCTATTCATGGCAGGCGGTAACCCGGAGGCAATGATGGAAAGTCCTTTCACCCGGGCCGTTGGTTTTTTCCCGAACGAATGGATGGGCTACGGAGCCAACACGAATCATTTTCAATACGGTGGCGGGCTCAACCTGAGGGGATATGCCGGTTATCTGGCTCCGGAAGAAGACCACCAGGACAGCCTCCATTACACTTACCGGGGGACATCTGGTGCGGCGATCAATGCAGAGCTGGCCTTCGACCGACTGATCGGCTGGGACCCTTTTGGTATCAGCCGAATGCTGGACCTGCGCCCCTATTTCTTCGGTGATGCGGGAACGATAACTTATAACACTTCTGACGGAAACCCGGCTCTGACCAACATCCGTGTGGATGCAGGGGTCGGCGCGACCCTCACCCTGCACCGGATCGGTCCCCTCACCGAGATCGACCCGATCACCCTGAGATTCGATGCCCCCTTGTTCCTGAACCGTATACCGGCCGTAACAGATGAACATCTGGCCTTCCGCTGGGTTATGGGCATAGGAAAAAGCTTTTAAAAACTTCCCTTATGAATCCCCTTTTTGTATCCTCTTCCTTCATTCTATTCCTCTTGTTCTCATTCCCGGCCATTGGCCAAAGCGAAGAAGAACTCTTCCGAGAGGCTGATGAATATCGAAAGACCGATCAGTACACAAAAGGTTTGAAAGCCACACAAAAGTTGCTCGAACTGAACCCGAACAAACCAGAATACCTCAACCTCGGCAGTTTTTTCTATTCCATGGTCGGTCAACGGCTTGATGACAAAAGCAAGCAAGAAACCTATTTCCAAAAAGCCCATGAGTTATCCCAACGCTCCCTTTCTCTGGACAGCACCAATGCTTTCACCCATTATGCCTATGCCCTGGCCCTCGGGGTGATCCATGAGAACGCGCCGACCAAGGAAAAGCTACAAAGCGCCCGGGAGATCAAGAAGGCCTGTGAAAAAGCCATCGAACTGAACCCAGAACTGGCTGGAGCTTACCATGTACTTGGCCGCTGGCACCGGACCTTTGCCAATTTCAATATGGTCGAACGGGGAATGGTCAACACATTTTACGGAGGGGTCCCTGAAGGTGGGAATTACGAAGATGCTCTGGAGCACTTCAAACAAGCAGTTCGCTTGCAACCCAGCTACCTGCTCCATCTTTACGAACTGGCCGTTACTTATCAGGATATGGGCAAGGAAGCCCACGCCAAGGCCTTTGCGGAAAAACTGATGGAGATGGAAGCAGACACCCCAAAGGATGAAGAAGCCCAAGCCAAAGGCAAGGAATTGCTGAAGGGACTGAATTGAATTCAGGCGGTCATTTGTCTCAAAACAGCTTCGTGGACTTCCAGGTCCTTTTTGCCGAACAATACAAAGCGGACCTTTTCCAGCCTCGGTAACCCCGGGGCAACAGCCAGAACGGTCTCCACCGCGATCTCAGCCGCTTCTTCCAGAGGATAACCAAAAGCACCGGTACTGATAGCAGGGAATCCCACAGATGATAAGTCCTTTTCATCAGCCATCTTCAAAGCATTCCGGTAACAAGCCGCAAGCAATTCAACGGAGGGTTCATCCCGACCATAGACCGGCCCCAGGCAATGGATCACATAGGGGTTGGGCAATCCGA
>CAZAYA010000080.1:7761-11921 GCA_964489175.1 uncultured Flavobacteriales bacterium | reverse complement strand
CAATGAAAGGTGGATCCGTTTTGTCTTGATGATGAATCCCGGTGATCCATCGGACAAAACACAAAACCATGAGAACCTTTACATTACTCTTTTTCACGCTCTTTTTGATCTTCCCATTATCAGGGAGGTCACAATCCCTGGACCTTAATACTGCAGGCGATACTCTTTTTCAATCCTCATGTCCTCAAACCTCAACACCTGTCTGGTACTATTTCGGGGGGAAAGGCTTCCGGGGTGAATTTTGCTCAGGATTCCGTTCAAGTCTGGGTCGACCTGGATAATGGGACGGATACGCTGTTCTATACGGACATCACCAACTCCGGGCCAGGTGCGGGAAGCTGGTTCGATGAGATGAACACTACTTTCAACATGTCAGGCACTTATGATGTCAAAATAAGAGTCAAACTGGCATCTCATACAGGGAGCTGGATGGATTCCAGCACGGTCACTACTACAGTGGTAGACAGCTGTTCTTCCTCGATATCGATCGACCACGCAGGAGATACGCTGGGTTATGGGCAGGATTGCCGAAGTACCCAGGGCCCCCTTTCCTTTTATTTCGGAGGGAATGTATCCGGAGTGGATCCTTCTCAGGATTCCGTGGAAGTACAGGTTGATTTCGATGACGGAACCGACACGACCTTCAAAACAAGGATCTCTGCTTCTAGCCAATATGGCGGAAATTGGGGGTCCTATGTGGATAAAACCTATGACCAGGCCGGCACCTATGATGTGAAGATCCATGCTTCAGTCGGAGGGATTACGGATTCTACCAAGGTCACTTCCACGGTTATCAGTACCTGCCCCTCATCTGACACCCTTACCATCGACCATGCTTATGACACCACTTATAATGAACCTTGTGCTAAGACATCGGTACCGCATGGATATTATTTCGGTGGAATAGCCAATGGGGTGGACTATACACAAGATTCCGTTCAGGTGAATGTGGACTTCGATGATGGTACGGATACAACATTCATGGCCGATATCATCGATGCTGGTCCCGATGCCGGAAAGTGGTACGGATATATCGAAAAAACCTATACCTCTTCCGGGACTTACAACGTGACCATTACTGCAGAAGTGGGTGGTGATCAGGAAACGAAAGTTGTTATCACGGCAGTTCTGGATGATTGCTCCTCGGCCAATGACTCGATAGATCTTGTATCCACCCTTATAGCCGGTCCTTACTGTCGGGAAGCTCCCGTGGAACTGGACGTTCATTTCGCAGGAAGTGCTTTTGGGATCGACCACACCCAGGATTCTGTTCAAATGGACCTTGACTTTGGAGACGGAACGGATACGGTCGTAATGGTGGATATCGATCAAAAAGGGGACTGGACCGGGAGCGTCAAGAAAACCTATTCCCAACCCGGGACCTATACGATCACTTTCCAGGCTTCCCTTCCGAGGGACTCGGAAACCCGTACAAGAACAACTTCGGTCGTGAGCAGCTGCTCCCCACCGGATGATCTCAACATCACATACGCGGATGACACCCTCTTCAGTGAGCCCTGTGCCAGAACTTCAATACCCCATGGTTATCACTTTGGTGGAACTGCTTCCGGGGTTGACTTCACACAGGATTCTGTAGAAGTGAACATCGATTTTGATGATGGAACGGACACGACGTTCATGGCCGACATCACCGATTCCGGGCCGGATGCAGGGACCTGGAGTGGCTACGTGGAAAAAACTTTCACTACAGCAGGTTCCTATGATGTGAAGATCCATGCATCAGTGGGAGGGGCTCAGGACGTGAGAACGGTATCGACTTTCGTAGTCGACAATTGCCCCGTCCCCGACCTTGCCATGGACTATGCCATGCATGATACGGCCAGTTGCCATGAAACGGGACAGGACATTGAGTTCGTCTTCGGTGGAACGGCTACCGGGGTGGATTATTCCCAGGACTCCGTCCGGATCGATATCGATTTCGACGACGGGACCGATACCACCTTCAAGGTGAACATCACCTCAGGACAATACCCCGGTAACTGGCAAGGTGACCTCTTGAGATCCTATAGCCAGAAAGGCACCTACGATGTGAAGATCATCGCCTCCGTGAATGGAGAGAAGGATTCCTCCACGGTCACTACCGTCGTATCGGATCAATGCTCCCTGACAACCTCCATCGGAAAAGCCCCGGACAAGGGTATGTCGATGAAGTTGTTCCCCAATCCTGCTGACCAACAACTCCAGCTGGATCTCGGAGCAGAGGCAACCGGTACCGTGACCATTAGGGATATGGTCGGGAAGGTCGTTCACACCGAAAGCGTCAACAATGCAACACACCGGTTGAACGTGAGTCAACTGCCTTCAGGCCTATATACCGTGAGTTTCCACTCCGAAAAGGATCGAACCGTTCTGCATGAACGCGTGATGATCGAGCGGAAGTAAAAGGAACCCGGTTTTCTCGCTGGTTGGAACTCCCCCTCCTCTGCCTTGGGCAGGAGGGGGAGTTTTTTTAGCCCCCCTCCCAGCTCGCCCTCACCTGACTCCCCTTTTCCGGGTCGTTCTCGATGCGCAGGTGCACATCGATGGACTCCTGCAAGTCCTCCACGTGGGAGATCACACCTACTAAACGTCCTTCCTTGCGTAAGGAGCGCAACGTATCGAAGACCGTTCCCAGGGACTCCCTGTCCAGCGTTCCGAACCCTTCGTCCAGGAAAAAGAATTGTTCATTACTCCCGCTTCGCTTCCGAACGCTTTCCGCTAACGAAAGGGCCAGGCAAAGGGAAGCCTGGAAGGTCTGCCCGCCCGAAAGGGTCTTGATATGACGCACCTGGCCGTCGTGGACCAGGTCCCGGACCTGTATCTCATTGTCTTCCGTGGTCTCCAACCAAAGCTGTTGGTCGGTGAGTTTGTGGAAACGGGCATTGGCAGCACGGACCAGGTCCTGCAAATAAACCCCGGAAACAAAGTTGACGAAGCCACTCCCTTTGAACAGCCGGCGAAGCGTAGCCAGGTTCTCTTCCCTTTTATTCAAGGTTTTCAGTTCCGCTTCCCATTGCTTCTTTTGCGCCAGTTCCTTCTCCTGTCTTTCCAACTCCGTTTTCCAACGAGCTCTTTTATCCCGCTCTTCCTTCAATTTCTTTTCCAGGATCCCGGCCTGTTCTTGCTGCTTTTCATATTTCTCCCCATCGAAACCCTCTTCCCCCAACACTTGCTGCAATTCTGCCACCCGCTTTTCCAGCAGGAACTTTTCCCTTTCAAAGGATTCCACCTGCTGGCGGGTCTTTTCCAGGTCCAGTTCCTCGTCGAGCACTTCCCGGACCTGTTCCCGATCGGAGAATTCGCTTTCCACCAAGGCCTGCTCCAGGGCTTTTTGCTGCTCTTGTTGTTCTTTTCGTGCCCGCTTCTTTTCCTTTTCATTCCCGGCGATCCGCTCCTTCAGACCACTGTTGCGCTCCCGGAGCCGGTTCAAATGCTTTCCTTTTTCCTCGTACTGTTCCTGTAGTTTCCGGGCCTTTTCCTGCTGCTCTTTTCCTTCCTTTCGAAGCTTTTCGGGATCTATCTTCAACAATTCTTCCGGGTCGAGGGTCTGAAAACCTTCTTTCAAAGTATCGATCCGGCTTTGCCGGTCGGCTATTTGTTGCCGGATGTTTTGTTCCTCCTCCTTGTACCGCTCATGGGTCTTCCGGCATTGCTCCACTTTATCCCGTTTTTCAACCAGACCCCCTTCTTCCTTCCGGATCCCTTCTTCTTCCTTTTCCGCTTTTTCAAGGCGTTCGCGGATATCATCAGGTACCTTTCCTTCTTCCGACCATGGACAGGCTTTTCGATGGGCTTCCCTTTCTTTTCCAATCCCTTCGAGCTTTTCCTGAAGCTCTTTTTCCTGTTGCTTTCGGTTCGTCTCGGCTCCCTTTTTCTCGGTCAACCGATCAAAGGCCTTGCGAAGCTTCGCTTCCTGTTCTTCCAGCTTCTGAAGTTCCTGATCGATCGCTTTCCGGTCCTGTTCAACATGAGCCGGGTCCATAATGTGAGGATGCTCATGGGAGCCGCACAACGGACAGGGTTCCCCCTCTTTCAATTCTTCTCGCAGACGGGTCAGTTCAGCCTTCACCCCCACCTTCGTCTTTTTCTCTTCCCCCCTTGCCTTTTGCTCTTTCAGATCATCAAGGCTTTGTTGCAATAATGCTTCTGCTTGTTCCGGC
>CAZAYA010000080.1:0-7751 GCA_964489175.1 uncultured Flavobacteriales bacterium | reverse complement strand
GATCTCAACGTCGTATGCATTTCCCGCGCGCCAGCGAAAGCAGATCCGCCACTGGTCCCAATAGTTCAGCCACCTCTTCCGGCAATTGAGCTCCGGTCTTTTGAAGAGCTTCCAAAGCCTCCTGCAACTCCTGGTTTCGGAAGCTCAGGTCTTCCTCCCGGGAAAGCCAATCCCTCACTTGCCGCAATTCTTTTTGATCGGGAACGGCTTTCTTCTGTTCCATCAAGGCCTTCTCCCCCTGTTCCAGTTCTTTTCGAGCTTTCTCCAGGGCTTTTTCGGCTTTTTCGATCTCAGGGCACGCATCTTCCAGACGCTTCTCTTGCTGCTGCTTTTCCCGCAGCAACCCGATCAGTTTAGCCCCCTGTTCCCGGTCCTGCCCTTCTTTGGCGATCTGATCCTTTTGCTGCCATTCCTGTTCGAAGACTTTCCATTCCTTTTCCGCTTTTTCTAAATCCTGTAGCAGCTCCTGCTGTTCCTTTCGGGCTTCTTCAAGCTCTTGCTCCAATTCCTGGTCTCTTTGCTCTAAAGCCCGGAGCCTGTCCAGAAGGGGGCGGAACGTTTGCTCCGCTTTTTCCTTTTTCCGAAGGGTTTCTTTCAACTTACGGACCTCAGGTTCCTTTTCCTTTTTCCCGGCTAGCTCCTTTCTTTTTTGTTCAAGCTCTCCAGCCTGCTCCTTCTGCTTTTCCAGGGCTTTCAGGGTTTCCTGCAACTCCTTCCATTGCCCTTCGCGTTCGCTGATCCTCTTTTCCAGTTGCTCCAGGTCCTGTCGCCGTTTTTTCAGGTGGTCCTCCGTGATCTCCTCTCCCAGGTTCTCCAGTCTGGAAGTAAGAGCGGTCTTCTCCATTTCGTTCTTCCGGTAGAGGTCCTGGACAGGATGATAGAGCTCGTATTGCTGCAGACCGAAGAGCTCCTTCATCATTTCCGTGCGCTGCTTGTCGGTCAACTGCAGGAATTCCTGGAATTTGCCCTGGGGGATGATCACGGTGCGCCGGAAATTCTCATAGCTCAACCCCAGCAAAGGCTCGGCACTGAGCGTTTCCAAAGGTTCCCATTCATCTCCCTTTTTTTGATAAGCGGCCCGCTCCAGCCTGACCTGCTCGAACTGTTTCTTGTTCCGCCGGCCTTTGACCGTGAACTTGTATTGCTCCGCCCCCAGCCTGAACTCATAGTCTACCAGCAGCTCATGAGAGCGCAGGTTCATCATGTTGTAATTCCGGGCTTCCTGCTTGTTGAGACGCTCCGTTTCCCCGTACAAGGCAAAGGTGATCGCCTCCAGGATGGTCGACTTCCCGCTTCCGACCGGACCGAAAATGCCGAACAAACGACCTTCGAGCAGTTTCCCGAAGTCGATGGTAACCGCTTCCCGGTAGGAATACAGCCCTTGTATGGTCAGTTTCTGCGGGATCATCCGTTGTCTCCTCCGTGCGCGACCACTTCCCGGAAAAGGGCCATGAGTTCTTCATTGGGTTCTTGTCCGTGCTGGCGCTGGAAATAATCGCGGAACAAGGCTTCCCGGCCTTTGCTCAAGTCGATGCCCCGGTCTTTCCCCTCCAGGGAGCTTTTGTCCCGGATATCAGGGATCAGGGTAACGACCCCCTCATGCGCTTCGCGGAGCCGCTGACGGTCCTCGGCGGTCAGGTACTGGTCCGTGCCCACCGTCAGTTCCACCCAACAATGGGTTTTTTCCTTCAATCCCGCCACCGCTTCACCCACACTATCAAAGCGGGCTCTCCAGAGGAGCTTCCCCTCTTTCAGGGAAATCTTCTCATGGCGGGCTGGTTCTCCCGGTGCAAGCTCAGCAATGGTCACCGAATTCTGTTGCCCGGTTTCCCCGAAATCATAGGTAAGCGGACTCCCGCTGTAGACAGCCTGGGTACTCCCATTATCCATCACGATGCGGCGATGCAAATGCCCCAGAGCAACATATTGGACTTCTTCCGGTACATTCGCCGTATGGATAGCCTGGGCACCCCCAACGTGGAGGATCGGCTTTTCGGAGGGAGGCTCTTCTTCCAGGGTCGTTCCTTTCGGGACCATGAAAAGGTGGGTAACGAGGACGTTCACCCCTTTTTCATCACAATATCGGCGGGCGGTAGCGCTCCATTGCTCCTGCAACACATCCCGCAAAGCAGCTTCCGGATCCTCCTCTCCTAAATAGGTCTTGAGGCGAACTTCATTGGCATACGGGGTAAGCAATAACCGGAGGGGCACCTCTTTTTCAGGCAAGCTCAGTTCCACAAACCCCGGAGCACTTTGGGTGACCTTCAACCCTGAGGGAAGTTCGAAAGGTTTGATCTCCGTATGAGGGTAGCCCGTCAGGATAATGCCGCATTCCCGGGCCAGGGGGTCCGGAGCTTCGATCCGGTCCGGGGAGTCATGGTTCCCGGCGATCCCGATCACCGGACGGTGGCCGTCACGGGTCAGGCGGCGCAAGGTATGGTAGAACAAGTCGACCGCTTCCGTGGGAGGGTTGAACGTGTCGAACAGGTCTCCGGCGATGATGACCGCATCCACCTGTTGGTGGTCGGCGATGGCGATGATCTCTTCCAGAACCTGTCTTTGTTCCGGCAGCCGGTCCACCCGCTCCAATCGTTTGCCCAGATGCCAGTCTGCCGTATGCAGGATACGCCAGGTATCTCCTGCTGGAGGAGCTATCGGACCGGAAGCCTCCTCCCGGGCATCATCACCATCGAACAACGACCCTTGTCCCATAGGGTGAAAAGTAAAAAAATAAAGGATGAGAGGAACCCGGTGTCCCGGCTTAAGTTGCTAACATCATCATCGGGTCCGGATAGCGGAACCGCACCCCTAATTCTTCCCGTGCTTTTGCTCCTGAAACGATCTTGAAGGAAGTGGAAGGTTCATCTTTGAAGACGGGCGGTTCCAGTCCAGCCATTTCCGCTGCCTTCGTATAGAATTCCTTTCGGGAAGGGTGAGCACTCGCACAACCGTTGTAGACCTTTCCCCAGGCCTCCTGTTCCAGGACGGCCACGGCCAGTTGTACGGCATCATCCTGGTGGATCAGGTTCACGGGAGCTCCTCCGTTCTTCACTTCTTTTTTCCCGGCCAGGAACCGGCCGGGAATCCTGTCATACCCGACCAGGCCAGACATTCTAAGGATCGTACTCTTTTCAGGGTAAAGTTCCCGGAGGATCCGCTCTGCTTCCAGCACTGCCTTTCCTCCTTCCCTGACAGGAGCAGGAGGCTCGGTCTCATCCACTTCACGACCGGGAGAAGGGTAAACAGAAGTAGAGCTTACAAAGATCACTTGTCGGACCCCAGCATTCCAGGCATGTTCCAAAACGATCCTGGTCTTATCAGGATACTGCCGCACCTTTTCAGGGTCCCTGCCCCCAGGGGGGAAATTCAGGAACAAGGTATCAGAGGAGAAGAAAGTTCTGGGATCATCTCCTTCGATGGGGGGCTCCACCCTGATCAGATGATCCTCGATACCGGCTTCCCGCAAGAGTGCTCTTTTGGATGGAGTGGTCGTAGACCCTTTGACCCGGAATCCTTTTCGAAGCAGTGCTTTCGCGAGCGGGAACCCGAGCCAGCCACAGCCCAGAATGCTGGCCGAAGTAACTGACATGAAGGACAAAGATAGCCTTTCCCTGGCTTTATTGGATCAGGAGGGAACGCGTTCCCATCGCCTTGCCATCTTCCCGGAATAACCGGAGGAGGTAACTCCCTGCGGGGAGGCTACTGACGTCCACCTCGACCTGTCGGGCCTCTTTACCCGAGAGTTCCTTCTCAAAGACTTGCTGTCCGAAAGCATTGAAAAGCCGGAGGTCGATCGGGCCCTGATGATCAGGAAGGACCAATTGAAAGTTATCTTCAGCAGGATTGGGATACAGGGACATTTCTGTTTTACCAGAACAGGAAACAGCGATCGGACCATGGAGTGTTCTCCGGCCGTTCTCATCTACCTGGACCAATCGGTAATAAACGACTCCTTGCTGTCCTTTCGCTTCATCCGTGTAAGCATACTTCGTGAGGTCTGAAGTCGTTCCCTGGCCAGGGATATGATCCACCAGGGAGTAGGAATATCCCTGCTCGCTTTTTTCCAGCCGGAAATGATCGTTATCGGATTCGGAAGCGGTGACCCAGGAGATATAAACCCCTTGCTCTCCCCGACACTCTCCTTCGAAAGAGACCAACCTCACCGGGAGGACCGCTCCTCCTCCACAGATCGGCATTTCGTAAGGAGCAGTCGGCTGATCATTCTCATAGGCATAATCGTTGGTGCTGTAACCTCCAGTGAGAAGATCCAGGTATTTATCATTATCATGGTCATATAGTTCAGCGGCAGGCCTGGAGCCTCCAGAGGTAGGACCATCCCAATTGCTATTGGATCCCCAGGAAGGGGAAGAAGCATTACCGGTGTTTTCAAAAGCCCTTGCCACGGGTATAAGAGAAGCCAAATAGGCATCCTGATCCCCGTCATCATCCAGGTCAGCAAAATCGATACCCCCATGATCATCATAAGGACGGTCTTGCAAGTCCAGGGAAGCATTTCGGTTCCAGCTGGGACTGTTCACACTGCCAGTATTCTCCCAGCAACGAACATCTCTATCGTAAGTTCTTGTTGCATAGATATCCAAGTCTCCGTCGTTATCGATATCCACAAGGGCCACATCATGGAAATCATTGGCGCCAGCATTGATGTCCCAGGCAGCTTTAGCTGACCACGTGGGATCGTTAACAGTTCCCGTGTTCTCATACCCTAAAATACCACCCCGGGTTCCTACCATAAGGTCAAGATCTCCATCATTATCAAGGTCCCCCAAATGCGGGGTCGTATAATTATCGCTGGTATTCACATCCCATGCATCTTTATTACTCCATGTAGGGGATGCTGCCGTTCCGGTGTTTTCATAAGCAATGCACCGTCCTGAGAAATCTTGATCGCCGATCAGAAGGTCCTGGTCCCCATCATTGTCGAGATCGGCAAGATCAGGGGCAGGATAGGAGCCAAAGTCTCCTTGAGGAGGGTCCCAGGCTGACCTTCTTGACCAGGACGGAGAGGCCGAGGACCCTGTATTCTCATACGCATGGACCCTGTAATAAGGCCAACTGGTGGACACTTTTGCTCCAACAAAAAGGTCCTGGTCCCCATCATTATCGATGTCCACAAAAGCAGGTTTCACATGAGCTCCAATAGGAGGCGGATACCAATCACACCGGGGATCCGTGTTCTTGTTCAGGTAATTCGGGTCTCCCCCATAGTCCCCGGGAGGGTACCAACCATCTACCCGGGTGTTCCAGCTGGGAGAATTGGCGTCTCCTACGTTCTCAAAAATGGGACTCACATTATCGTAATGACCGGCACACAGCACATCCTGGTCGCCGTCATTATCAATATCGCCGTGGGTCACGCCACCATAGGTGTCACCATCCCCCACATCCCAACCGTTCTTCCTGGTCCAGGTAGGTGAAGACGTATTTCCTGTGTTCTCAAAAGCAATACATGTTCCCCAATCGTGGTAGACCAAGATGTCATAATCTCCATCATCATCAAGGTCTACCAATGCAGGGTCGCTATAGGAACCGATCACAGAACTAAAACTTCCATCTCCTATATCCCAGCTATTATTATTTGCCCAACTGGGTGAAGAAGGAGTCCCTGTATTCTCGATAGCGTTAATGCGGTTATCGGACGAACTCCCTACCATAAGATCCAGATCCCCATCACAATCCAGGTCGGCAAGGTCAGGCCGAAGATAATTCAAACCATTATCAACAGGATCCCAACCAGCCCGTCTGGTCCAGGTAGGATTAGCATTGGTCCCCGTATTTTCATAAGCTTTAGCAGGACCTGAAAGATCTCCTTTGATCATATCGATCACCCCGTCATTGTTCAGGTCTCCGAAAGTGGCCGACCCGATAGCTTCCATATCCCAGGAACCCTTCCTTTCCCAAACCGGTTGTCCTGAAGTTTCATCACAGGATGCGATCAACACAAAAGTCAGGATGGGGAGAAAAGCATATTTTTGAAAGAACAGCGCTATGAACTTCAGCGTTTTACCCATTTTCAGGAATCTCCTTTTCCCATATTTGAATTATGAACCCCTACGAATTCGATACGGGATCAATTCTCAAAGGATTCATACTACTATATTAACACGAATTTAAAGAGATCGTTGGAATCCTAACTTAATCGTTTTTTAAATTACTAAGCTACAGGATTCCAGCCTCGCGAACTTCACCTCAATACATCCCACCCATGAAATTTCATACAACCCTTCTTTACGGCTCCGTCCGCCACCACCGACAAGGCATCAAAGGCGCCCGATTCCTTGAAACCCAGTTGAAGGAACGGGGACACGACGTCACACTCATCGATCCGATGGAAAGCCAATACCAGCTTCCTTTTCTCGACAAGATGTACAAGGAGTTCCAACAAGGGGAAGCGCCAGAGAACATGGAAAGGATCGCGGAACACCTCCGGAATTCGGATGGTTTTGTGGTAGTCACCGCCGAATACAACCACAGCCTTCCTCCTGCTCTGAAAAACCTGCTCGACCATTTTCAAGAAGAATACCTGTTCAAGCCCAGCGCTATTGCTTGCTACAGCGCCGGATCCTTTGGCGGGGTGCGGGCAGCTGTACACCTCCGGGCCGTTCTAGGCGAATTGGGAACACCGAGCATCTCCTCCATGTTCCCCATGCCCCAAGTCGGAAAAGCCTTCCTGGAGGACGGCACCCCTCAGGAGGAAGCTTATTATCGCAGAGCGGACCGCTTCCTGAAAGAACTGGAATGGTATGAGGAAGCCCTGAAACAACAACGGGAAAAGGGAACCCCCTTCTAGGAAACTCTTCCCCCACAGCAATAATAGCGGGTGTAGTAAGGATTGGAAAGCCGGCTTATCAGCACCCCCTTACTGGTGCTGGCATGGATGAAACGACCGTTCTGCAAATAAACCCCGACATGAGACCGCTTTTTCCCTTTGATGTCGAAGAACACCAGATCTCCCTCCTCAAGTTTTTTCCTTTTCCGAACCCTGCGGGCTTCCCGGAAGATGTCACCCGTCTCCCTCGACAGGTTGATACCATACACCTCCCGGTACAATGCATTAACGAAACCACTGCAATCCACCCCTTCCTCCCGGGTCTGTCCTCCATACCGGTAAGGCGTTCCCCGCCACCGATCCACAAAAGCATAAAGCGCTGTACTGCCCAGTTGTTCCTCAGGAACCTCCAGCAACTTTGCGTATTCGGTCCTCAGTTCATTTTCATTCCTCTCCGCAGTGGTTACCTTCGTCGTATTGCTGCATCCGAGGATCACCGACCCCGCGACCAGGAGCAGACCAATCAGCATTCGCATCGAAAAAGAAGAACAGACCATAACTGGAACGAAAAATAGCCGAGCTTTCCTTTCCCGGAAGCTCCCTTCTTCGTTATTTATGAACGGAAGCCTGTTGATGGCCTTTCCCCTGGTACTTTTATACCTCCCCTCCACGGGGCTTGCTCAAAGTACTTCCCTCCAGGATAGTTCGGAACTTTCCGAGGTGGTCATTCCCGGTCATCATCCCGCTTCCTCCGATCCCTCTTTTTCTCTGATCGGCCGGGAGGAACTGGAAAGAGATGCCCGTACTAGTATAACCAACCCGTTGAACCGGGTCAGCGGGGTTCACATCAACAGCGGGACCCAGACCACCAACAGGATCAGCATCCGCGGCCAGGGGGCCCGCTCCCCCTATTCAACGACCCAACTCCAGGCCTACCTGGGGAACATTCCCCTCACCACGCCCG
>CAZAYA010000079.1:0-11922 GCA_964489175.1 uncultured Flavobacteriales bacterium | reverse complement strand
GTAGCAGCCCCGATCACAAGAGCGATGATAATGAAGAGCAATGGCTCCATGCCTCCGTGCTCGTTGTGCTCTTCATGGGCTTTTTTAGGGTCCGCTTTTTCGGTAGTGGTCTTATGGCCTTCTTTCTGAACGGTCTTTTCCTGTTCCGCTTGTGTGGCTTTTGTTGCGAAAGCCGGCGTTTGGGAAAGAAAGAGAAAGAGAGCGGCTAAAAGTGTGAACAGGCTGGAGAGAAGCTGTGATCTTACCATGATCGTGTGGGAGTTGTTGGATATGGAACAAGAGGATCTTCGGATAAAAATACAGGATCGGAACGATCGACAAAGAGAAAGAGGAATTCCTTCCCGGATGATCGAAACCGGTCGATAACTTCTTACAGGCGGGGAAGCTCTATCCCTTTCAATTTCCTGTAGAGAGCAATAGCGCCTGGATCTGTCAAACCTGCGATATATTCGCAGATGATGATGATCCTTTCGTACAGGTCTTTTCCTTCGGCCGCGGCAAAAGGTTCAGGAAGCAATTGCCGGGCTTTTTTTGGGCGAGCACCTTCGGCTTCCACCGAGTGGATGAAGATATCGAGAAGGCCACCGAGTACTTCGAAGCCTGCCGCTTCGATCTCCAAAACGGCTCTGGCCAGGTAGACCTTTTCTGAACTGAGGGATTTGATGGTTTGCACAGGGTCCAGAAAGCGGCTCTTCTTGAGAAGGGAAGTGTCGTATTCCCCGCTAAGGATAGCAGCTTCGTTCTCGATGAAGACCCGGGCGAGATCTCCGATGAGCTGTTGGATAGCTTTGGCCCGGAGGTATCCGTATCGTTCAGTGTTGGAGGGGATCGTTTTGTACCGCTCCTCATCGAATTCATTCCCGATGATCGCCAGGAGGTATTTCTTGTAGGTTTCTTCGGGGATCAGGCCGAGGCGGACACCATCCTCGAAATCGATGATGGAATAGCAGATGTCGTCTGCTGCCTCGACCAGAAAAGCCAGGGGGTGGCGGAGCCAATTGGGTTCCTCTTTCCCGTATTTTTTTCCGAGGCCGAGGGTTTCGGCGATCTCCCGGAAGTAAGGGGCTTCTGTTTGGAAAAAGCCGAATTTCTTGTCGCTGGCTTTGGAGGAGTCCGGATGATCCGGTAGCGAGGCTTTCGGGTATTTGGTGAACGCGGCCAGAGTAGGGTAGGTCAATCGAAGGCCTCCTTCAGGAGCATTGGCGCTGTGGGTAAGGATCCGGAAGCCATTGGCATTGCCTTCGAAATCCGTGAGATCCTTCCATTGTCGGTCATCCGCAATGCGTTCCCGGAAGGCTTGTCCCCGTCCGTTCTGGAAGTATTCTCCGATGGCCTTTTCTCCCGAGTGCCCGAAAGGAGGGTTCCCGATATCATGAGCCAGGGAGGCTGCTGCAATGATAGACCCGAAATGGCTGCTTTTCACTCCCATTTCCTTGCTGAGTTCCGGGTGCTGTTGGAGTACGTATTCACCGGCGATCTTGCCCAGCGAGCGTCCAACGCACGATACTTCCAGGCTGTGGGTGAGTCGGGTGTGGACGAAATCGCTCTCCGGTAAGGGGATCACCTGGGTCTTGTCCTGCAGCCTTCGGAAAGGTGTGGAGAAGACCACCCGGTCGTGATCGATCTCAAAATCATCCCGGCTTTTTTCGAGAGCGACCACGTGTTCTTTTGTATCCCCGAAACGGTGGGGTGTCATCAGGCGAAGCCAATCCATCAGGGCAGTATTGCTGGTTCGGCGTAAAGATGCGAGTTTTTCGGCAGCTTCCCGGGTTGCCCTTTTGTTCGTTAATTTGTTTCCATGAGAGTTGTTCTGCTGTGTTCCATGCTTCTTCTTTTTCCGGGGATGTTGCCCCGTGTATGGGGTCAGGATTCGCTTTCCTTTTGGGAGCCCACCCCGTCATTGCACCATGCCAGGCTGGCCGCTGTTGTGGGAGGAGAAATAGCCCTGCACACCGGATCCCTGATCGGTTTGAACGAGGTTTGGTACAAAGGGCATGAACGCACCGCTTTCCATTTTTTTGATGATAGCCGGGAATGGTTGCAAATGGATAAGGTGGGGCACCTGATGACCAGTTATTACCTCGGCAGGGTGGGGAAGGGAATGTTGACCTGGAGTGGTGTGGAAAGAAAGAAAGCGGTTTGGTACGGTGGAAGCCTTGGTTCGGTATTCCTTACATCCGTGGAATTGCTGGATGGCTACTCTGAACGCTGGGGAGCTTCCTGGGGGGATGCTGTGGCCAATCTGGCTGGAACGGGTTTGTTCATCGGGCAGGAACTGGTGTGGGAGGAGCAGCGCGTCGTATTGAAATATTCTTACCATCCGACGGAGCTGGCTGCATATCGCCCATCCGTATTGGGCGATCATTGGTCAGAGCGTATGCTCAAGGATTATAACGGGCAATCTTATTGGGCTTCTTTTCATGTAACGGATTTCCTTCCTGGAACAGACCGTCTTTCCTGGTTGTGCGTTTCTTTGGGTTATGGAGGGACAGGCATGCTTGGGGGGCATGAAAATCCGGAGGTGGATGAGGTCGGGGAGCTTTATCCGGTCCTTGAAAGGAGGCGGCAATATTTTCTTTCCTTCGACATCGATCTGAGCCGGGTAGAGACGGGTTCCCCTTTCTGGGATCGCTTCCTGGATGCGTTCGGATTCCTGAAAGTGCCGTTCCCGGCCCTGGAGTACAACCGGGTGGACGGAATGCGGGGGCACATTCTTTACTATTGATAAGAAAAAAGAGCACGGACCTGTAAGCCGGGTTCTGTCTGCCTTGCAGGAGCAAGGGAGCCTGCCATTTATCTGCCCGTAGGCGTTATCGACCTACCCTCCGGGATCGGGCGAGCAACCCTCGAACCCCGGTTTACATGGTCTTTCAGCCCGCAAGGGTTACCGCCGGTACCGGTCGCCCGTAACCGGGGTGAGCTCTTACCTCACCGTTTCACCCTTACCCCGGTTTCCCGGGGCGGTATTATTTCTGTGGCCCTCTCTGTTCCCGGCGGTATGGCCGCCGGGACCCCCGGTTTCCCGGGGTGCGGTGCTCTGTGCTGCCCGGACTTTCCTCTCCCGAAGGAGCGGCAAGCCGGTCCGTGTTCTTTTTCAAAGATAACCAATGGTGCATTATAAGTTCAGCACCATTGCGTGGACTTGTTCTGAACCTTCTTCCTTTATTTCCCCGACGATATCGTTGCCCCCAAGTTCCAGAGAGGGAAGGTCGTGAAAAACAACGGACCTCCACCTCCTGTTTCAAAGTATTCTTCTTCTTGATGAAACGCTCCTTTTTTGTGAATTCTATTGATGACGGGGCCGTATCCCTGTTGATAATGATAAGGAGGAAGAAAATGATCCCGGAATGAGCAATGAAATGATGAGCAATTTGCTATAGCGAAGAAATAGGTATAGTAGAGGGGTGATTCAGAAGCTTAATATAGCCCTGATATTCAGAGACCGGAGAAGGTGGTTCTCGATGCGGAACCCTATGCGTTCATAACCGAACTGCCCGTTATAGTCGTAAACAGGTTTCTTCGATCTGGTGCGTTGCCATTCATATCCTATTCCAATACCCATTGATGTGGGAGAGCCGAGGAAAAAACGGACTCCGACTCCTCCTTCGGAAAACCACCCTCCGAAGTATTTACCATAGGTTCCTCTTCCATTGTGAACGAAAAAACTGTACCCTCCGTCCAGGAAATAGTAAGGGGTGACCGGTTTGTTCTTGAGCAAGCATCCACGGACATCTACAAAAACGGGAGCCAGGGGACTAAAAGTTCCTCTGACCTTATACCCGACCCCTAGGCCGGTTGAAAGCCAGGAGGTAAATTGATAGGTGGTGATATTTCGGATGGAGAAACCGTCGATAGGGGGAAGAAGAGGGAGAGAGCTATATGGATAGGGGTCGAATGTTTGGGTAATAGAGCCGGTCTCCGTATGATTGTGAATGCCGCCGGTATGGTATTCCACAGGTTTCGGAGGAGCCCCCATCTTAAATTTTGATACTTCGGAAGAATCAAATATGAAAATGCTCCCTCCTGCGAGCTCGATCTTAAAAGTATCCCGTTCTGCTTTAAGGAGTTTTCCTTTGAGAATACTGCCGTCCTTCAGGTATAAGTTATCCTGGGCGGTTAGTTGTGCAGAGGAGATCAGGAGAACCCCCACTGCAAACCATGAAAAAAACGGCAACTTTTTCATCAGCAAAGAACAATGAAACATCTCATGAAAGCGTTGAAAAAGGAACCGGGATCACCCGAAAATTTTATTAAATTGTGATTGAAAGATAGCAAAAATCGTTTTACAATGCAGTGGACCAATGATTCTTCAGCCCAACGGGCGATCTCCGTTTTTATTCTGTCCTTTTTGGTGCTCTTTTTACAGGGATGTTTGAAGGACCAATGTGAAGGGTATATTGAAATGAAGGCATATACGCCGGTCTATCTTTCTTACGATAAGTTTCGTGAACCGGTCGAACCAAAAGGGCCCCGGGCTCTGGAACATCCCGGCAAGATCTTCTACAAGGAGGATCATTTGTTCATCAACGAAAGGAACAAAGGGGTTCATGTGGTCGATAATTCCGACCCGGGCTCTCCTCTGAAAGTTGCATTCATTCCGCTCCCCGGTAATATCGACATCGCGGCCAAAGGGAATTATCTTTATGCAGACAGTTTTGTGGACTTTGTGGTATTCGATATTTCCGAGCCATCTGCTCCCCGTGAAGTGGTCCGAATGGAGGACGTTTTTCCCTACAATGGATTTCAGTATACCCCTTACGAAGGGACTTATGTGAAAGATGTGGATCCTTCCCAGGGAGTAGTCGTGGATTGGATCAAGAAGAAGGTGAAGGAGAAGAGTACCTGTAGAGGTCGTGGCCGTGCCGATGGGAACTATGTTCTGGTTTCGGAAAATTCAGCTGCCAGTGATATGTCCGCTTCTTCTTCCAAAAACGCTAACCCTGTTCTTTCCACTGGAGGAAAAGGAGGTTCGATGGCACGTTTTACGGTCTCGGCCAACTACTTGTATTCGGTCAAAGGATCGGAGTTGACGACTTTTGATATTTCCACTCCGAATGCTCCTGCTCAGGTGAACACGACCCTTATCGACGAGAACATCGAGACTGTTTTTTCCTACGATGAAAAGCTGTTTATCGGGTCCCGCAACGGGATGCACATTTATTCCATCGCATCTCCTTCCTCTCCCGAATTCCTTTCTACTTATGAACATGTTCGGCAATGCGACCCTGTCGTGGTCCAGGGGGGTCATGCCTATGTAACCCTTCGTACCGGCACCAATTGTGGTGGATGGGAGAATGTCCTTGATGTTGTGGATATCAGCGACCCTTATGCTCCTGAGGAAGTAGCCTCTTATGGAATGGATGATCCCCACGGTCTGGCTGTTACCGATTCCTCTCTTTTTCTCTGTGAGGGGGACTTTGGTGTAGACAGTTACCGGCTGAATACGCCCACTGACCTGGAGTTCAAAGGGACAAGAGATGGTTTTCACGCATATGATGTGATCCCCTATGAGGGTGTGATGGTCATAACGGGAAAAAATGGGATCCATCAATATGACCATACCCAAGGCCCTGGGCAATTGGAATTTTTGAGCACCTTATCCTTGCGCTAAGACAGTGATCGTTCACAACATGAAAAAAGCCGCTCCGAATTTCGGGGCGGCTTTTTTTCAGGAATGGGATGAAGTATTGAGTCAGGCTTTAACCTTCTCCACCACGGCTTTGAAAGCTTCCGGGTGGTTCATGGCCAGGTCGGCCAAGACTTTTCGGTTAAGCTGGATGTCTTTCTTCTTCAATAATCCCATGAATTGGGAATAAGAAAGGTCGTATTGACGAGTACCGGCGTTGATCCGCTGTACCCAAAGGTTGCGGAAATCCCGCTTCTTTTGCCTCCTGTCCCGGTAGGAGTATTGGAGGGCTTTCTCGTTTGCGTTCTTGGCAACGCGATAAACATTTTTCCGGCGGCCAAAATAGCCTTTGGTTTCCTTGAAGATCTTTTTCCGCTTCTGTTTGGCGGCGACTTTGTTGGTGCTTCTTGGCATGGTTTAGCTGTTTTTTGCCGGACAGCGCGCATCAGCGACTTGAAAGCTGGACGGCGGGTGAAACGAGGAACCTTTTTTGGTTTATTCGCAAAGCATTTTCCGGATCGTCTCCTTGTTGGCTTTGTCGGCGATGGTGTACCGGGTCAGGTGGCGCTTCCGCTTGGTCCCCTTCTTGGTCAAAAGGTGGCTTTTGAAAGCCTTTTTCCTTTTGATCTTGCCTTTCCCGGTGAAGGAGAAACGCTTCTTAGCGCTTCCGTTGGTTTTCATCTTCGGCATAACGTAGCTTTTTAGTTCTTTTTGCCGCTCTTTTTCGGGTTGATCATCATGATCATTCGTTTCCCTTCCAATTTCGGCATGCTTTCTATTAAACCGTGCTCTGACAATTCATCGGCTAGCTTCAGAAGCAGGTATTCGCCCCGTTCCCTGAAGATGATCGAGCGGCCTTTGAAAAAGACGAAGGCCTTTACTTTGAACCCATCTTCCAGGAACTTCTTGGCATGGTTCAGTTTGAAGTTGAAGTCATGATCGTCTGTGTTGGGCCCGAAGCGGATCTCCTTCACAACGACCTTTGACTGTTTGTTCTTCAGTTCTTTTTGTTTCTTCTTCTGTTCGTAGAGGAATTTGTTGTAATCGATGATCTTGCAGACAGGCGGATCGGCCTTGGGAGAGATCTCGACAAGGTCGAGTTCCTGATCCCGGGCGATCTTTCTGGCTTCATCGATAGGGTAGACACCTTGTCCCCCTTCTCCTACAACACGAACTTCCGTAGCCCTTATCTGGTCGTTGATCCTGAACCGCGGGGCTCTTTCGCGTCTTTTCGGCGGTCCTTTTCTTCTTTTTCTTCCTATGGTCTTGCTATTTGGTTACTAATTCTTTGGCTTGAGCACCGAGCTTTTCCTCGATCGCTTCCCTGACCATTTCCGAGAAGGCTTCCGGAGTCATGTTTCCCAAGTCTCCTTCTCCTTGCTTTCTTACGGAAATGGTCCCTTGTTCCACTTCCTTCTCGCCGATGATCAGCATATAAGGGACTTTTTTCAACTCATTGTCCCTGATCTTCTTGCCGATCTTCTCATTCCTCTCGTCTACGGAGGCGCGAATATCGGAATTATTTAGGACCTGTGAAAGTTTTCCGGCGTGATCATTGAAGCGGTCACTGATCGGCAGGATGATGGCTTGCAGGGGGGTTAGCCATAGGGGGAACTTCCCTTCACAATGTTCGGTAAGGACGGCGACGAAGCGCTCCATCGAGCCAAAAGGAGCCCTGTGGATCATCACCGGGCGGTGGCGGGCATCATCACTGCCGATGTATTCCAATTCAAAACGTTCGGGAAGATTATAATCTACTTGGATCGTTCCGAGTTGCCATTCACGCTTCAGGGCATCTTTTACCATGAAGTCGAGCTTAGGCCCGTAAAATGCGGCTTCTCCTTTGATGTAGGTCGTGTTCAGTCCTTTCTCTTCGGCGGCCTCGATGATGGCTCGCTCTGCTTTTTCCCAATTTTCATCGCTGCCGATGTAATCATCCTTTTTGTCGGGATCCCTCAGGGAAACTTGTGCGGTGTAGTCGTGAAGGTCGACCGACTGAAAGACATACAGGGTTAGGTCGATCACCTTTTTGAACTCGTCTTTGAGCTGATCGGCACGGCAAAAGATGTGGGCGTCATCCTGTGTGAATCCACGTACCCGGGTGAGTCCGTGTAATTCCCCACTTTGCTCATAGCGGTAGACCGTTCCGAATTCTGCAAAGCGGACCGGCAGGTCCCGATAGGAGTGGGGCCGGCTCCGGAAGATCTCACAATGGTGGGGGCAGTTCATTGGCTTCAGCAGGAATTCCTCTCCTTCATCCGGCGTATGAATGGGTTGGAAGGAGTCTTCACCATATTTTTCGTAGTGCCCGGAGGTCATGTACAATTTCTTGTTCCCGATGTGCGGGGAGATGACAGGCTCGTAGCCGGCTTTTTTCTGAGCATTCTTCAGGAATTGCTCCAACCGTTCCCTGAGTTGAGCTCCATTGGGAAGCCAAAGGGGGAGCCCCTGGCCTACGTTCTCGGAGAAAGTAAAAAGTTCCAGCTCTCGTCCCAGCTTCCGGTGGTCCCTTTTTTTTGCTTCTTCCAGCAATTCCAGGTATTCGTCCAGGTACTTTTGTTTGGGAAAGGAGATGCCGTAGATCCGGGTCAATTGTTTGTTGTGTTCATCCCCCCGCCAGTAAGCTCCGGCGATACTCGTGAGCTTGATGGCTTTTATCTCTCCGGTATGCTTGATGTGGGGGCCTTTGCAGAGATCGGTGAAGGAACCGTGGTTACAGAAGGTGATGTTGCCGTCCTCCAACTCTTCTATTAATTCCAATTTGTATTCGTTACCGGTTTTCTGGTAATAGTCGGTGGCTTCTTGCTTGGAAACGGGATAGAGGTTGTATTCGTTCTTTTGAGCTGCCAGCGCTTTCATCTTCTTTTCAATGGCGGGCAGGTCAGCATCGGTGAGAACGGTATCCCCCAGATCGACATCATAGTAGAATCCCTGGTCGATGGCCGGGCCGATCCCGAATTTAACATGGGGGTATAGAGATCGCAGGGCTTCTGCCATCAGGTGGGCCGTGGAGTGCCAGAAGGTCTTCTTCCCTTCTTCATCTTCCCATTTCAGTAGCTCCAGGGATGCATCCTCATGGATAGGGTGGTTGATATCCCAGGTTTGTCCATTGACCCTGGCGACCAGGACATCTTTGGCCAGGCCGCTACTGATCCCCTGGGCGATCTCCAGAGGAGTGGTCCCTTCTTCAAATGTCTTGACGTTCCCGTCCGGAAAAGTAATGCTGATCATCCTCCACGATTTGAAGGGCAAAGGTAGGCATAACTCCAGCAACGTACAACCTGCCTGCCTTTGCGTGAAGAGGTTCGAATGGGATTACTTGACGAGGGAAGGCATCTTGTACCCGGCCACGAAAATGATGCAACCTTTCTTCTCTTCCTCGGAAGCAGGTACCGTGTAGTTCACGTACATGTTCCGGGACCGCTCGGGCTCATAGATCAAAAGGCCGTTCTTGGTGGCTTCGGTCTCCTCATTACTGAAGAGCAATTCCCGTCTTTTCTTGCCCTTGGGCTTGTTGTAGATCTCTATCCTGACCGGTTCCGGAAGTTGATCGGTGTTGAAGATGAACCGGTATTTCTCTCCGATGAAAAGAGGAACTTCGATCTCGTAAAAGTTCTCCTTCTTTTCGTAGGCGAGCACATCTCGTTTGGACCCGTCATAAACGAAGGGGGCAAGTTCGCTCTTGGCTTTCTTCAGGCCTCTGGGGTCGCATTCTTTCTGCGATGTCCCGGTAAGAGGAACAAGAAAAGATAAGCAGATCAGAAAGAGGTAATGATGGATCGACATGGGGTGAACCTTAAGGATTAACGATGTTGTTCCGGATGGACCCGATCTTTTCTTCGAGGGTCTTGAGCTGTTCCTTGCTGAGATCCCTTGACCAGGGGTCGTTCTCATCATTTTCTTCGGGGAAGAACCCTTCATAGGTTTCGTGCAGGCTTTCCAGGGAAGCGACCAGTTCGCTTACCTGTTCTTTGTCGCGGGTTTTATCCCTGAGGCTGGCAATGATGTTCTCGAGGATGGTCATTTGTTCTACCAACCGCTTGGCGATCTTGGCATTGTCCTCATGGACCCGGGAACCAAAATACATGCTTTCGATCCAGCCCCCTGCATAAGTGATGGCTTTCAGGGAGCCTTCCCCATTCTCCTGCACATAACGGTCGTAATTTTCCTGGATCTCTATTAAAAGGGTAACGAGGGTGTCCTGGTCGTTCAGGTTCTTTTCGAACCGCTGGGTCAGCTGGTTCATATTGAAGATGCTTCCGAGGCCCAGGTCGTCGGCTAGTTTCCGGACCGCTTTCATTTGCTTCATGGCGCGCTCCTGCTCTCCGTTGAGAATGAGGTAGGCCAGATCAGCACTGTAAACACCGAAATTCACCTTCTTGCTGAAGGCGGTGACATACCCTTCGACGTTGGTGGGGTCGTTCACAAGTCCTTCTTTGTAGTCCAGCCCAGAGCGCTTTAAGATAGAAGCAACCTGCAGGGTGGAAGGAAGAATATAGTCGCGCTTGGTAGCGCTCCCTGCTGAGGCGTTTTTTTTGCTCTCATTGTCTGCAGGCTCTTTCAGCTTGGTATCTTCAGGTTTCCCCTGGTCTTTTTTCTTTTGCTTGTCTGAGCCGCCACAGGAGGAAAGGAAAAGGGCGATGGTCGCAGCCCAGAGCGTTGCTTTGAATGCTCTCATTTCATGGGTTTTTCATGGTGAAACCAAGCGCCGAATTTAAATAATGTTTTTGAAAATCCTAAGTCCTCGCTTGGTTGTAAAGAATGGGAAAGATCTTTATCTTTGCACTCCCTAAAAGTTAAAGCACGATGAAAAAAGACATTCATCCCGAGAATTACCGGTTGGTCGTATTCAAGGATATGTCCAACGGGGAAACCATCCTGACCCGTTCTACTGCACCGAGCAGTGAAACCATCGAATGGGAGGACGGGAGCGAATACCCGCTGATCAAAGTAGAGATATCCAATACTTCTCACCCTTATTATACCGGTAAGATGAAGTTCGTCGACACCGCCGGACGGGTGGACCGGTTCAAGAACCGCTACTCCAAGTTCTATAAGAAAGAGGAGAAGAAAAAAGAAGAGAGTGGGGACGATCAGGAAGAGAAGAAAAAGGAGGAATAACCCACTTGTTCCCAGCCTCATGAAAAGCCTCTCCCTTTCCGGAGGGGCTTTTTAGTTGGAACCGGTCGGGGAATTTTTATATTTCCGACGATATTGAGTGATGAGTAAACAGTGAACAGTGCGAATGAGAGGTCTGCTCTGTTCACTATATGCCCCTCTATGAAACTCTTATTCTTCGACGAACCTGCTGTTCGCAAAGCCCTTTTGCCGCTGACCTATACGAAGCCTGTCTCCGAATTGCGGGTCGGTATCCTGACCGTTCGGGAAAAATGGGAACACATGCTCGGAATAGAGGAGTGTGGATTTCTGACCGAAGCATACTTGTCCACCTTGTTTCCTGCCGATCTTGCATCGGAGAACCTGTGCCTGAACGGGGCTGTTCTTCCTGACCGGGAACTTGCAGAGAAGGTCCGGGCACTTCCGGAGGGAAAAGGATTGCGACAAAACGGCAGGTGGTTGGCGTTCCGGCTCGATCGAGAACAGGCAGGAACATTGGAAGAACTGATCCGGAAAGGAGAGGGGCTAAAAGTACTTGATATCCCCGGGGAAGAATACCTTGCCGGGGTTGATGCTCTGACCAGGTGCTGGGACTTGTTCACGGGGAATGGTGAGGCGCTGGAAGCAGATCTTGCTTTGCTTGGGATGAAGCAAGCTCCGGAAAGTTTGAAGGAAAGGAATACGGTCCTGGGAAAGGATGTTTTCGTGGAGTCCGGCGCCCGGGTCGAAGGAGCTACGATCAATGCGACCACGGGCCCCGTTTATATCGGGAAGGATGCCGAGGTGATGGAAGGTTGCCTGATCCGCGGTCCGTTTGCTTTATGCGATCATGCGACCCTGAAGATGGGGGCGAAGATCTATGGCCCTACTACGGTCGGCCCGTTCTCCAAAGTCGGTGGAGAGGTTAACAATTCTGTGATACAGGGTTATTCCAACAAAGCGCACGATGGGTTCTTAGGGAATAGCGTGATCGGAGAATGGTGTAACCTTGGAGCAGATACCAACAATTCCAACCTCAAGAACGATTACGGAGAGGTGAAGATGTGGTCTTATGAGACCGAACAGATGGAAAGAACGGGGCGACAATTTTGCGGTCTGGTCATGGCCGACCATGCCAAATGCGGTATCAACACCATGTTCAATACAGGAACAGTGATCGGTGTGAGCGCCAATATATT
>CAZAYA010000078.1:0-11933 GCA_964489175.1 uncultured Flavobacteriales bacterium | reverse complement strand
GACGGGGAGGCGCCGCCTTCGCCGGTGATCACGGTACGACTGGGTCGGTTCAGGGCATCTGGGAAGGTCATGGGGCCTTCTGCATAGTTGTAATCATAGCCGGTACTGCTCCGGCGCGTTTCGTTCTTGGCCCCTTTTAAATACTCCCAACGGTCGAGGGTTTCCGGACCGATGAGGAACTCGGGGGACACTTCATCGTCTGATTGCAGTACATCGCCCAAGGTTTGCCGGGAACCCTGGTATATCGGTTCCAGTCGTCGGGTCCAGATCTGTCCACCGCGCATGACACCGCTGTTTTCAAAGGGAGAGGAACTCCCCCCCGCATTGAATTGGTCCGATACCTGCTTTACGTTCGTGCTTAGGCGGAAAGGGGCGAGACCACGATCTTTTTCGTCCGGTCGGGCCGGAAAGGTCGAGGCTAGTACGCCATCCTTTTCCATCCAATCGTAAGGGTCGGTGTTCGTTAGCCTTTCAAAAGCGGGAGTGGGGTTCGCGTAGGCCATGATGAAAACCCTGCGCCGTCGCTGTGGCATTCCGTAATCCGCCGCATTGATCACCCTCCACTCCACCGCATAGCCTAACTTGTTCAGGGAAGCCAACATGATCGCAAAGTCGCGCCCCCTTTGATGGGATGGGGATTTCAATAGCCGGTCCACATTTTCCAGGAACAGGTAGCGGGGGCGTTGAGCCCCTTTCTCTACGAGGATGCGATGGATCTGCCACCACAGCACGCCTTTTTGGCCGATGATGCCACCACTTTGTTTCAGCGTGGTGGCCACTGAATAATCCTGACAGGGAAAACCGCCGACCAACAAGTCGTGATCCGGGATCGCTCCAGTAGGAATTTCAGCGATATCCTGGGATGCATGCCCTTTTTTACCGAACCGGGCTTCGTAAACGAGCGAAGCGTGCTGTTTTCGGGTGGAGGGCTCCCATTGGTTGCTCCATATCACCTGGTAGTTCGGACTTTTGCGCTTGTCTGGCCGCCCTTCCAGTCCGACGCGAAATCCGCCTACCCCTGCAAATAATTCTATGACCCGTAAGGGTTGGGAGAGGAGTTTTTTTCTGATCATCGGACAAAACTGCTAAAAGGCTCTTTCCGTAAACGAAAATATCCATTATCCTTTTACAGAGGCAAGGAAGTGTGTATAATTGTCTGTATTTGTTAAGAAGTAGCATCACCGACCTGGTCATCCTGTGAAAATTTCCAATACGGCTCGTGCATCGTTGATCATGGGCTTTCTCCTCCTCGGAGTGGCTCTGCTCTATAACTATCCGTTGGTCTTTGAAAAGGGTCCCTATGGATATCACCGCTGGCGGCAATCGGATGCGCTGTCGATGACCCTGAACTACATGAAAGAGGGGATGGACTTCTTCCAACCCCGGGTTCACTTTCAGGGGATCAGAGAAGGAAGAGGGGTGGCGGAATTCCCGCTTCTTTATTACCTGAATGCCGGACTTTGGAAGGTGACCGGTCAGTCGGAATTCTTGTTCCGCCTGATCAATGTGTTGATCACGTTTACCGGGCTGTTCTTTTTATTCCGGCTTTTCCGGGATGTGTTGAAAAGCACTTTCTGGTCCGTTGTTCCGGTGTTGTTCCTCTTCACCTCTCCGATCCTGGCCTTTTACAGCAATAACTTCCTGGTGAATGCCCCTGCTCTGGGTTTGTTGTTCTGTGGGTGGTATTGCTTTTTCCGGTTTCGTGAACGGGGACGGTCCCGTACGCTGGCCTGGGCCATGCTGTGGGTCACGTTGGCGGGTTTGTTCCGGGTCACGCTTTTCCACGGGGCCGGCTTCCTTTATGTTCTCTATGGGCTGGAGCGTTTCACGCTTTTGCGTTTCGGAAAGGGAGGGCGACCGTTGTTCCATCGTCCCCTGGATCATGCCCTTTTCCTGCTTGCTCCGATCGCTCTACTCGGTGGGTGGTATGCATATGCGGTCCATTACAATGAACTTTACGATTCTATCTATTTCCTGACCGGTACCCGGGCTTTTTGGGAAGGAAGTTGGGGAGACCTCTGGACCATCACTTCAAAATTATACCATGAATGGTTGCCCGACCTTTTTCCCAGGGCCGGACTTGCTTTCTTGTTCCTGGCCCTGCTGGTGGTCTTGTTCCGGTGGCGACGCCAACGTTCGGCCCTTATCATAGCGACTACTGTCACAGCTCTGGGAGCAGCGGCATATACAGCGTTGTGGTACCGACACCTGGATGTTCACGATTATTATCTGATCGATCTTTTTCCGGTTTTTGCCCTGGTGCTTTTGACCTTGTTGGATGATACCCGGCGCCACTTACCGGCCTTGCTTTATTCCCGAGCCTTGCGCGGGGTAGCGGTCGTAGCCCTGGCCGGCTTCCTTTACAATGCCACCATTGTCATGCGGATGCGGTATACACCGCATGTTCCCACGGTTCAGAACGCCTTCACCCATACCGAAGAAGAAAAGGATTTCTGGGAATGGTTCAAATGGGACCACAACCATCGATTCGGGCCTTTACAGACCATCACTCCCTACTTGCGTTCTCTCGGGATCGAAAGGGAGGACAAGGTGATCAGCATACCGGACAAAAGTCCGAACGTCAGCCTTTACCTGATGGACCAAAAGGGCTTCACCAATATTTACATGGGCGATAAACGCGGTCAGGCATTGGTGGAGCATGGCATGGGAAAAGGAGCTGGCTACCTGATCATCAATGCTCCATCCATTATGGAGCAACAGGACTTCGGGCCGTATACTGACGATTTGATGGGGATCCATGAAGGGGTCCACATCTACCGTTTGCCTATTACGGCTCAGTAGCCGAACAGGGTCTCGCGGTCGATCTCCTTCACCTTTCCGTAGTTGGATAGGGAAGTTGGTGGGATATTCTCCCGGTTGGTGACGATCAGCAGATCGTAATCCCCGTTTTTAACATGCTTGTTAAAGAACGCGTTCAGGTCGTCGAGGCTCATCCCCTTGACCTTATTGTAGATGAACTTCCGGGGATCCCCTTCGAATCCTTGCTTTTGAGCACTCCGGTGATTCCAGAAAACATCGGTACCGGTGATCCGATTGGTCTCAATGCTTTTGAGAATGTTCTTCCGGGAGGCCTCGAATTGATCTTCTGAGCGAGGCATGCTATCCAACAATCCTTTCATCACATCGATCGCATCCCGGGTCTTGTCGGACTGAGTTCCCAGGAAGGCATAGGTGAAGTGATAGTCTCCGGTGTCAGGGGTGGTGAAGCCGGAAGAAGAGGAATAGGCCAGCCCTTTGGATTCCCGGATCTCCTGGAAGACCACGGACGAAAGCCCGCTGCCATAATAGTTGTTGTACATCTGGGCATAAGGGAACAGTTCCTTGTCCTGTTCCTGGCCTCTGGAGACCAACAATACCTGGGACTGTACCATGTCGTAGTTCACGAAGAAGACACTGTCCCCTTGGGGGTCCCGGGTTTCATACTCGGTCTTTTCCGGGATGGACTTCAGGTCTTCTTTTACTGGATGTAATTTTTCCAGTAAGCTGGCAGTTTCGTTCATTCCCCTTTGGCCATGATAGTACAATTCATGTTCATGGTCGTACATGTGGTGGATCTTATCGATCAGTACAGCAGGGTCGGTCGAGCGTAACTTCTCCTTGCTGAGCTTATCGGTGAAGTTCGAATGGGGGCCGTACAGGCCGTAGTTGAAGAGGCCGATAAGGTTGTTCTGCTTGCTCTTTTTGTTGTTCTCCCGCTTTTGCAGCTTGTTGTTCACCATTTTGGTATAAGCGGTGGTGTCCTTTTGGGCATGCTGGATCACATGTTCGAGGAGCTCGACGCTTTCCTCGAAAGCTTCAGGTAATCCGTTGACGTAGATATAAGAATGGTCATCACGGGTTCGCACACCAAAGCTGGTTCCCAGTTTGTAGAACTCCTGTTCTAATTCGGAGGAAGTATACTTATCCGTCCCGATCTTGTCCAGGTATTCCACCGCAAGAGAAAGTTCCTTGTCGTGATCATCCCCCATTTCGAGGAGGTAATAAAGGGTGAACAATTCGTTCTCTTTGTTGGTGGTGTAGTTCAGCTTGATACCGGAGGAAAGTTCCTTGCTGTCGATGACTTTGTCATAATCGACGAATACCGGCTGAACAGGCTGGGATTCCATCGAATCGATCTCTTTCCAGAAGTCCGATCTTTTCCCGCGGTTGATGTTCACTGGTGTAATAGGGGGTTTGGGCATCTTGACGGAGGAGGTATCTTCTCCACTTCTTTTGTAGACCACTACGTAGTTGCTGTCCAGGTGTTCTCTGGCAAAGGCGGTCAGCTCTTCTTTGGTGATACCGGAAAGGCGGTCGAGGTAGTTCACCTGATCCACCCATTCCTCTTCCTGGATGAACGCTTCCACGAAGGCGAAAGCCTTTTGGTTGGAGCTGCGTTGTTGGATCTGTTCCTTCTTCTTGTTCCGGATCACGGCTTCGAGCATCCACTCCGCGTAGTCACCTTTACGCAGTTTATTCACCTGCTCCAGCAGCAGATCGCGTACCTCTTCCAGCGACTGTCCTGGCCGGGCTTGTCCGAAGAAACGTAGAGTGCCGTATTCTTTGTAGAAGCTGGAATAGCAGTTGGCGTTCAGTACTTTTTGTTGCTTCTCCAGGTTCAGGTCGATCAGGCCGGCCTGTCCGTTATAGAGCAATTCGCTGAGCAAGTCCACATAGGGTTGCACGCTGTCGTTAGAGGGGAAGCGGTAGGCCACGTAGACCCTGGCGGCTTCCGGTCCCTGAACGGTCTTTTCGACCGGTCCCTTAATGGGTTTGGCTTCGCCGAGATCCCGGCCTTCTGCCAGGTCTTTGTTTGGTTCCATGTCTCCCCAGTGTTCTTTGATGGTCTTGAAGGTCTCGGCCGGATCGATGTCTCCGGAGAGGCAGATGGCCAGGTTGTTGGGAGCATAGAATTTGTCCTTGAAGGCATGGACGTTCACCATGGAGGGATTCTTCAGGTGTTCAGGCTTCCCGATGGTGGTGAGTTGGTAGGGGTGGCCTTTGTAAAGGGCGCGGTCAAGGACTTTGGAGGCCTTGCGGTAATCATTGTCCTGGCCACGGTTGAATTCTTCAAAAACGGTCTCCAGTTCTGTGTGGAAAAGGCGGAGAACCATGGTGCCGAAGCGTTCCCGTTCCAGTCGGATCCATTTTTCGATCTCATTGGAAGGGATGTCGTTCATGTACACGGTTCGGTCCTTGGAGGTGAACGCATTGGTCCCTTCACCGCCCAGGGAAGCGATGATCTTGTCGTATTCGTTGGGGATGGCGTATTGAGCAGCTACCTGGGAGAGGCTGTCGATTTTTTGATAAAGCTTTCTTCTTTGAGCGGAGTCCTGGGTGTGCATCCGTTTTTCATACAAAGCGGATATGGAGTCCAGCAGGGGTTTTTCCTTTTCCCAGTTCAGGGTTCCCATGCGCTTACTTCCTTTGAAAAGCATGTGTTCCAGGTAGTGGGCCAGTCCGGTGGTTTCCCGCTGTTCGGAGGCGGACCCGGCCCTTACAGCGATCAGGGTTTGAACGCGGGGTTCTTCTTTATTAGCGGTGAGATAAACCTTCAGGCCATTGTCCAGTTCATAGATGCGGGCATCATACGGATCGTTGGTAACGTATTGATATTCGTTTCCATAGCGATCCTTCTTGGTCTTGGTTTCGTAGTCTTTTCCCTTGTCCTGACCTTTCTTTTCGTCGCCGCCGCATGCAGTCAAAAGAAGCAAAGAGGCAGTGAGTGCGAAGAAGGTTCTCAGAGAGGAGGAATACATTGACATAACAGTAAGGCGTTTTTCAGAAAGTATCGAACCTAAGGAAGATCCGCGACATATACAAATAAGAACATTCTTACAAGCAAGAAGCTGCCGTTATTTCCGGGCTTCCCCAAGGGTTTGATAAAGGGTTCTTACCTCTTCCACCTTTTCCTCCAATTGCTTTTTGACCTGGCACTCCCAGATCACTTTCACGGCCCATCCTTCGGCCTGGAGGGCATCGATCTTTCTCCCATCCCGTTCCACGTTCTTGCGGAACTTTTCCTCCCAGAAATCCCGGTGGGTTTTGGGCATGGAAGGCTGGCAATGGGGGCAGCGATGCCAGTAACAACCGTGGATGAACAGGGCCAGTTTTCTTGATGGAAACGCGATATCAGGTTTTCCGGGAGCCTTTTTCCAATGGAGCCGGTATCCTCGTAGACCAGTATGCCAGAGCGCTTTTCTGAACCGCACTTCCGGTTTCGTGTTCTTTCCCCGGATGCGGCTCATCAGAGCAGAGGTTTCTTCTTTGGCTGGTAGGGGAGCCCGGCCGTCGCGGATGTATCGTTTTTTGGATTTTCGGGTCAAGGCGGAGTATTTGAGGGAAGCAGCCAACTAGGGGAACAAGGATGTCTGAGGAATGATAGCCTCAGACCAAAGTAGCTCAAGCAAGCCGTTCCCCTGAACCCTACTTGGCCACTTGGCCTTACCTCACCACCACCCTTCCCAGCTCTTCGGAGAAGGTTTTCTTGGCTTCCAGCAATCGGTGTTGCTGTTCGAGGAATTGGCGATGCTTTTCCATCGAATGATCTTCCTGGAGTTTTTCCCGTACCATGCGGATCATGTGTTCGATCCTTTTCAGTTTGAAGGAGAAAACGGATTGCCGGACGGTGGACTTCAGTCTTCTGCTTTCGGGTTTTGTATGGATCTTGTGTTTTTCCCGCCAGTTCTCGCTCAATTCGTGGGGAGAAGTGATCAGGTCGGTCGCGAGCTGGGCGACCGATTCGTCCTGATGGGTGAGGAAGAATTGTTGGGAAGGGAGCTCCCGGTTGTTCTGGTAGGCTTCCCGGAAGAGCTCAAAGACCCGGCTATAGGTAGGGTCTTCAAGAGTCAGCCCATCCTTGGTGAGCTCGTGAAGGATGAATTCGGCCACGTTCTCGTCCGTTGTGGTCTCCGCATTGGTTTCCTGGTCGTATTCTGTTACAGAAAAATGGTCTTCGCCGTAATTCAGGAGGATCCGGATGAGTTCCCGCTCCTGGTGGATGCCCGATCCTTCTTTGGTGACCGGCTGTTCGGGTGGAGGTAATTGCGCCCCCCTTTCCAGGTCCTTTTCCTCCTGTTCTTGTTGCTTGTGTTGATCTCGCCACTTTTTCCGCCGTAGTTTGTTGATCTCGTTGATCAGAGGGCGCTCGTCCACACCCATGATCCGGCTGCATTCCCGGATGTATTCCGAACGCAGGATATGATCGGGGATCAGCGCGATGCTTTGAACGATCTCGCGGATCAGATCGCTTCGCTTTACCGGGTCTTGCCCGGCATCTTCCGCTAAAAGGCCGGCTTTGAAAACGATGAAGTCCCTGGCGTTCTTCTGGAGGAACTGCTGTAGTTCTTCCTGGGAGACCGACCGGGCATAGGAATCGGGGTCTTCTCCCTCTGGGAAGAGCACGATCTTTACGTTCATGCCTTCTTCGAGTACCAGGTCGATGCCCCTGAGCGAGGCTTTTAGACCGGCAGGGTCACCGTCGAAGAGCATGGTGATGTTGGAGGTGTAGCGGCGGATCAGTCTCACCTGTTCTTGGGTCAGCGATGTACCGGAAGCTGCTACCACATTCTCCACCCCGGCCTGGTGAAGGGAGATGACATCCGTATAGCCTTCCACCAGGTAGCATTCCTCCTTTTTGACCACGGCTTTCCGGGCCAGGTGCATGCCGTAAAGGACCTGGCTTTTGTTGTAGATCGGACTTTCGGGAGAATTGAAGTACTTGGCGACATTCTTGTCGGTTCGGAGGGTCCGTCCCCCAAAGCCGATGGGACGGCCGGTCAGGTCGTGGATGGGGAAGATGACGCGTCCCCGGAAGAAATCGTAATGCTTGTCGTTCTTGGTCTTCGTCAGACCGGTTTCTTCCAGGAATTCGAGTTTGTACCCGTTGTTCAGAGCGTGGTCGGTAAAAGTACTCCAGTCCTCAGAGCAATAACCCAGACTGAACTTGTCTATCACTTCATCGCTGAGGCCCCGATCGTGGAAGTAGCTTAGGCCGACCGACCGCCCTTCGTCCGAATTTCGGAGCTGTTCTGAAAAGTAGTTTTCGGCGAAAGAAGTGACCACATACAGGCTTTCCCTGCGGTCGTGCTCTTCTTTCTTCTCCTCGCTCATTTCTTCTTCCTCGAGCTCGATGTTGTATTTCCCGGCGAGGTACCGGAGGGCTTCCGGGTAGCTCATGGTCTCGTGTTCCTTGAGGAACGTGATCACGTTCCCGCCCTTCCCGGAGCTGAAATCCTTGAAGATCTGCTTGGCCGGGGAGACCATGAAAGAAGGGGTCTTTTCGTTGGAGAAGGGACTGAGGCCTTTGTAGTTCGACCCGCTTTTCTTCAATTGCATGAAATCCCCGATCACCTCCTCGATACGGGCGGTCTGCATGATCTCATCGATGCTGCGCTTGGTGATCATAATGGGTGAAAGGGATTACCTAACGAAAATACGAAAAGGGATCCTGATGGACGTCCCCTTATGGCTTTATTGCTGGTGTAGGTAAGTGCTGAAGTATCAAGTATTAAGCCTGCCTGTCGGCAGACAGGTTCAAAGACACTTTGAACGTTCAAAGGTGGCGGGATTATTTGAAATGATGTTCTCCGAAAGATCCCAGGGGAATCATCCTTGATCACATTTCAAGTATTCAGCTTGTTTGCTGACCTAGTATTCCTTCTCCCGCACCAAATTTCCCTCCCGGTCATAATATTTCCAGGTCCCGGCGGGCTTGTCGTTCTCATAGCGGCCGGAATAGCGCATCTGACCGTTCTTGTACCAGGTCGTGGTAGGGCCGCTGCGTTTCCCCTCTTCGAACGTGGTTTCGCTCCAGCGTGAACCGTCTGGGTACCAGGCTGTCCATACGCCTTTTCGTTTTCCGTTCTTGTATTTCCCGACCATCTTCACCTCCCCGTTCTTATAACGGACGGTATGCTGGCCATTTCGGGGCTTCCCCTTTTGGTTCTTTTCTTTTTTCGAGGTGGGGGATGTTTTTTCCACGGCCTTCCGGGTAGCGGTATCATCGCAGGAAACTGATCCCAGGAACAGAAGAAGGCAAATCCCGATGGTCCAATGGATATTCCGTAACATGGTCATGGTACTTATTTCTTGCGTTCGGTCGTGTAGATGACCAGTCCTTCGAGGGCATGACGAGCTTCCCGTTCAGGGAATTGGTAGAGTAGCTCAAAGGCTTGTTCCTTGTATTCGTTCATCCGTTCTTCGGAATAGCTTAGTCCACCGCTGTCGATGACCATTTCCATCACTTCCTTTACCTTATCAGGTTCTTCATTGTGGTTCTTGAGGATGTTAGTGATGGCTCGTTTTTGCTTTTTGTCCGAATGCTGGAGGGTATAGATGAGCGGAAGGGTCATTTTCCGCTCTTTGATGTCGATGCCTGTGGGTTTCCCTGTTGCCTGACCGTCTCCGTAATCAAAGAGGTCGTCCTTGATCTGGAAGGCCGTGCCGACCAGTTCTCCGAACCGGTGCATTTTACGGGATTCCTCAGCGGAGGCACCGCTGGCATGGGCTCCTGCCTGGCAGCATGCTGCGATCAGGGAAGCGGTCTTCTGACGGATCACTTCGAAATACACTTCCTCAGTGATGTTGAGCTTCCGGGTCTTTTCCATTTGAAGCAGTTCCCCTTCGCTCATCTGTTGCACGGCCTGTGAAACGATCCGCAGCAATTCGTATTCCTCATGTTCCACAGATGTGAGCAAGCCACGGGATAACAGGTAGTCACCGACCAGCACGGCGATCTTGTTCTTCCAGAGCGCATTCAGCGAGAAATAGCCCCGCCGTTCGTGGGCATCGTCCACCACGTCATCATGGACGAGGGTGGCCGTGTGGAGGAGTTCGATCAGGGAAGCGGCGGTGTAGGCCGGGTCTTTCACTTCTCCGAAAAGTTTTGCGGAGAGAAAAACGAACATGGGGCGCATTTGCTTCCCTTTCCGTTTAACGATGTAATGGGTGATCTTGTTAAGCAGGGCCACATCGCTGTTCAGCGACTTCCTGAAGCGGGATTCGAAGGTCTTCATCTCCGCTTCTATCGGGGCTTTTATTTCAGCAACGGTCTGCATTATTGAAGCATGTCGGCCCGGTTCTCTTTGGAGACGGCCTGGTTCTTATTGGCCAATTGTCCGCAGGCAGCATCGATGTCCTTGCCCCTGCTGCGTCTTACATTCACGATAACGCCCTGGTCCTCCAGTCGGCCAATGAAAGCTTCGAATTTTTTGCGGGAGGTCTGGGCCAGGGTACCGTTGTCGATGGGGTTGTATTCGATGATGTTGACCTTGCTTGGCACTGCATGACAGAATGCGGCCAGTTGATCAGCATCTTCCGGATTGTCGTTCAGATCCCTGAACACGATGAACTCGTAGGTGATGCGGATGCCGCTTTTTTCATGGAAGTACCGGATGCTGTCGAGCAGGGTGTCGAGGTCATTGCTCCGGTTAATATCCATGATGGAACTTCTTTTTTCATCGTTCGCCACGTGGAGGGAAACGGCCAGGTTGACGTTCAGGGCTTCGTCAGCCAGCTTACGGATCATTTTGGAAACCCCTACCGTAGAAACGGTGATCCGCCGGGGCGACATGCCCATCCCTTCTTCAGCCGTGATCATGCGGATGGAGTTCACCACGTTCTTATAATTGAGCAAGGGTTCTCCCATGCCCATGTAAACGATGTTCGAAAGGTGGTGCCCGTATTTTTCCTCTGCCTGTTCATTGAGTAGGGCTACCTGATCGTAGATCTCGGAAGCAGCCAGATTCCGGACCCGTTTCATCCGGGCGGTGGCGCAGAAATCGCAGGACAGGGCGCAGCCCACCTGGGAGGAGATGCAGGCTGTCATTCGTTTCCCCTGGGGGATGAGCACTCCTTCCACGATGTGGCCGTCGTGGAGTCGGAAAGCGTTCTTGATGGTCTTGTCCCGGGCGATCTGTTGATCGGCCAGGGCGATCTTGTGCAGTGAAAAATCACGTGAGAGATTTTCCCGGACCGTTTGCGGAAGGTTGGACATTTCCTCGAAGGAGAGGACGTGTTTTTTCCACAGCCATTCATGGACCTGACTCCCCCGAAAAGCCTTGTCCCCTTTTTCGAGGAAATATTGCCGGAGGTCTTCCCGGGTCAGTTCCCGAATATCCTGTTGCTGTTGGAGGGGCATAGCCTTACAAAAATAAGCAATTTGGCAGGGGGAGGGGGTATGTTCTCCTGGACGTTGGAAGAGAGATCATCCCTGCCCGTTCATGATCCTTTCCGCCTTTTCCAGGTCTCCTTCGCGGGTGATCTTCAGGTTGTCAGGGTCTCCATTCACGAGGTGGGGAGCATGCCCGGCTGCCTCGAACACGGTGGCTTCATCTGTGAAGGAAGGGGAGAACGCTTTTTCATAAGCTTCCTGCAGGGGCTCTGTGTGGAAGCATTGAGGGGTTTGTATGATCCTGACCCTGTTCCGTTCGAGGGAATGGTGCCTTCCATTATCTTCCAGCCATCGCAGGGATTCCGTGGCTGGAACGGCCGGTACAGCACTTCCATGCTTCCGGGCATGTGCGTAACAGCGGTCGATGAGCTTTGGGGTTACCAGTGGACGGGCACCGTCATGAACACCCACGACCCCACCTTTTTCGACTTTTTGCAGTCCGTTGTGGACGGAATGAAAGCGTTCTTTTCCGCCTATCACCGTTTCATGAGGAATGGAGCAGTTATACGCTTCACATATATCCTGCCAGAAGGGAAATGAGGCTTCAGGAAGGGCGATGATAATGGAAAGGGTTGATCCGCAGCGATGAAAGGCTTCGACCGAGTGCATCAGGACCGGTTTACCGCCAAGAAGGCGGAACTGTTTCGGTGTTCCGCCCATGCGCTTTCCTGCGCCACCGGCCACGATGACTACTGCATCCATCGGGTCAGATGATCAGCATAGCATCGCCATAGGAAAAGAAGCGGTATTTCTCTTTGAT
>CAZAYA010000077.1:506-11988 GCA_964489175.1 uncultured Flavobacteriales bacterium | reverse complement strand
TTCGCTGCGCCTACACCTATCGGCTTAAGCTTGCATGCCAGATTAAGTCGCTGGTGCAACCGCTTTGGTCAGTCTCGTCGCATACTGGTTCGCTGCCCGAAAGGAGAACGGTCCGGAAGAGGAGCCCTGGAAGCATCTGGGCAGGGTCAGCTACCGGGTCCACAGCCTTGCCCTGCTCGGGATCATCGGCACCCTTTTCTTTATGCTCTTCAACGAGTATTTCGAGTACCATTACGTCTGGAAACACTCCAACAAAAGGCTGCCGGTCCGGTACCTCTTCTCCTGCTTCTGGGAAGGCCAGGAAGGAAGCTTTTTGCTTTGGGGGTTCTGGCACGTACTCCTGGGTAACATCCTGATCCGCACCGCCCGACACTGGGAGAACCGGGTCATGGCCGTCTTTTCGATCACCCAGGCCTTCATCACCTCCATGCTGCTGGGGATCTATGTGTTCGGCCACAAGATCGGCAGTGACCCCTTCATCCTGATCCGGGAACTTCCCGAGAACCTGGGACTACCCTGGACGCAGGACCCCAACTACCTTCAGAAATTCAACCAGTTGCAGGATGGAAAAGGACTGAACCCATTGTTGCAGAATTATTGGATGACCATCCATCCTCCGACCTTGTTCCTCGGGTTCGCCGCTACACTGGTACCCTTTGCTTATGCCTGTGCCGGTCTGTGGAAAAGAAATTTGAGCGGGTGGATCAAACCAGCCCTCCCGTGGACCTTCTTCGGGGTGGCCATATTGGGCGGCGGTGTGCTCATGGGAGGTGCCTGGGCCTATGAAGCCTTGAGTTTCGGTGGGTTCTGGGCCTGGGACCCGGTGGAGAACGCCTCGCTCGTCCCCTGGCTAACGCTGGTCGGAGCCGGCCATGTCATGCTCATCAACAGGAAAAAAGGGCGTTCCACGTTTACCGCCTTGTTCCTCACCCTGATCTCCTTCATACTCGTTCTCTACTCCACATTTCTCACCCGGAGCGGGATCCTGGGAGATTCGTCGGTGCATTCCTTTACCAGTGACGGGATGCTGGGGCAATTACTCGTTTACCTGCTCTTTTTCCTCGGCCTTTCCACGACCCTCTTGCTCCGCAGTTTTGGGGAAAGACTTTTCTATGGGGGACTATCGGTGACCCTGCTCGTGGCCGGCGTATTGTCCGGCGTGGCTACCGAAATGCTGGTGGCCTTTCTCCTCTTCACCGGCGTGATGATGGCAGTAGCCTACAACCGTTATTTCAGCAAAGAACAGGAAGAAGAGGAACGGTTATGGTCGCGTGAGTTCTGGGTCTTCATCGGTTCACTGGTCCTGTTGCTATCGGCCGTCCAGATCACCTTCAGCACTTCAACCCCTGTTTTCAACAAACTCCTGGCCCCGTTCACAGGTTTTTTCACTTTTCTTCATGAAAGCACTGGCTGGGCCTTTTTCAGCAAACTATCCCAGGCCGACCTGGCTCCTCCTTCCGATGTGATCGACCATTACAATTCCTGGCAGGTCCCCCTGGCCTTTATCGTTTGTTTACTCATTGGAGCGGGACAATTCTTCCGGTACAAGCACACCAACATGAAAGCTTTCCTGCGTAAGATCAGCTTCTCCGCATTGGTCGCCCTATTGTTGAGTATTGTCCTCGTTCTGTCACTGGATATTACGGTCAGCCGCCCCACCACCGGCATCCTGGCCCTTTTGTTCACCAGCCTCTTCGCTACCCTTGCCAACCTCGACTATTTCCTCCGGTTGCTCAAAGGGAAATTCGACAAAGGGGGGGCTTCGATCGCCCACCTGGGCTTTGGCCTGATCATGCTCGGAGCACTCATTTCCCAGTACAAGAGCAAGGTGATCTCGCAGAACACTTCCCTGGTGGATGTGCAACAACTCAGCAATGACTTCAACAACAACAAGGACATCCTGCTCTTCAAAGGAGATACGGTCCGCATGGGAGACTTCTTCATTACTTATAAAGGGAAGGAGAAAAAGGAAGTAGACATCCATTACCGGATCGGTTATTTCGGTACCCGGCCGAAACAATACGAGCAGGGAGATCTGGTGATGCAAAAAGGCATGATCTTCCAGGCCACGAAAGACCATGTGGCCGGGTCAAGCTTCCTGGCGGACAGCAAGCATTGGGAAAGGATTACAAAGCCAAACCCGTCCGACATGGACCGGATCAGGCCATGGGACAACAAAGCCCCCGGGGAAAAGCAATTCGAACTGGCTCCCCGGGTCCAGCTCAATCCGCAATTCGGGAATGTTCCGGAACCCGATACCCGGCATTACTGGAACAAGGACATCTACACCCATATCCGCTACGCCGAACTCGAACCAGAGGATACCACGGAGGACGGTTACCTGCCGGCGGAAGAACACAAGGTACAGGTCGGTGACACTATTTCTGCCGCCAACGCACTCGTAGTACTGGATTCTCTTCAGGGCGTCCGTAACAAGCAAAAACACCAACTTTTGGAGAACGACATTGCCGCCAAAGCCGTGTTGAAGATCCACCACCGCAACGGCAAGACCTACCGGGCCACGCCTTTGTACATCATCCGCGACTCTTCTCTATTCGTGCCAGATGTGGCCCGGGTGGACGAGATCGGCCTGAAGTTCCGCATCGAAAGGATCGACCCGGCCCGGGAAGAGCTTACGGTCTCCATGGCCCAGCACAAGAACAACAAGCGGGAATTCATCGTGATGCAGGCGATCCTCTTTCCGGGCATCAACATCTTGTGGACCGGATGCGTGCTGATGGTGTTGGGAACGGTATTGGCGATCCGGTTTCGGGTGAAGCAATAACACAAGCCTGCTCCCTACTTCCCACTCATTTTATCCGTTTTTATAATACAGGTTTTTTAGAATTACCCTATATTCGATAACTCAACCTTTCCTTCCAGCATCTTTAAAACCCTATGAAATGGTCTATTTCAGAAGTATAATAATGACCCTCCTAATAATGTTTACTCATATTTCATTCTCTCAAAACGGTGTTCGGGTGTCATCAGGGGAGGTCTACGAGATCGTAGATGCTCAGGAAAAGGAGTATTTCCATATTGATGACAAGCTCATCAGCATCAAAACCAACCTGAGGGATAACTATTTTATCCAAACCCATGATCCCTCCACACTGAACCGCAAGAGCTTCAACGTAGTGGAAGCAGAAAAAGGAGAGGTCCAAGAAGAGATCATGAAATACAATGGTGACTTGCTCTTATTCTATGGTCAATGGGACAAAGACAACCAACAGGAAAACCTTTACTACAAGGAGATCGATCCGGAAACCGGAGCGTTCCAGGAGCCGGTCAGGGTTTTCCAGGGTAAGGATAACAAAGAGATCTCAGGAACTTTGGTTAATTCAGGTTTTTACAACCTATTCCTGAAAGACAAATACCAATTCGAAACCTCTTTCAACGATTCCCGGATGCTGATCCAGTATCGGATCAAGCCTGAAGAAGCCAATGACTCAAAAAACAAGGATGTGATCGGTTACATCGTTTTGAACGAAAACCTCGAGGTGATGTGGGAAAAGACTTTGACCATGCCCTATACAGAGGAAAAGATGGACAACATCGATTATTCGGTGGATCAGAAGGGGAATGTTTATCTATTAGCAAAGGTTAAGCATATCGAGGAAGATGACTATGAGGAAGACGAAGATTTTCATATAGAATTATTGCGTTTAGATCAAGAAGACGATGAGTTCCAGAAAGTATCGATCGACCTAAGGAAGAATGGGGTCCAACCCCGGTCCAGCCTCATTCACGAGTCTGGAAAAGGAGGTGTTTGGTTCTGCGGGTTCTACAAAGTAGAAACCAAAGAAGAAAATAAGGGAGGTTTATTCAGTTCAGACAAAGGCTATCAAACAGAAGGGCTTTTTGCCATGCACATTGATGGCCAAGGGAATCCGGGAGAACTTCATAAGCATGAATTCTCCACAAAAACCCTAAAACAGTATATTTCCGAAAGAGACGCCAGAAAGATCCAGAAAGCGATCGATGAAGAGGAACGAGTAGGGATCCCCGACCTGAAACTCAAGAAGGTCATCTCCTATGATAATGGGGAACTTGTTCTGATCGGGGAACAAGTAGATATCACCTCTCATACCAGTGTGGATACCGAGGGTAACATGAATACCTCTTATGATCATGAGTACGATAACAGGTGACCAAACTTTCGGAAAAGGGGACGGTGAAATGGCTCAAAATCCTCCCCAAACGGCAGGAAGACAGCAATGGAGGTCGGGAACAACTCTCATTCAAACACATCAATACCGATAGTGACCTTTACCTGTATTATATGGACCATAAGGAAAACCTTGAACTGGAAGAAGGGGAACCCGAAACCTACAGAAATGGTGATGACGGGCACCTGGTAGCATATAAGGTCGCTTATGAAGATGGAGGCATCGACCAATATCCTCTCTTTCATCTCGAGAATGCTGATGGATCCGAGATCCATTATTTCGACCCGAACTACATTTTCAAGACCGCTGAAGACCAGGTCTGTTTTGAAGCCACGAAAAAGACCAAAGGGAACATTTTTCGAAGAATCTTCGTCGGGAAGAAAGAACTCATGTTCGGTGTGGAATTTTAAGAAGACCAAGAAACCGTTTCGCCACAACCTTTATTTATAATTGCAAAAACCCTGAGTCATGTCAAGATCCAATCCCTTTGTCCTTTTTCTTCTGTTTTTTCCCTGCTTCCATTCGATCGGTCAAAATGATCCGGATATCAAGATCGGCCCGACCTATGAAAAGGTGAGAGTGGATGACAAAGTATTCGAACAGGTCAAGGATAAGCTCATCGCGGTTAAAAAAGAAGACGACAAAAGCTACCACCTTCAATCTTTCGATCCTTCTTCCCTGAGTAGGAAAAGCTATGAGGAATTCGAGATCGAGAGCAACTGGGAGATCAAGGAAAAGATCATGGAATTCAACGACCAGGTTTACGTGCTCTATAGCCAATGGGATCGCGGAAACCACCTGGAGCAGCTGTTCTACCGGGAGGTCGATGCCAAGACGGGGAAATTCAAAGGGTCCAAAAAGATCTTCGATACCGATAAGAAGATCGACGGGAACAGAGAAAAGGAGGGCTTCCTGTTCTTCTTCCCCAAGTACAGGACCTATGACAAATTCGACTTCAGTACTTCCTTCGATGATTCCCATTTGTTGATCCAATACCGGCATGTTCCTGAGGAAAAGGATGATGCGGTGAGTAAGGATCAAATTGGTTTTATCGTCCTGAACAGGACGATGAACATCGTTTGGCAGAAAAAAGTGACCATGCCTTATACCGAAGAGGAAATGAACAACCTGGATTACACTGTGGACAGTAAGGGGAACGTTTACTTATTAGCCCAGGTCATAGATGAAGAGGAAAACGGAAGTTCTCCCTATCATCTGGAATTATTAAAGCTTGGGAAAGGAGATAAGGCGTTCCAGAAAAGTAAGGTTGATGTAAAGGACATTTCCTTTGATTACGTTTTCGACCTTGAAGAGCTCTCCGCCAAAAGGTCCCTGGAGATCCGGGAAACATCGAATGGCCTTATCTGCCTGGGTTATTATACCGCAGAGGGGACTGGCAGCATCATGGGTTCCGCCCGGGTCAGAAAAAAAGAGAGTGAGGGTGTTTTCACGTTCAAATTCGATGAGAACGGAAAGATCACAGACAGTCACAAAAAGGGATTTCCGGTCGATCTGCTGAAACGCAATCAGCGTGAAAAAAGGGTCAAGAAGATCGAGGAAAGACTTGAAAATGGTCAGGATGTAGGAATGCCCAATCTCAAACTACAGGAAACCGTTGTGCTGGAAGATGGGAGTTTCATTGCTATTGGAGAACAGTTTTATAAAGAAGAACACAGCCATAATAACTTTTCAAACAGTCAGTCTGGTTTCGGGGCAAGCAATAATACCCAAAGCTCCACAGAATCTTTTTCATACGGCCATATGGTGGCTACGAAAATATCCCCTGAAGGGCAGGTGGAATGGATGCGATTGCTTCCCAAAAACCAATTTGGTTCCGAGACGGGTAACGAGCCCCAACAGCTCTCTTTTGCTGCGATCAAAGGAGAAAAAGAACTGTACGTAGTCTATGTGGACAACCCCAAGAACCTGGAACTGAAAGAAGATGAATTACCGGCCTTCCATATGGGAAGAAGGGGAATGATGGTCACCTATCAAATAGGGTATACGGGCGGAGAAGTTAAAAAATACAAAGTCCTCGACCTGGAAGGCTACAAGGGCAAGGAATTTTATGATGTAGAACCCAGGAGTTTCGTGGAAACGGGGGCAGGAACTTTTGTCTTCGAAGCTGCCCAAAAAGTGGACGGGAGTTGGGGAAAGGACAATGTCCTCATCGGCGTGGAATTCTAGGTGTTATCCTCTGCCTTTACCCGTCTTACTTCCTCAAAGCAGAAAATCTCTCCAAAAAGAAAAGGCCCGCCTTCTTGCGAAAGCGGGCCTTTTCAATACCATGGGATGCATTCACCGAGAAGGTTTTTCATCCCGTCCGCCAAGAACCGTAGCTCTTAACGAACCCCAAGTTACGGTTATTCCGGCCGTTCCTTTGGTCCGGGACCCATCAGTGCCGAAACACCTTCTGATCCCTTTCATCCGGAACCGACCCCCGCACCTGATCCTGAACCCATACCCGAAAGCATGTTCTCAGGGAGGTGTCCCCTGGAAACGTCATTCCTCACTCCGAAGAGCGACTCCTGGCGTTCCGCCGGGAGGGCAGCGTTTCACCGATGTCGTTGAACATCGTCAGGCGTTGCCGGTAGTAAGGAAGGCCACAAAACCCGAGGGAAATGTTGGCGTTTTCCTTACCTTAGGAGAAGTGGGCTCGACAAAACCTCCTTTCGGGGGTTTCCCTGAAAAGGCCCTCACTGTTCCCCGAAGGGAATTTCAGAACTGCTCCTGACGGAACAATACCTTTGGGGGAACCCTTCTTCGCCTTCTTCTCCGGGACCGTGTCCTTGCGGACAAGCCCTTTATCCCTCACTTGGTACTACCAAATGTACGGCAACAACTCCCTCTGCCCCAAATTTTTAGCCTTCTTGTTATCCACTTTGTTTCAACAGGGGTTATTAACGATCGGTTAATAGTAGGAAAGGCGCTGTCAACAGATGATGAGCGAGCAGCGCTGACGATATTAACATAGATCAACGATCCTGTTATCCACTCCCTTATCGATCTTGTCCACGATCCAAGGGTATATCCGGGAAATCATTATTGAATTATCTTAGTGGCTGATGATCCGACCCCTATCATGATGACCTTGAAAGAAAATCTCTTCCTTACTGCATTCCTCCTGCTGTGCACGCTTAATGGTATCTCGCAAGCTCCGAATGCGATCTCTTACCAAGCTGTTGCCAGGGACACGAACGGCCTCCCCCTCAAGAACCAGCTGATCGGTGTCAGGATCTCCATTGAGCGGGGAGCGCCGGGCGGAACCGTCGTTTACCAGGAAACCCATCAACCCACCACCAACGAATTCGGACTCTTCAACCTTCCTATAGGGCAAGGAAGTCCGATCACCGGAGCTTTTAAGGATATTAACTGGCGGAACGGGCCTTTCTTTCATAAGGTAGAGATCGATCCCACGGGTGGAGCCAGTTACCTTACCCTGGGGACGACTCAATTGCTATCAGTACCTTATGCCCAACATTCAAGAACATCCGCTTCGGACAGCTATTTCACCACCCTCCCCGCAGATTGTCAGTGTGTTTCTTCTATACCGACCACCTACACGAAGGTCGGGGATATCGGGACTTTCAACAAAGCCAACGACACCTCCATGATCGAACTTACCTTCAGTGGATTGGTGAAAGCTGATACTTCCGACGGAACAGGTATCCGTTTTGAACTCCGTATCGATGACCTGCCTACCTCCATGGGTCGTGCCAGAGCCGTTATTACCACCAGTGAAATGGTCGGAAGCAACAAGCACGAGGACATCTCCATCAACGGATTGTTCCCCGATCTTGCTGCTGGTTCCCACACTGTCAGTTTGTACGCGGTCACGGTCAATGGCACTTCCTCTACTTCCGTCTGCTACGATCCTGGCTGCTGGAACACCTCCCAGGTGATCGTAGAGGAAATGATCACCCAATAATGCGGGTCAAGGATTGAAAAAGAAGCAAATAGCAACCGAAGGTTATAGCCGATCCGGTATCAAGAACAACTCCCTCTATTTTAGCATCTTAGAAAGATAGTTAGGGGGCAAGATAGAGGGACATTTTCTCCCTCACTACCTCACCATCTAACTACCTTCCTGACCCAGCTTCATTCCCATGACATTTGGCATAACAGATATTTGTCCCTGATACCTGCACAACGGCAGGTGGACCTTTGATATTCATCGTTCATTTCAACGCTTGACCAGTATCAATAAAGCCCATTCCTCCTATATTGGTCCTTTCAAGGGACCATGGCTTCCCGACGAACACATCCCTGCCCGCTTTGCGGCACTCCTGCTCCCTGGCACTTCACCAAGGGACAAGTCCCCTATTTCCATTGCCGCCCCTGCTCCTTCCGGTTCGCCACTCCCGAAGGGAATCCCAACTTTCGGGAAAACCTGTCCGAGTATGAGCCCGCCTACCGGCAATACCTGGAAGAAGGACCGGCGGACCGGCGGAATTTCCGGGACCTGCTGGGACGGATCGAAACGCCCCGTTCTCCCTGGCTGGACATAGGTTGTGGAAGCGGCAAATTCGTCCGGTACCTGAAAGAACAAGGCATCGAAGCATCCGGACTGGAACCGGCCACTCCCCTTTTCGAAACCTACCTCAAAGGGGATCCTTCTTTCCGGCATGGAACAGCTGAAGATCTTCCCTCCGACTCCCTTTACCAGACCATCAGCGTGATCGATGTCCTCGAACATCTCTCCAACCCGATCGAACTCCTCCAACAACTCCATCCCCACCTGGCTCCTGAAGGAACCCTGATCGTAGAAATACCAGCTATCAATGGCCTTCTCCCCCGACTGATGGGAAAGTGGTGGCCGCATTACCATCCTTACCACCTTTCTTACTTCACCAGCTGCTCCCTGATACGGGCCGCCGAAACCAATGGATACCGATTCATCAAAGGCTCCTGGCGAGGTCGTTACTTTCCGGTCAGCTACTTGTCCCGGTATGCCCGTAATTTTCTCTTAGGACAACGAAAAAACCACCCCAAAAGCCGCTGGGATGAGAAAGCCGTTTATTTGAATACCTTTGATGTGTACTGCGCTTGCTTCCGGAAAGCAGGCAACTCCTGAAGCGACACTCATGTCCTCAGTCAACGCCGAAGCCGTCAGCGTCGTTATTCCTCTTCACAATGAAGCGGCCAATCTTCAGCCTTTACACAAACGGCTGACCGAAACCCTGCAAAGAACAGGTAGGTCTTACCACATCTATTTCGTGGACGACGGGAGTACGGACAATACCTGGTCACAGATCCAGGAACTGAGCCAACAGGACAAGCATCTGTGCGGTCTCTCCCTGGCCCGGAATTTCGGCCATCAGACCGCTCTATTGGCCGGCCTGGAAGCGGCTCAGGGACAGTACATCGCCATGATGGACGGCGACCTGCAACACCCGCCGGAACTCCTCGAAACCATGCTCGCAAAGGCTGAAGAGGGAGTGGATATTGTGAACACGCGGCGGAAAGATGGAAAAGGGACCAGCCTGTTCAAACGGGGAACCTCAGCCCTGTTCTATACCCTGATCAACAAACTCTCCGACACCCCTATCCCCAAATCCGGAGCGGATTACCGCCTGATGACCCGCCAGGCATTGGATGCTTTCCTCCGGATCCGGGAACGGGATCGCTTCACCCGCGGTCTGGTCAGTTGGATGGGCTTTTCCCAAGCAACGGTGAATTTTGAGGCAGAACCCCGAAAAAAGGGCCGTTCCAAGTACTCCACCGGTCGCATGATCCGCTTCGCTCTGGATGGCATCACTTCCTTTTCCGCCCGCCCTCTGCGGATCGCCTTCTTCATCGGTCTGTTGATCGCCTTGCTGGGAGCGATCTATGCAGCCATCGCCATTATCGCTTATGCTCAAGGCCGAACCATCGAAGGATGGACTTCCATCCTGGTCACCGTTCTCCTGATCGGCGGCATTCAACTCATCACGCTAGGAGTCATCGGGGAATACCTGGCCCGGGTCTTTTCCGAGAGCAAAGGACGCCCCCATTACTTCATTCGCGAAAGGATCAATGTTCCGGAAGAAGAACAGAAGGACGATCTTTAGCCGTCCGGCAATGCTTTTCGTATAGTTTCCTGGCCTGGGGAGCCCCTAATTGCAACGCTTTTTCCCAATCCTTACAAGCCCGGGCCTTTTTGCCCAACCGCATACGAACACTTCCTCTGTTCAGCAAAGCTTCCTGATCAGAGGGGTCCAGCTGAACGACCTTGTTCAAATACCGGAGAGCCGCTTTCATGTTCCCTTTCATCAAGCTAACGTTGGCTCGCATCATATAGCCATCTGAGAATTCCGGCGCAACCTCGATGAGCTTGTCAAAATCCGCGGTCGCTTCCTGCAATTCCCCTTTCTGAGCGTATTCGATCCCCCGGTTCAGGTAAGCGATCCTCGCGGTCGGGTACTTTCGCATCACATCGGTCCAAAGGGTGAACGAATCCTGCCAGACCTGACTCCTTACAAAGGTTTGCCCACCAAGGAAAGTCAAATAAGCCAGGAACAGGATCGTTCCACCCTTACGGAGAGCCCCGGACCAGGGGATCTTCCTCCCCCCTTGCAGGGCCACGATGAGCAATCCAACCGACGGTAAATACATGTATCGGTCAGCAATCATGTGCTCCCGCACTGGCACCACTTGCAAGACCAAAGCCAAAGTACAACCCGCGAACAACAAACCGGCCGCCATCAACCGGTCCCGGCGCAAAGCATACACCAGCAGACCAATGAGCAGCAGCACAGGCAACAAACTGAGCCAATAGACCGGGGGCCAGCCTGCTCCAGGTTCTATCGGGTAAGGGTAAAAGGCGGATTGATGCACCGGGACCAAAAAACGACCTAGGTACAGGCTGATCCCATAGCCAACCATGACCAACTGCTCCGACAGGGAGTACCCCAGGTTCGAATAGATCCCTTTCCCGGCTTCGGCGGCCATCAAGGTGTTGACACCGAACCCGAAGGCGAGCAGGAAAAAGAGGAGTTTCTCCATCCATAGCCGGAGAGACCAAAAATCACGACGCAAGGCAAAGTCCATGACCAGCAACACCGGCGCCAGCATCACCGCCTGCTCCTTGGACAAATAAGAAAGGATAAAAGCACCGACCCCACCCAGGAAGTACCCCCACCTTCCCGTATCGATGTATCGCACATACGCCCATAAAGCCAGCAGGAAAAAAAAGGCATACATCACGATCTTGATGGACGAGGCCCAAGCTACGGCCTCCGTATGGAGAGGGTGAAGCCCAAACCAGGCAGCTCCCGCCAACGCTGCCCATCCCGCTTGTGGCCACAACCTCAGCAGCAAACGAAAGACCAAAA
>CAZAYA010000077.1:0-496 GCA_964489175.1 uncultured Flavobacteriales bacterium | reverse complement strand
CAAATGAAACAACAGGGAAACCCCATGAAAAACACCCCCTTCCCACCCGGCTATTTCATGGGTCAGGGCAAGGACCACCGTAGCCAACGGACTGTACTGGCTGTGGTAATAGGTGGTGAAAGCTGCTTTGATGTTGGCCCAGGACAACTCCTGGACCTGGGGATTTTCCAGGATATACCAGTCATCATCGTATAACACAAGATCATTGGAGAAGATCGGCCGGTAAGCAAGCGCCACTAACAGTAGAAGGAATGGCCATAGCTTTCGTGGATCGCTGATGATGGAAGGAAGCTGCATGAAGGGATAAATTTACAACCCCGGGGTCAAAATCCCAATGCAGGAATAATTCTTCACGTATCTTGTCTCTGCCGACAAGAAAAGCCCTGCCGAAAAAACACCATGCTCAGGATCCTCCCCTATCAAGCTGATCATCGGCAAGCCTGCCTGGAAGTCTTCCGAAGCCATGTTCCGGAAGCTTTTCACCTGGAAGCGGAAG
>CAZAYA010000076.1:0-12016 GCA_964489175.1 uncultured Flavobacteriales bacterium | reverse complement strand
ATCTCTTTGAGCATGAAATGCTCATACCCTCCTTTTTCCAACTCTTCCAGATGCAACTCCAACTCCTGGATATAGGGGGTCTTTTCCTGGTCCTGAATGTTCCGGATCTTCAGCCCGTTCTTGCGATCAACGGTCGCGATCTCTTCGTCCTCCAGGTATACCACGTTCTTGGTATAACCTACGATGGGGGTAGCGTCGGAAGCCAGGAAATATTCACCTTCTTCCTGACCGATGCCGATCACGAGTGGACTACTTTTCTTGGCAGCGACCAAACGGCCGGGTTCTTTGCGGGATATAAGCACGATCGCATAAGCTCCCACGACCTCGTTCAGAGCGATCCTTACCGCTTCTGCCAGGTCCACCTGTTCATTGTTCTGAATGTCTTCTATCAGGTGAACGAGTACTTCTGTGTCCGTTTGGCTGTAGAATTCATGGCCCCGCTGAATGAGTTCCTTCTTGAGGGAAGAGTAGTTCTCGATGATGCCATTGTGGATGATAGCGATGTCTCCAGAGCCGCTGGTATGGGGATGGGCATTGATCCTTTCGGGTGGACCATGAGTGGCCCATCGGGTATGGCCGATGCCTGTTGATCCTTTTTTGTCCCCGTTCCCGATGAACGCTTCCAGATCACTGACCTTTCCTTTGGTCTTGTAGGTATTGAGATCTTCGCCGTTGAACAGGGCTATACCAGCACTGTCGTATCCCCGGTATTCGAGCCTTTTCAAGCCATTGATAAGGATCGGGTAAGCTTCTTGCTCGCCAATGTATGCTACGATACCACACATATGGTGTCAGTATTTTGTAAAGGTGAGTTCGAGTTGGGTAGGCTGACCGGAAGAAGCATCAGGACCATTGAGGATCACCCGATTGGTCGTGATGCCTTCATTGCTGCTCACGATCCTGAGCGGCCTGTTGGGTTCCTTATCGTTCAGTATGGCTTGCACGTGTCGGGTTACATTGAACCGGTATTCCCCGTTGCTCAGGAATCCATCGATGTGTTCATCTCCCAGTTGAATGTCGGAAAGGAATTGTTCTTTTCCTGACGCATCAACTTTAAGAACGAACAACCGGTCCGGAGGGTTGTACGCATCATCACTTCCGTTTTGAACAGGCACCACCAGCTCTGCTTTGTTGATGGCTACGTTCCCGCTGTCGTTGACTTTTTTCAGATGAGGCATTTGGAGGGTGGTTCGCAGGCCTGCTGCTGCTTGTACGTAGGTTTCTTTCTGTCCCAGGGTGGTATCGTTCAGCTGGTTCTTTACTTGAGTGGAATGCTGGTGGTGATAGGTATTGAACAATGCGCAATCCTGGTTGATCTCCAGTTCCAGTTTGCCTGTGGTGGTATCCTGGGAGCCATTGTGGGTGTAGTAGACCGTTACATTGGAAGCTTCATCCACTAGGTCCAGGTATAGGATACTGCCGCTTCCTGCCGCAAAATTGTTGTTCACCTTCACCCGGAGTCCTTTGATAAAGGAGAGAAAAGTGCTGTTATCTGAAAGGTCACTGCTGCCCGATGCATTGAGAAGCTTGTTACCAAAGCTTGTATTGAGGGGGACTCTCAAATGAGGGGGAAGCGTGTCCCCACCGATCGTCCGAGAAGAACTGAAGTCGGGGGTAAGGGTTGCTGAGCCGATCAGGTCACCGGTATTATAGGCCACCGAGTCATTGGAATGATAAGATTCGCTGCTGTCCATGCTCCCGCTGAGTTCATAGATCTCGAAGTTCTGGGCATAGGAGGAGGTATTGGAGTTGATGTATTGTCCATCAAGAGCCAGGCTGAGGATCACAGAGTCCAATTCCAGATCGGAAGGAGCTCCCAGATCGATGTTATCATTGGGGAGCCGGAGTTGGGTATAGAACCCGGCCTCTGTTCTTCCCAATTCCGGGTCGTGGTAACTGCCCAGAAGGTAGCGGGAAAGATGAGTGCTTTGAATGGCACTTTCTTTTTCAGTGTGGGTATGAAGGGTGATCGAGTCTACTTTAGCTCCTCCCAGCCGGTCGTTTCCGGGTTGTATCCCCAGGCCGGTATTTTGCTCTTCGGGCTTTTCACACCGGGGAAGGCAGACCCCTAGAAAAAAGATAGCGGAAAGCAACAACGCTTTCCGCTTACCTTCATGACCGGGAAGAATTTCTTCTAGCCAACAGCGCTTCATCAACCGGCTAATACTTTGGTCTCGTCCAGGACCTTGTCGTAAAAAGCATTGTAGTTACCGATGTAGTCTTCTTCGGGTTGCGGTTCCAGGACCGGCTGTTCAAGTCCACCAAGGTATTCCTGAACATCTTTTGTTACCGTCTCTTCACCCTGGATCACACCGTCGGAGAAGTCGATCGCCAGTTTGTTGAGATCGTCATAAGTAGGCTTATCGAGGTGGGGGAGATCGCTTTTGGTGAACCCTTCCATTTCCAGTTTCTTGGAAAGTCGGGTATCGAGAGCTTCCGGTCCACCGTTCCCATAGACCGAATAGACGATCTTGGAGTGAGCGAAATGGGGGTCATCAGCATACAGTCGCTTCACGTAAAGAGGCATGAAGGCCGACATCCATCCGTGACAGTGGATGATATCGGGTGCCCAACCCAGTTTCTTCACGGTCTCGATCACCCCTTTGCAGAAGAAAATAGCCCGTTCATCGTTGTCTTCGAAGAAATTACCATCCTTGTCCTTGACCACTGCCTTGCGGTGGAAATATTCTTCACTGTCGATGAAATACACTTGCATCCGGGCGGTAGGGATGGAAGCAACTTTGATGATAAGTGGGTGATCACTGTCGTTGATGATGAGGTTCATACCCGAAAGCCTGATAACCTCATGCAATTGATGCCTTCTTTCATTGATCTTCCCAAAGCGTGGAGTAAAAACCCGGATCTCTTTTCCATTTTCACTGATCCCTTGAGGAAGGTTCCTGCATATCTTGGAAAGGTTGCTCTCAGGAAGAAACGGGGTTACTTCTTGAGATACGTATAAAACCTTAGGCTTTTCCATGTTCAGGGGGGGAATTGGTAACGATTAGTAAACGCTACAAAAATATAAAAAAAAAGTCGAAAATTCAATGGGAATCCTTTAGTTTTGCTGCTTCCAGTTTATTGGAGGAACTGCTTGACCGGTGAAGATCTTCACGACCAGAAAGGAACTCCGGACCTTTTTAGATGCCGAGAGAACTCACCGGAGCATTGGATTTGTTCCCACCATGGGGGCTTTGCACGAAGGGCATGTATCCCTGATCCGCCAGGCCAGGGAACATTCGGGGTTGGTGGTCTGCTCCATTTTCGTGAATCCTGAGCAGTTCGATGACCCCGATGATCTCCGGAATTATCCCCGCACTTTGGAAAGGGATACCGATCTTCTGGCACAAGAGGGTTGTGATGTCCTGTTCCGGCCTTTCGAGGAGGAAGTCTATCATGATCGGATCGCCCCTGATATAGACATCAACGGATTGGGAAGTGTGATGGAGGGTCGCTATCGTCCGGGTCATTTCAAAGGGGTGGTGATGGTCCTGGAGCGGCTCTTCGATATTGTTCAGCCCGACATGGCTTTTTTCGGTCAAAAGGATTACCAGCAGTTAGTGATCGTTCGCAGCATGGTGGAACAACTGGGTCTTTCCGTGGATATTATCGGCTGCCCTACCGTTCGCTCAGGCAATGGTCTGGCCCTGAGTTCCCGGAATCAGCATCTTTCCGAGGAAGAAACGCGAAAGGCGACCCGTTTGTATCAGATCCTCAAAGCGGTCCGGGAAAGGAGTGCAGAAGAACCATTGCCTCACCTGAAGGCTTGGGCTGAACAAGAACTGGCCCGTGATCGTTCTATCGACCTGGAATATTTTGAGATCGCTGATGGTGTCACACTGGAGCCTGTGCGGGAGATCGGTGGTCGGAACAGTACGGTCGCTTTTGTTGCCGCTACTGTTGGAAGGGTCCGGCTGATCGACAATATGGTGCTGGATCGTTAAATTTGTATCTCCTATGCAGGTCGAAGTCCTCAGAGCTAAGATCCATCGCGTCAGGATCACCGAAGCTGACCTTGATTATGTCGGAAGCATCACCCTCGATGAGGAGTTGATGGATGCTTCCGGTATTGTAGAAGGGGAGAAGGTACAAGTATTGAACGTCAATAATGGCGAACGCCTGGAAACCTATGTTATCAAAGGCGAACGCGGTTCAGGAAGTGTTTGCATGAACGGTCCTGCTGCCCGACGGGTCATGGTCGGTGATGTGGTCATTGTTGTCGCTTATGGAAGGCTGGACCTGGAAAAGGCCAAAGCATTCGAACCGACCATCATCTTTCCGGATACCGAGACCAATCGCTTAAAGTGAGGCCGTTTGAAGAACCGATCGATCAGAACGGCTAAATACCTCCTTTTTCTCTTTATCGGGATCTTTCTCCTTTACCTGGCTTTCCGCGGCGCGGATCTGGAGAAAATGTTCGTTTCCATGAGAACAGCGAACTATTCCTGGATCATCGCGGGAATGATCCTTGGGGCACTTACTTTTGTCAGTCGGGGGATCCGGTGGCTGATCCTGATCGATTCTCTCGGGTATAAGGCCAAAGGGGATAATAGCGTGTATTCGGTCACTATGGGTTACCTGGCCAATCTGGCCCTGCCGCGGATAGGAGAAGTAACGCGATGCACTGCTCTTAACCAGGTGGAGAAGATACCGGTCGATAAATTGTTCGGGACCATCTTGGTAGAACGCGCCATCGATATGGTCATTCTGATCGGCCTCTTTTTCCTGACCTTGATCACCAACTTCGATACTTTCGGCGGCTTTTTTTACAATGTGTTCAGCGAAAAAGCCAGGCAGAGTGCAGGGTTATGGATGTACGGGGTGATCGCCGGGAGCTTCCTGCTTCTATTAGGGGTTCTTTTCTATACTTTCCGGGAAAGGATCCGGCAAACTGGGGTCTACATCAAGGTCCATGCAGTATGGAAAGGGATCGTGGAAGGGTTCCGGACCATTTTCACCATGCGGAAAAAATGGGCCTTTCTGTTCCACACGGTCCTCATCTGGACCATGTACTATTTCATGACCTATTTGTGCTTCTTCAGTCTGGATGCGACCCGGCATCTCACCCCTGGTGATGGGTTCTTCATATTGGTAGCTGGTGGCCTGGGTATGGCTGCTCCTACACAAGGAGGGATCGGCGCTTATCACTGGATGGTCCGGGAAAGCCTGGAGATAGTGGGTGTTCAGGAGGATCTGGGATTGTTGTTCGCCACCCTGGTCCATACTTCCCAGGTTTTGATGATATTGGTAACGGGAAGCTTCTCCATGCTGATGCTCTCCATCGCCCGGAGTAAACGGCGGAAAGCAGAGAAGCAGGAAACCGGTAAAGCTGCCGTTTGACCTTTCATAATACCAGAACATGAGCCATTCTTCTTCGGATAAGATCAAGAGCCGGACAGTGTTGAAAAAGCTGGTCAGGGACTGGCAGCAGGAAGGAAAGAAGATCGTCTTTACCAACGGGTGCTTTGATATCCTGCATCCCGGACATGTCCAATATTTATCGGAAGCGGCCGCTCAGGGAGACAAGCTGGTCATAGGCCTCAATAGTGATGCTTCTGTGCGGGAATTGGGGAAGGAAGGAGACCGCCCGGTGAATCCGGAAGCAGACCGGGCTGCTGTGCTGGCAGCCCTTGAAGTAGTGGATGCTCTCACGATCTTCGGCGAGAATACTCCTTATGAGTTGATAACGGAACTCCTGCCTGATGTATTAGTGAAGGGAGGGGATTGGGAAGAAGTGGATATCGTAGGGGGGGATATCGTCCGGGGAAAAGGAGGGGAAGTAATTTCCCTGCCTTTCCTGGAAGGATATTCGACCTCCCGGATCCTGGAAAATATCCGAAAAGGATAAGTGCTGTGGCCAAGACCAAGACCATCTATGTTTGCCAAAGTTGCGGGACCAAAGCTCCTAAGTGGATGGGTCGGTGTACCTCCTGTGGAGCATGGAATTCCTTTGTGGAGGAGATCGAGCAGAAAGAGGGAGCAGGTCATGGGAACAACACTTCGGGAAGGGTTGGAGGAGTTTCTTCCAGGCCCCGGCCCATTGAGGAGATCGAGGCCAATGAGGTCAAACGGATCGACCTTAATGACCGGGAGCTGAACCGGGTGTTGGGAGGCGGCATTGTACCGGGGTCGCTGGTCCTGTTCGGTGGTGAGCCGGGCATCGGGAAATCCACCCTTATGCTGCAGGTGGCTTTGGGAAGCACTGGCTTGAAAACTCTGTATGTTTCCGGTGAGGAGAGTGAACAGCAGATCCGGATGCGGGCCGAAAGGATCGGCTATGAGCGGTCCGAATGCATGGTCCTGACCGAAACTTCTACCCAGAGCATCTTCCAGCACATTGAAAGTGTACAACCCGGGTTGCTGGTAGTGGATTCCATCCAGACCCTTCATTCTGCTTCCCTGGAGTCTACACCGGGCAGTATTTCGCAGATCCGGGAATGTTCGGCTGAGCTAATGCGATATGCCAAATCAAGCGGTACGCCCGTTTTCCTGATAGGGCATATCACTAAGGAAGGGGGGCTGGCGGGGCCGAAAGTCCTGGAACATATGGTGGATACCGTTCTTCAGTTCGAAGGGGACCGCAACCACATCTATCGTTTGCTGCGCACTTCCAAGAATCGTTTCGGTTCGACCAACGAGCTGGGTATTTATGAGATGGAGGGAAGCGGTTTGCGGGAAGTGGCTGATCCTTCAGAGGTGTTGATCAGTAACCGTGATGAAATGCTCAGTGGTGTGGCGATCGCAGCGACCATTGAAGGCCTTCGGCCACTTCTGGTGGAAGTCCAGGCATTGGTCAGCTCTGCGGCTTATGGGACCCCTCAGCGGTCCGCCACTGGCTTTGACCTTCGCAGGTTGAGCATGTTGTTAGCGGTCCTGGAGAAACGTTGTGGTTTCAAGCTGGGGATCAAGGATGTTTTCCTGAACATTACCGGCGGGATGAAGGTGGATGATCCGGCCATCGACCTGGCCGTGGTTTGTGCGGTGCTTTCCTCCAATGAGGATATTCCGGTCCCTGCCGGAGTTTGCCTGGCGGCCGAAGTAGGGTTGTCCGGGGAGATCCGCCCCGTCACCAAAGCCGATCTGCGCATTGCGGAAGCGGAGAAATTAGGGTATGAAAAGATCATCGTTTCTCGTTTCAACAAAGGTATTCGCTCTGATGAACGTCAGATCGAAGTGGTGCAGGTCGCCAAGATCGAAGAGGTATTTTCCCGGTTATTCGGGTGATCTTGTTATTTGACCTCCGTGGAATTGATGATCGCGAAGAGCTTGTCCAGGTTCGGGGTCAGGATGACCTCGATGCGTCGGTTCTTGGCTTTGTCGTCCTCATCCACGGGCAAATATTTGCTCCGGCCGGCAGCGGTTAGCCGCTGAGGGTTGATCTCGCTGTTCTCGACCATGATCTTTACGACCGATGTAGCCCTGAGAACACTGAGATCCCAGTTGTCCTTGAAACGTGGATTGGGCTGGACCTTGTCTGCATCGGTATGTCCTTCCACAAGGATGTGAAGGTCTTTTTCCTCTTCAAAAGCTTTGGCCAGATCGACCAGGGCCTGTCTCCCTTTTCCATCGATCTTGGTGCTTCCTGAAGCGAAGAGCAATTTGGCTTCCAGGCTCACGTAGATCTTCCCGTTCCGTTGTTCTACTTGGAGTCCTTTTTCATCCTTGAAACTCAGGAGGGCTTCTTTTACTTTATCGCGAATAGCAGAAACAGCAGAGTCTTTCCGGGCGATGATATTCTCCAGTTGCTGGACCCGTTTTTCCCGTTTTTTCAGCTCTTCCTCCAACTCTTCCAGGTTCTTTTTCTTCTTCTCCAGTTGTTGTTCCAGTTCCCGCAGATCGTCTTCTTTCTTTTGCAGTTCTTCGCGGGTTTTTTCCAGCTCGCTCAGCAACTTTTCATTTTCTCGTTCTTCTCCCTCCTTTAATGCGGCGTGCTTGCGCAGGAGTTCATCGTTCAGGTCGTTGATCTTGTCGTATTGCCGTCTCATTTTGCGAAGGGACTCTCCCAATACGGTGGTGTCTCGTTCCAGAGCTTTCTGTTGTTTCTTCATTTCTTCGATCTGGGCGGAGAGCTCGTTATTGCGGGTTTCCAGGTCCTTGCTCTTCGTTTTCAGATCGGCCAGGTTTTCTTCGCACTCCTCTTTCTTTTCCTTCACTTCCTGGAATTTATTGGAGGGAACACAGGAAAAAAGGAGCAGAATGGGTATCAATAAGCTGAAACGAGGTGTGAGGCTGGTCCTTTTCATAACCTTCGCGCAATTTGCCGGTTGATCAATATGATGAAAACGAAATTAAAGATTAATCAAGGAGGGGTCAGGGCATAGAACGATGAGTTAGTAACAATTTTATGAACGGCCCGTAATTATAGTAAACATTCCGTTATGTTCATCGGATCGACATACGACTGGCTCACCAAGCATTCCATGGATATTGAATACCAGCAATATTGTTTGCTGGCCTATCTTCAGAAGATCGAAAGGAAATTCACCCAGAACAAACTGTATCCGTTTTTCGAGGATCTGCGCGGGCATTATGAAAATTTGCTCACCCTGAAGGAGCAAAAGGAGGAGTTCGATGATGCTTTTCCGAAAATGTTGACCGCGATCGATCTTGAAAAGTTCCGTCTGGAGTATACCAGCCAAGTGGAAGAAAGTGAGCTTATCGAAAAGGTGGACCAATTGATCGAAGAAGCGCTCCCTTATTTCAAGCATTATGTGAATGAGGGGAGCAAGATCCGGAACCGTGTCCTGGAAGGGATCGAGGTCCGCCCCGTAGGTGTTCTCCCATTACAACGTTTCGAGGGGTATCTCTTCCTCAGCAAGCATGACCACACCCGGGTTTATCACTTCAGGCTCCGGTCCATCGAGCACCCGGACCAAAGCAAAAGCTACATGGACATAGTTACCAGATACCTTGCCGCTTTTGTTCCCGGTACTTTTCCGACTTATGAGAAGATGAAGGAAAAAATGCTCCGGGATAATGAAGAGCTGCCGAATCCCGCCACTTTTGCCGTTGATACGGAACTGGACGTTCCCCATATCGAAACACTACTCCCCCTGGCCAAACATGTGGTCAAAGGATGGTTGACCTCCCTGAATTAAAAAAAGCCGCCTATTCAAGGCGGCTTTTTTTAAGATCGGGTAAAGGGAAGGCTTTTATCAGCTGGCTTTTTCCTTCTCTTTTTTAGAAAAATAAACATCGCTGAAATCGCGATATTCCATCGGGTTCATGGGGAAATTCTTGATCCTGTGTTGTAGGAGGCGGACATTCTCATCGTAATAAAGGGGAATGACAACAGCATCATCGGTAGCCTTTTGATCGGCTTTTTGGAATAGCTTCATTCGCTTTTGCTCATCTGTCTCCCGGAGAGCTGCTTCAAAGAGGGAGTCGTATTCAGCACTTTGGTAACGGACGGAGTTGATGTAGGATTTCTTGTTCAGATCGTCCGGAACGTGTTTCCCGTAATAAAGGCTCAGGAAGTTTTCCGGGGAAGGGTAGTCGGCCAACCACCCAGCCCTCCAAAAGAGGGTCTTTCCGGTTTCTACCCTTTCCAGATGTTGGGCAAAGGGCATAACATCCAACTCTATGTTGATCCCGAGATTATCTTCCAGCATTTTCTGGATCGCTTCAGCGACCTGTACGTTGATGGATCCGCCACTGTTGAGTTGGAGGGTTAGTTCGGGGAAGCCTTTTCCTCCCGGGAATCCGGCTTTGGCCATGTATTCACTGGCCTTTTCAGGGTTGAAGATATACCCTTCTACCTTTTCAGCCGGATAAGATTTCAGAACTGGAGGTACCACCCCGTGATGGGCTGGTAGACCTTCTCCCTGAAGGGTGAAGGTGGTTATCTTTTCCCGATCGATAGCGTAATTGAAAGCTTTTCTCAGGTTCTTGTCGGAGAACAGTTCACTTTTGTGCTGAAAACCATAATACTGGATGCTCAGGGAAGGAGAACTCTGGATCTGATAGGGCACCTTGTTGGCCTTTTGTTTCTTCACATTGGCCAGGTTGTTGGTCACTTCTCCGATCATGTCGACTGGCAATCGGTAGACCATGTCGAGATGGTCCTTCTTGAATTGCAGGAGTTCGGATTTCTTTTCCTTGACGAAGGTAACCTTGAGTGCATCCAGGTAGGGCAATTGGTTGCCGTATTGATCGATCGCCCAATAATTATCGTTCCGTTCCAGGATCACCACTTCTCCTTCTTTGACCTTCTTGATCTTGAAAGGACCGGTTCCGACAGCATTCACACGCATGTCCACACCGTACATTTCTACCGCTTCTTTCGGGAAAACATAGCACCCGGAATGGGCCAGGATCTTGGGAAAGCCTGAGAAAGGATATTCCAGTTCGATCTGCAGGGTATGATCATCGATGACCTTGATGCCGGTCACCCCTTTTTCCAGAGGATCGCCGTCCATCGAGGACTGGTGGTACTCTTCGGCTCCTTTCACCCGGTCCTTGAAAAGCCAGTAGACCTGATTCCGCGGGCTGGATTCGCAGAGTTTCTCGAAGCAATACTTGAAATCCTGGGCGGTTACTTCCCGTCCTTTTCCTTTCTCGAAGCACTCATCGTCATGGAACATGACGCCCTTGCGCAGGTAGAAGGTGAATTTGGTGGCATCTTCGTTTACTTCGTACCTCTTGGCCAGGGCCGGCTCCACTTCGAGGGTTTTCTGGTCCAGCTTAACAAGGCCTTCATATACCTGATTCGCGATCCGGTGGGAAACGACTTCCGTGATGCTGAGGGGATACAGATCTCGGAAATCCGATACTTCATTGAAGCGAAAAACCCCGCCATAATTGACCGGGCCTTTGGCTTCCTTGGCCATCGCCTTTTCTTTTTTGCTGTCCCCTCCACCACAAGCAGTGAAAAGCAGCAAAAGCAGGACGCCGGAGAGTATTCTTCTCATACTTTGATATCAATGATTTGCATGGAGCCTGTTCCCTGCAAATATATACAAATATGGTACAAATCCATGTTTCACCAATGCATAGCGCGCATGAAGGAGATCAAATATCAAAGCTTGAACTCCAAACTTACGGGACAATGGTCGGAGTGCTGTGCTTCAGGGTGTATGGCGGCGTTCAGTAAACGCTCCCGGAGTGGTCGGTTGGCGAAGATGTGATCGATCCGCCAGCCCAGGTTCTTTTGCCGGGCATTGGCCCGGAATGACCACCAGGTATATTGATGGGGGGATGGGTCGAAATGCCGGAACACATCGATGAAACCGTTCCGGAGCAACTCTTTCACCCATTGTCTTTCTTCGGGAAGAAAACCGGATGACCGGGCATGGGAGATCGGGTCGTGGATATCCTTCGGTTCCGGGCAGATGTTCAGGTCTCCTGTGAAGATCAGACCTGGCCGGTCTTTTCTCAGTTCATCCAGGTACTCCCGAAATTCCGCCAGCCATTTCATTTTAAAAGCATGTCTGGTTTCACTCGTCCCGGAAGGAGTGTATACGCTCAGGATGGTCACGTCGCCAAAGTCCGCTCTTATGGAACGCCCTTCCCTGTCGTAGGCATCGATCCCGCAACCCCGGTTTATACGATCGGGAGGGAAGCGGGTGAAGATGGCCACACCGCTGTATCCTTTCTTTTCGGCCGGAAACCAATAGTGATGGTAACCCAGGGCCTCGATAGGAGTCAGGTCCACTTGTTCGGGGAAAGCCCTGGTCTCCTGCAAACAAAGAATGTCCGGTGAAGCGCTTTTCAGCCATTTCAGAAAACCTTTCCGCAGAGCGGAACGGATCCCGTTGAGGTTGTATGTCACAATTTTTGCCATCCTTGCACGTATGGGAACATGGCTATCTTTAACCTGAGTGGCTCGGGAGAGCCTCCCCAAAGATAATCTTCCGGTTGTTCATCAAAACCCTTCTCTCGATTGGCCCTTCGCTGGCATAGCACTTTTCTGGCAGTGTTCCTGGCAGTACTTGCTTATGGACAGGATACGAGTTTCACCTCGCTTTCCAATGTCCGCCAGCAAACCCTTTTGATCGAACAGGATACCACACAGCTG
>CAZAYA010000075.1:0-12017 GCA_964489175.1 uncultured Flavobacteriales bacterium | reverse complement strand
CATGCCCACCGATATCAATACGCCGAATTCGTATTGACGCTCGGCCGTCATCATCAATACGGTTCCGAAGATCCCGAAAGCGATCACCATGTAGAGGATGAAGACCATGATCACGCCGCCGGCGCTGTCTGCCTGAATGGTCTGTACCAGCTCCTGCATCATATCCCGCCAGGTCATGACCTCGTACTGGTCTTCCGGCAATCGACCCTGCAGCCGGGAAGCGACGGTGCGGGCATCTTCATATTCATCCATCAGTAAGGCAAGGGAGGTGAGGCGTTCGCCGGTGCCGAAGAAATATTGCGCTTCGGGCAGGGGAAGAAAGGCGATGCGGTCGTTCATCTCGGGGGACCCCATCTTCACCACCCCCTGTACCGGGTACTTGCCGGCAGCGCTCATGCCATGATAGCCCTGGCCGAGGAAGATCAGGGTGTCGCCGGCACCGATATCATAATACTCGGCCAGCCCTTTCCCGATCAGAACGCTTTGGTCCTTCATACCGAAGAGAGCACCTTCAGTGAGGTTGCCCGAGAGCTCCATCATCTCATCCTCCGCTTTCGGGTCGATGCCCACCACCATGGCTCCCTTGGTGAGGTCTTCATGGGAGCTGAGGGCGAAGCCTTCCAGTCGGGGGATCACCGCCTCGATGCCGCGGGTTCCCCGGACGGCCTGCTCCAGGCTGTCGCTGGAGGCAAAGGAATTGTTGAGGGTTTGCTCGTCCCAGTAGCCGTTCTTGTGGACTTGCAGGTGGCCGGTGTAAAAGCGGACGACATTGTCGATCATCTTGTCGTACATGCCGAGCTGCATGGTACGCATGATCACGGCAAAGAAGACCGAGAACAGGATGGAAGCGACCGTGATCCAGGTCCTTCGTTGGTTTCTCCAGATGTTCCGCCAGGCGAGCTTCAGTAGCAAGGCTCCTGTTTATTTAAGGCTTTTCATTTGCCGGGTGGTGAAAAAGCTGTCCTCGATGGGCTCGTTGAAGGTGATCGACTCGTAGATCATGATCGTTTTGTGGCCTTCCTTGTCCTGAGGGATCATTTCCATGGTGGAGGCCAGTGTACGTCCTCCGAGTTCTTTGATGTCGGAGCCTTGCATCACATTGACCAATTCGCCCATTTCATCGTAGGATTCCGTGCGCATTTGAATGAATTCCTGCTTATCCACCCAGGTGATCAGTTTGCCCCAAACGACGGCCGCATCCTTTTTCGGGGTGAGCACGATCTTGTAGCAGTCCCGCCCCCGGATGGTGGAATCGCCGACGACCTTGTGGTGGTAGTCGTCCACGATCGAAGACTGTTTGACGAGGTCATCGTTGGTGAAGTCTGTTCCCATCCACGATTGCATCATCATGGAAGGGGGAAGTTTGATGGTGCGTTCCACGCGGGGCACCCAGTTCCAGACCTCGTTCCCGCGTTTCAGAAAGGCGGTTCCTTCTTCTTTGGCCGGGGCGGTGATCAGGACCATGCCGAGGTTATCGCCTTTGCTCCAGTTTTTCATCTTCATGGTCCGGCTCCAGGAAGGGCGCACCACTTTGATCGTCATTTCGGCCTGGGAAGTCTTGCCCCGCATTTTCTGGTCCACCTTCTCCATGATGGTCCTGGCGTTCTGGGCGGAGAGGGTGAGGGAGATTCCAAGCAGCAGTAGGGTCAGGAGTTTATGCATGGTCTTGGTATTTGTTGAGTAAGGTTTGTTCGATCTCGTCGATCGGGTAATCGTGGTCGAGTATGAGGTATTGCACGGCGATCCCATCGAAGAGCGCCCCCATGAGCTTGGCTTCTCCGGCGGGGTCCGTGACCCCTATATCTGCCAGGAAACGTTCCAAAACATGGTAATACCCGTAGATCTTTTGGGAAACCATCGTTTTGATGTCGGTGAATCCAGCCTGGACAGCGATGGGGATCATGAGGCGCCAGAATTCCTTTTTATCCCTGATGTTCTGGAAAAAGATGCGGATCAAAGAAGATAGTTGTTCTCTTGGCGTTCCACCTTCCATTTGTTCGAAGAGGTCGTCCATTTCGGACATGGCCAGTTCGAAGATCCCGGTCAGTACTTCTTTTTTACTGGAGAAGTAATTGTAGATCAAGCCTTTGCTCACTCCGGCCTTCTTGGCGATCTGCTCTACTGATGTCCCCCGGTACCCTTGTTCCGAGAAGAGTCCCAGCGCCGTTTCCAGGATCAGGGTCCGGCTGCGGCCGCGTATTGCTTTGAATTGTTCTTCGGTCCGGGGTGCCATTTTTTGTTGACTGAATGGTCGGTCAAAAATAAGTGTTAGGGTTGGAATGGCAATGACTTTGGTTGGGAGGGTATTAGCCACTTGCCACTGCCAATAGGGTGGTGAAGAGGGTTATAGAAAAAAGTGCAACAAGGGGTATTGCATTGACATGAGGCCTGTCCGCTTAAAAATTCGTGCAGGATCAATGAAGGGCTCGAAATGCCTGTTTCCGTGGAGAGGAGACCGTAGCAGCTAAAACTCCAATTGATCGTCGCGTCTATTGTTCAGGGTGTTAGATATCAGTCTTTCACCTATGTCAAGACTTTGACCATACATATTGTAAATAACTCATTATTAATATTATAATATTATACATGATGTTTTTAGAATCAAATTCTACATCATTTTTGAGTTTTTAAATCGAAAATATATTTCTAAGGTTGCATGAAACTATCTTTCAGCAATTAAAACCCTCTCTGCTATGAGATTTTCAATGGGATTGGCCATGCTATCATCTTTTTTATTGTATTCCTGTGAGAAAGAGAGTTTACATCGATCCCAAACATCAAAGGGTAATGGTGGGCAAAGTGGAAGCTTGGTCACGCAATTGGAAGACAGTTCTGTGTCCAAGAAAGAAAAAATGGCGGTCTTGGTGGAGAGTTTCCCTTTGGAGGAGAAAGAATTGGATTTCCTGATGGGCAACTTGGAAAAAACAGGGTTCAGTAAAGAGGAAGCTGGATTTATTCTTGATACGCAAAGGCCGTTGGCTCCTGATATAGAAAAACAGGCAAAGAAGTTGGGATATATTGAAGGAGAGCAAGAAGAGCAGGTTATTGTGAAGGGGAGAGAGCAGAAAAGAAGGCCTTTTCGTCCGGAAAATCCTGCTAATCCGTTTGATGAGTATGGGCGACAGATCATGACTTCTGTTGAGTTTGCAAATTCTGTTCAGAGGGAGATAGAGTCCCCATCCACACAGGTTGCTATAGAAAGGTGGGAAAGTGATGCAGTCACCGCTTTTTCTCAAGCTACTGAAGGTATTCGACCAGATATTGATACCACCACTCGAGTAAGATCTTTGGAGAGGGTTATTTATTCAGGAGTGGCAAGGGCATGGAATATTCAGGATCCCAGAATATCTACGAAGGTTATTAAGGCTTATGAATTCATCTCCTTAATTCTTCCTGAGCGTCGGTTTAATAATTCGGTTAAGACCAGGACCTTGTCCACATTGGCTTCAATACGATATATGAAGGCTTCTCAGGCCGTAAATGGGTTTGTGATAAATGGCGAAGAATATGCTGGTAATGGGGTGGATGTAAGTGCTGCTCCTTGTTTTTGTGTGAGGTTTGATTTTTGTATGAATAGGGAATTACAGAAGACATTTGAAAGTGTTACTTCAACACTTTTTTTCATCGCAAGTGCAGGAGCAAATACTTTAAAGCAGGGAGTAACTTGTGCAGAGGAAGCGATCAGAAATTGCTAATGATCTAGCTTCGTATTTTATTTAATGAAAGATGATATCCCTTGTATCCTTCACTAGGATAGAGAAAGTAATGTTGCTGCTGGCATTGCCGGTATTGGTGATAAGTTATGCGAAAATTCCTTTGGGAGGCTTATTTCACACATTGCTCTTCATCCTTCTGAGTCTGTTCTATTTTCCGGTCTCCGCAGCATTTCTTCCCGATCATGTTAAACAAGGCACGATCTGGCACAAGATCTACCATCTTGGGGCTTTGGTTTTATGGTCAGCGTATATGATAGGGATCGTGTTGGCCAAGTATGACTTGGTGGATTCTTCTTCTCCCTATTCATGGGATAGCCGGTACCATGCTTTTATGCTTATCCGGGCCCCTTTGTCAGCTTTTATCCTGATCCGTTCGATCGTAATGCTGAGCAAAAAAGAAAAAAGATCGGGGGCATGGTATTATGGAGGTGTTTTAGGGCGAACGTTCGGCTTTGGGGTTTTATTTGGAGTTGTAGCTGGATTGGAAGGCTTTTAATGAGTTCATTAATCTAAAAAACCAATGAAGAAACTCGAACTCATCACTGCTATTGGCGGTTTACTGGGATTAATGTTCAGGTACCTGCATGTACCGGTGAGTAGTTTGTTGGCTGTTCTGGGCATCTCGTTGCTTGGGGTCCTATATTTTTTGTTTGGATTCGCTCTTTTTAATGGGATCGGATTCGGCGGGATATTGAAAAAGGAGTCCTATCGAGATACCAATGCTCTGAGGATCCTTATCGCCATTGGGTTGGGAATCTCGTTATCGATCCTGGTCACGGGGTTGTTGTTCAAGTTGCAACTCTACCCGGGAGCTGGCACTATGCAGGTCGTTGGACTTATCGGAACCGGAAGTATTGCTCTTATCGCCACTTTTTTTGCCCTTCGCCAGTGGAACAACTACTTCCGGCGGATCTTCAAGAGGGTTCTCGTTTGGGGTGTTCTGGGCTTTGCGGTCTACCTCTTCCCGAATTCTATCCTTGTCGATACCTATTACGCTAACGATCCGGACTATGCCCGGATGAAGAAAAAGGTCCTGGCCCATCCCGATGACGAGGAATTGCAACAAAAGCTCCGGGAGATGGACAGGAAGCGGATAGAGAAAGTTAGCCGCAGGGCTGAAGGGAATGATGAATGACGACAGAACCTTCTAACAACCTGCCCCCTTCGCCCACCCTTGCAATGACCAGAAGATCAGTTCAGCCCACCTATTAGCTCATCGCCAGTTACTAACCGCTCCCCTAATGGCTAGTGGCCCTTCGCTAGTGGCTCCTTCCTTCTATTCACATCAAAATGTTCAAAAGCTTTGCCAGGGGTCCCTTGGATCCGGGAACGGAAGGTGTAGATTTGTTCCTGTCAAGTTACACACCCATGGACCGCAGCCGCAAGCACTTCGATATCCAGGAACGCAAACGCGTTAAGGATGAAGCCGGCCTTCCGCTGAGCATCAATGATCTCCGCGAGAAGGAATTTACCGGCAAGTCCCTCACCGAAGAAGAGCGCGAGGCCATCAACAATTTCGACAACTACCGCATCGAGTACCTGAACGCTTCCAGGGATGAAGAAGAGTTCCACCAACGGTACATGAAGATGCAGGTCAAGGCCAACCTCAGCCCCTACGATGAGTTTCTCTATGATGAGGGGGATGAGGGGGATTTCTGAGAAGTACGTAGTATCAAGTACAAAGTATTAAGAGGCTTTCCTCAACAGGTGGGTTCTTCCATCCCCTTTGGGGTGCCTGAATTCTTGATACTTTGTACTTAATACTTGATACCCGCCAGGGCTTGTGTGCCGGGCCCCTACCGCACCCGCACACAAACATTCTTCGGTTCCGTGAAGAAACGGAAGGCTTCGAAACCGCCTTCCCGGCCCACGCCACTGCTCTTGGTGCCGCCGAAAGGTGTACGCAGGTCGCGCAACAGCCAGCAGTTGATCCACACGATGCCGGACTCCAGTTCCCGGGCCACACGATGGGCGCGGTCCACATTGCCGGTCCACACCGTGGAAGCTAACCCATAAGGCGTGCCATTGGCGATCTTCAGGGCTTCTTCTTCGGTCTCGAAGGGCATGAGGGTCACGACCGGGCCGAAGATCTCTTCCTGATTGGTACGGCAGGTGGAGGAAAGTCCTTCGATAACGGTGGGTTCGATGTACCAGCCGTTCTTCAGGTCTCCTTCCAGTTCCACCGATCTTCCGCCATGCAGGACGGTCCCACCTTCCTCCTGGGCCAGGTCGATGTAGGAGAGGATCTTGTCGCGGTGTTGTTGGGAAACGATCGCCCCGAGGTCAGTGTCCTCGGCTTCGGGATCGCCGACCTTCAGTTGCTGCACTTTTTCCAGGAACGCTTCCTTGAAGTGATCATAAAGGGAAGCTTCGATGAGGATGCGGGAGCCGCAGAGGCAGATCTCGCCCTGGTTGGCAAAGGACGACTTCACGGTGGTGTGCAGCATCTTGTCGAAATCGCAATCGGCGAAGATGAGGTTGGGGTTCTTGCCGCCCAGCTCCAGGGAGAGCTTCTTGAACATTGGCCCGGCTTGCCGGGCGATCTCGGCGCCGGTCTTCGTTCCGCCGGTGAAAGCGATGGCTTTTACATTCGGATGCTCTACGATGGCTTGTCCCACGTTGGGGCCTTGTCCGTGAACGATGTTGAGCACACCTGCCGGAATGCCGGCTTCGATGCAGAGTTCGGAAAGGAGCCAGGCTGTCATGGGGGTGATCTCCGAAGGTTTGGCCACCACGCAGTTCCCGGCTGCCAATGCCGGAGCGATCTTCCAGGTGAAGAGGTAAAGGGGCAGGTTCCAGGGGGAGATGCAGCCGGCGATGCCCACAGGTTCGCGCAGGGTGTAATTGATCGCCATCCCTTCCATTTCGTGAGATTCGGAGGCGAAGTGCATCAGCCCCGTGCCGAAGAAGCGGAAGTTGCTCGAGGCGCGGGGAATGTCCACTTTCCGGGCCAGGGAGACAGGTTTGCCGTTGTCCTTCGATTCGGCTTGGGCCAGTCGTTCCAGGTTCTCATCGATGAGGTCGGCCACGCGGAGGAGGAGTTTCGAGCGCTGCTCCTTGTCCATGTTCTTCCATTCCGGAAAGGCTTTTTGCGCTGCTTTCACCGCTTGCTGAACGTCCTCAGGGCCGGAATCCGGTACTTTCGAATAAGCTTGTCCCGTGGCGGGTTGGTAATTGTCGATGTACTGGCCGCTGGAGGGGGCGCACAATTGGCCGTTGATGTAATTCTGAAGGGAGGTCATGGGGGTCAGCTTTTGAGGATGGCATCCCAGCCCTGGGCGGTGAGTTCGATCGACTTGTTGTTCTTGGTGGTCATGGTCCGGCCGGAGGACGCATCGGTCATGTGGCCGATGAGGGTCAGGTCAGGGTCATGTTCAACGATCTCATAATGTTCGGGCGGGATGGTGAAGAGCAGTTCGTAGTCCTCGCCCCCGCTCAGAACGCAAACGGTAGGGTCGAAATTGAAATCGCGGGCCGTGTCGTAAGTCTTCTGGTCGATGGGGAATTTTTCTTCGTACAGCTCCACGCCCATATTCGAGGCTTCGCAAATGTGAAGGGTTTCGGAAGCCAGGCCATCGGAGATATCGATCATGGAGGTGGGGTGGATGTCATAATCCTGGAGCTTCTTCACGATGTCCCGGCGGGCTTCCGGCTTGAGCTGGCGTTCGAGGATGTAATCATGTCCTTCCAGGTCGGGTTGTACGCCTTTCGTTTCCTTGAACACCTTTTTTTCACGTTCCAGTACCTGCAGGCCCATGAAGGCACCCCCCAGGTCGCCGGATACGACGAGCAGGTCGTTTTCCCTGGCCGTGCTGCGGTAGACGGCCTTGCCCTTCTCCACTTGCCCGATGGCCGTGATGCTGATCACGGCACCGGAAGCGGAGGAAGTGGTATCGCCACCCACCAGATCGATGTTGTAGTTCTGGCAAGCCAGGTGGATCCCTTCGTAAAGGGTGTCGATGGCCTCGAGAGGGAATTTGCTGGAAATGCCCAGCGAAACGACGATCTGCTGGGGCTGGGCCATCATGGCGTAGACGTCCGATAAATTCGAGATCACGGCTTTGTAGCCCAAATGGCGTAACGGTACGTAGGTCAGGTCGAAATGGATCCCTTCCAGGAGCATGTCCGTGGTCACCACCGTTTGCATGCCATCGTTATCGATCACGGCGGCATCGTCACCTACCCCTTTCACAGTACTCTCGTTCTGCAATTCGATCTTCTGGGTGAGGTGACGGATCAGTCCGAACTCACCCAGCTCGGACAGATCGGTCTTTTCGGAAGGGTCTAGCATGAAAGGGGGATTTTGATGTAGGTGCAAAGATAGGTCTTAGTGAACAGTGAGGAGTAAACAGTGAGCAGGGTTTGAGGTTCCATCGCGGTTTGAGCACTGAAACCCCTCCTTACTCCTCACTGCTCACTTTTCCCCCCTTGACCAATACCATAAATTAGGTATATTTGCGGGCGAAAAGTAATTTAGAATTCATCTAAATAATCGCCGTTTCCCTTGAACTATTGTGGGTTGGGAGGTGTTGAACAGGGAGCAGGATCAAAACCGAACAGCGATGATCAAAGTAACGGACAACGCACGTGACCAGGTTCGGAAGCTTATTAAAGACGGTGGGTATGAAGAACCCGTTTTCATCCGTGTAGGCGTGAAGGGGGGTGGTTGCAGCGGATTGATGTACGACCTGGATTTCGATAGCCAGCAACTCGATACCGACAAGGTTTTCGAAGACAATGAAGTCAAGATCCTTGTGGATAAGAAGAGCTTCCTCTACCTTGCCGGAACGGAGCTCCATTATAGCGGGGGGTTGAACGGCAAGGGCTTCTCTTTCGTCAACCCCAATGCCAATCGGACGTGTGGTTGCGGCGAAAGTTTTTCTATTTAAGAATTTGAATGCAGGGACCTATGGCTGAGGACAGCAAACAAAAAAATGAAGAGGAACTTTTGGAAAGTGTCGCTGAAAGCGATTACAAGTACGGGTTCACCACTGAATACGAAACGGAAAAGGCGCCGAAAGGGATCAACGAGGACATTGTCCGCCTGATCTCCAACAAAAAGAACGAGCCGGACTGGCTCCTCGAATGGCGTTTGGAAGCCTTCCGGCAATGGAAAAAGATGAAGGAACCCACCTGGGCCCATCACACCTATACCAAGCCGGATTACGACAATATCTATTACTACGCTTCTCCCAAGAAGAAGCCCAAGTACAACAGCCTCGACGAAGTGGACCCGGAGATCCTGGACACCTTCGAGAAGCTTGGTATCCCTTTGGAAGAGCAAAAAGCCTTGACCGGAGTGGCCGTGGACGTGGTGATGGACAGCACTTCCGTACATACTACCTTCAAGGAAAAGCTCGAGGAACTGGGGATCATCTTCTGCTCTTTCAGCGAAGCGGTCCAGGAACACCCCGAACTGGTCAAAAAGTACATGGGTCACGTGGTGCCGAACAACGATAACTTCTTCGCGGCTCTCAACAGTGCGGTATTTTCCGACGGCTCCTTCTGCTACATTCCTGAAGGGGTGACCTGCCCGATGGAACTGTCCACCTATTTCCGGATCAACGAGGCCAATACCGGTCAATTTGAGCGGACGCTTGTGATCGCCGAGCCGGGTAGCTACGTGAGCTACCTCGAAGGTTGTACGGCTCCTGTTCGTGATGAGCACCAGCTTCATGCGGCTGTTGTTGAGCTGATCGCTCTTGACAATGCTGAGATACGGTATTCCACCGTTCAAAATTGGTATCCGGGTGACAAGGAAGGCAATGGGGGAGTTTACAACTTCGTCACCAAGCGCGGTCTCTGTGAAGGCAAGAATTCCAAGATCTCCTGGACGCAGGTGGAGACCGGGTCGGCCGTTACCTGGAAATATCCCTCCTGCGTGCTCAAAGGGGACAACTCCATTGGGGAATTCTATTCGGTCGCCGTTACCGGCCGCCACCAACAGGCCGACACCGGGACCAAAATGATCCACATCGGCAAGAACACCAAGAGTACCATCATTTCCAAAGGGATCTCCTCCGGTCGGAGCGACAATTCTTACCGTGGACTGGTCAAAGGGACCCGCAACGCGGAGAACATGCGGAACTTCTCGCAGTGCGATTCGCTCTTGATGGGCGATACTTGTGGTGCCCATACGTTCCCTTACATCGAAGTGGAGAACAAAACGGCGATGGTGGAGCATGAAGCCACTACTTCCAAGATAGGGGAGGACCAGATCTTTTATTGCAACCAGCGGGGCCTCGATGAGGAAAAAGCGGTCAGTCTGATCGTGAACGGCTATTGCAAGGAAGTATTGAACAAGCTGCCCATGGAATTCGCCGTGGAAGCTCAAAAATTGTTGGCCATCTCCCTGGAAGGGAGCGTGGGATGATCAGCCGGAAGACCGGCGGAACGAAGAAAACCGAAAGCCATGCTACTGAAGATAGAAGGACTGAAAGCTGCAATAGACGGACAGGAGATCCTCAAAGGGGTCGACCTGGACGTGAACCCCGGAGAGATCCATGCCATCATGGGGCCGAACGGATCCGGTAAATCTACCTTGGCTTCGGCCCTGGCCGGACGGGAGGATATCGAGATCACCGCAGGGAAAGTGACCTATGATGGCCACGACCTGCTCGGTTTCGACCCCGAGGAAAGGGCCCGTGAAGGGGTCTTCCTTGCTTTTCAATACCCTGTGGAGATCCCCGGGGTGACCAACGTGAATTTCCTGCGGACGGCCACGAACCAGATCCGGGAAGCAAAAGGGCAGGATCCCATCGATGCTAAGGATTTCATGAAGATGATCCGTGAAAAGGCCAAGCTCGTGGAGATGGACCCGAAAATGGCCAACCGTGCCGTTAACGAGAATTTCTCCGGAGGAGAGAAAAAACGGAACGAGATCTTCCAGATGGCCATGCTCGAGCCGAAGCTCAAGATCCTCGATGAAACGGATTCGGGCCTTGACATCGACGCCCTCAAGATCGTGGCGAACGGGGTCAACAAATTGCACAGCAAGGATTCCGCTACCATCGTAGTGACCCACTACCAGCGCCTGCTCGACCACATCGTACCTGATAAGGTGCATGTGTTATCCAATGGACGAATCGTCAAGACCGGCGACAAGAGCCTGGCCCATGAACTCGAAGAAAAAGGATACGATTGGTTGAAGGAGGAAGGCGTTTCGGCCTGATCCGTGAAGCATGCAATGATATGGACACTCCCGTAGCGACCCAACAGAACGAGACCAAAACGAAGTTCCTGGAGAACTTCGGCAGCAACCTTCCGGCCGGTCCTGAACGAATGGAGACCCTTCGTGAGGAAGGCCGCAAGGCGCTTGAAGAGCTGCAGTTCCCAACCACCAAGGTGGAACGCTGGAAATACACCCGCATCAAGAAGGTGCTCAATGGCTCTTATAGCCAACAGCCTTTCACCGGCGATGTGGATGTTGCCCCGTATACGATAGAAGGCCTGAATGCCGATAGGTTGGTGTTCGTGGACGGTTTTTTCCGGAAAGACCTTTCCGAAGTGAGCGATGGCCAAGTCACCGTTGCTGCTTTGTCCACCCTCGGCGCTGACCAGCAGGACCTCATAGCGCAACATTACGGCCGCTATGCCGACCACCTCAATGAGCCTTTCACGGCTCTGAACGCGGCTTTTGCCACGGACGGTGCTTTCGTCCACCTTTCCGCAGGCCAAAAGGCCGACCGCCCTGTTCACATCATCCACCTGCTTAGTGACAGTGGTGTTTCCGCCCAGCAACGCAACCTGATCGTGGTGGAAGAAGGCAGTGAGCTGGAACTGGTGGAAAGCTATCATTCACTGAAGGGTGAGAAGGCCTTCAGCAATATTGTCAACGAATACGTGGTGCAGGCCAAAGGGAGTCTTACGGTTGATAAGATCCAGTATGAGGACGAAGGCCATTACCACATTGCCACCGACCAGGCTCATCAGGCCACTGAGAGCCACTTCACCATCAATACGGTGACCCTGAACGGCGGGCTGGTCCGCAATGATCTCAACATCGAGGCCGATGCTGAGCATTGTGAAACAAAATTGCACGGCCTGTTCATGCTCAAGGGGAAGCAACATGTGGACAACCACACGCTCGTTCACCACACCAAGCCCAATTGCTACTCCAATGAGTTGTACAAGTACATTGCCGATGAGAAGGCCACGGGCGTATTCAACGGCAAGGTACACGTTCATCCCAATGCGCAGAAGATCGACGCGTTCCAGTCCAACGCTAACATCTTGCTGAGCGACGATGCCACGATGAACGCCAAGCCTGAACTGGAGATCTATGCTGATGATGTGAGCTGC
>CAZAYA010000074.1:7851-12200 GCA_964489175.1 uncultured Flavobacteriales bacterium | reverse complement strand
CTGAACACGTTCGCTTTTCCGGTTGATGATGCTGCTGATGAAATAGATGGTCACGGAAAGGACCGGAAGGGGGCTGAGCACATAGAGAGTAAGCTCAACATTCACATTCAGCATCACGGTGACCACCATGATGAACAGCACCAAAAGATTGATCGAATACATGACGGCCGGCCCCAGGTACATGCGCACACGTGTCACATCTTCCGTGATCCGGTTCATCAGGTCTCCCGTATTGTGTTGCTTGTAAAAACTCCGGGTAAGTTCCTGATAGTGGGCATAGACCTCGTTCTTGAGGTCGAACTCGATGTGGCGGGACATGACGATCAGGGCTTGCCGGGTAAAGAAGAGGAAAACACCTTTTAGAAAGAAGAACAGCAGGTAAAGGCCGGCATAGGTCAGGGCCAGCTCGGTGATGCGGTCCTTCAGGGTACTGGAAGGGTCTTCCTGAAATTGCTCGGCCAACTTCTCGATAGCGTCGAAAGCTTCGCGGATCACCTGGGGCGCGAATACAGCAAAGATGTTGGAGAGGGCGATGAAAAGGATCCCCAACAGAAAACGCCATTTGTATTTCCTGAAATATTTGTTGAGATGCTTGAGGGCGCTGATCCCTTTCATAGGAAGCTGATCAAAAGAAAGTTAACCGGTCCAAAGGGTGGAGAACTTATTCCAGCCAGTTGGAACAGGTTGCTTATGGCGATCCAACAGGAGAAAAAAGTCCTAACTTTGCCACCCCGAACGCCCGGTAGTCGTCAAAAGTAGTTATAATTTCACGGATCGGAGAAGAGGGGGGCGGATCGAACTATCATGCTGAACAGGAGACATCTTCGCATCAAGGTCCTTCAGGCCCTCTATGCTTACTTCCAATCTGAGAACGATGATCTCGCCCGGGGCGAAAAGGAATTGTTCTTCAGTATTCAGAAGATCTGGGAGTTGTACATCCGGCTGCTGTTGCTATTCCGGGAGGTCCGGGATGCGGCGGAACGGCGAATAGAAGAAGGCAAGCGCAAGAAACTCCCAAAGGAGGAAGACCTTCATCCCAACCGCAAGTTCGTGGACAACCGGGTCTTGACCTTGCTCGCCGACAGCCAGGTTTTGCAGGTGGAAAGAGAAAAGACGAAGCTGGGCTGGGAAGAACGGCAGGACCTCGTTAACAGGGTTTTTCAGTCGATCCGGGAATCCGAGGCTTATCACACGTATATGGATTCCGGTCAGGATTCTTTCCGGAACGATCAGAAGCTCCTGATGGAACTGTTCCGGGAGCACATTGCTAATTCTGAGTTGTTGCAGGCCTTTTTCGAAGAGAATAGTATCTACTGGGTGGACGATCTTGATCTGGTCAGCCAGATGGTGATCCGCACCATCGACCAGCTTGAAGTTTCCAGTACTGATGTTACCCTTCTTCCTTTGTACCGGGATGAAGAAGAAGATCCTGATTATGCGGCGAAACTGTTCCGGAAGAGCATTCACCAGCATGCGGAGAACCGGGAATTGATCGCCCAAAAAGCGGAGAACTGGGAAATGGAGCGGATAGCTCTCATGGATATGCTGATCATGGAAATGGCGCTTACAGAGGTCAGGGAGATTCCGGAGGTTCCGGTCAAGGTCACCCTGAACGAATTCATAGAGATCTCCAAGTTCTACAGCACCCCGAAAAGCAATTCCTTCATCAACGGTATCCTGGATAAGACTGTAACAATGCTCCGGGAGGAAGGAAAGATCAAAAAGATCGGCCGGGGCCTTATCGAATAAGTTTTGATCATGAAAACGCTTCCCATCATCTTTTCCCGGTTTTTTGCCTGTTCTTTACTTTTCAGTATCGCAGTATCGCTGGGGGGGTGTTGGCTGACCGATCAGCACGATCCGGAACAGGAAGGGGTTTCTTCTGATATGATCAGCAATCCCCATTCGGCTTACGACAAGACGAATAAGGAGGAATTGCCGGCCTTTTCCTTTGAAGAGCAAACCTATGATTTCGGCCGGATCGCTGAAGGGGAAAAAGTGCATTATACCTTCCGTTTCCATAACACTGGGGGAAAAGCCTTGCTGATCAGCGCGGTGGAGCCCAGTTGTGGTTGTACGGTCCCGGAAGGATGGCCTAAAGAGCCCATTCCGCCCGGTGAAGAAGGTGTTATAGAAGTGGTCTATGATAGTGAAGGAGATCGGGGAAAACAGCATAAAACGGTATCCGTTGTGGCCAATACTTCCCCATCTACCACCATGCTGGCACTGGAAGGAGAAGTGATGGCGCCCGGCGCTGAGGAGTGATCGGAAATCTTACCTTTGAACCCGCACTTTAAAGCCGATCCTGATTATGGAGATCTTTCAAGATATTTTACTGTTGCAGTCCCAAGGTGGGGGAGAAGGAGGTGGATGGCTCCGTTTCCTTCCCTGGATCCTGATCATCGTCGTTTTCTATTTCTTCATGATCCGCCCACAGACCAAGAAGGCCAAAGAACAGAAGAAATTCCGGGAGAACCTGGCCAAAGGGGACAAGGTGGTCACCATCGGAGGGGTTCATGGTAAGATCGCTGAGATGAAGGACGATTCCGTTGTTATCACTGTGGAAGATGGTAACCGGCTCCGGGTCGAAAAGAATGCCATCTCCATGGATTCCACCACCCAGCTTTCCGGGCAGAACGAGTCCTCCTGAACGGGCTTCTTTCCTGATCCTTCGCATGGCGTTCTTCAAGGCCATAGGGCGGTCCCTCAGGAAAAGGCTGAACCGGCAGTTCTATGTTTTTCTGGCCTGCCTTCTGGTATCGGTCTTTATCTGGCTGCTCATGGCCTTATCCAGGAATTACACGACTTTTGTGAGGTTCCCGGTCAGGTATGAGAACCTGCCGGAAGATAAAGTGGTGGTGAATGACCTTCCCCCTTCCATCAAACTGGAGATCAATTCGCATGGCTTCGACCTGCTTTCCTACAAATTCTTCCACCGCGAGAAGAAATTGCAAGTGGATGTGGGGAAGCTCAAATACCGGGAACGGGCAGACCATTCTTACCTGCCCACCCAGGAACTGATCGGTGACCTTACCGAACAGTTCAACGATCAGACCAAGATCCTCAAGGTCCATCCGGATACCCTGAAAGTGGTCTATGGCGATAAGATGACCCGGATGGTTCCTGTTCGTCCGGTGACCGACCTGGATCTTCGGAAACAGTTCCGGGTGTCAGGTGACATTGAAGTGGAGCCTCCCCGGGTGGAAGTGAAAGGTCCCGTTTCGTTGGTGGATTCGCTGCAGACGGTCAGGACAGAGGTCCTGAGTTTGTCTGGTCTGGACAAGATCGTTACCCGTGAGGTCAGCCTGGCCCGAGAGCGGTATCCTGGGAAAATGACGTTTGAACCTGCCCGTGTTCAACTGACCATCCCCGTGGATGAATTTACCGAGCGTTCTATCTCCATTCCGGTCAAGGTCCGGGAAGAAACCAAGGGAATGGAACTGAAAACCTACCCTGATTCCGTGGATGTGAGCTTTCAGGTGGGGTTTCGCAGTTATAATAAGGTGGAAAAGAACATGTTCCGTGCCGTGGTCGATATTCCCAAAGACCCTGAGAAGCTCCGGGAATTGTCCAAACTGAAAGTGAAGCTGACCGATCATCCTGCTTTTGTAGAAGATGTTCGCTGGGAGCCGGAAAGCGTTGAATTCATCATCCATAAATAGGCATGCTCAGTGTTGGTGTCACCGGAGGGATCGGAAGCGGGAAATCCGTCATTTGTATGATATTCAGGCATCTGGGAGTTCCTGTCTATGATGCTGATGCCCGCGCCAAAGAATTGATGGGTACCGACCCCGGTTTGCAGGAAAAACTCCGAACAACATTCGGGGAAGAAGTACTGCCCGGGGGACAACTGGATCGGCAGAAGCTTGCGGTGATCGTGTTCAACGACGAGGAGCAACTCCAACAGCTCAATGCTATCGTTCATCCAGCGGTCCGGGAGGACTTCGGACAATGGGCCGAACAACAACAAGCTCCTTACCTGATCGAAGAAGCGGCCATCCTGATCGAGACTGGAGGGCATGAGCACCTGGACCGCCTCATCCTGGTGACGGCCCCGGAAGCATTGCGGATACAACGTGTTCGGGAAAGAGATGGTATTTCGCAAGAGGCGGTTCGCCAACGCATGCAACGGCAATGGCCCGACGAGAAAAAGTTGCCTTATGCTGATGAGGTGATCCGCAATGATGAACAAACCCCTGTTCTGCCAGAAGTGTTGCGAATCCACGAACAATGGAGCGACCATGTGGCATGAGCTCGTCCAATGGTTGGAAGCCCATCTGCTTCAGTGTTCTTACAAGGAGATGCTGGGAACACACTGTCCGGGTTGTGGAATGCAACGGGCTTTGATC
>CAZAYA010000074.1:0-7841 GCA_964489175.1 uncultured Flavobacteriales bacterium | reverse complement strand
GATCGCTTTGTTGAAAGGGGACCTGCTGGAATGTTTGTGGCTGTATCCACCCCTGTTGCCCACGGGGGCACTTTTTGTTGTTCTGGGCATTCACTTGAAGTGGCCTTTTCGCCAGGGGCCGCTGTTTTTGAAGTCCTTGTTCGGCCTGATCGCTGCTCTGATGTTGTTCAATTATTGCCAAAAATTCCTTTGATCCATGTCCGATGCTCCAGTCCCTGAAAACGCCGGAGAAGACCAGGAGAGAACGCCTCGAACGGCTATCCCACTTCCCAATAGTACTACTGTACTGGTATTGGGGATCGTTTCCATCCCTGCCTGCTGTTGTTATGGTATTGTGGGTGTGGGAACGAGCATTGCCGCACTGCTCCTTGCCCGCCAGGATCTTCGCTTGTACCGGGACGATCCGGATCGCTATACCCGTGCCAGTTACCAGAACCTGGATGCTGGTCGCATTTGTGCGATCATCGGCCTGATCCTCTCCGTGATCTCGATGATCGGTGGGATCGCTTCCTTGTTCATGAGCCCCGACCTCTTTTTCTACTCCAGGGAATTCGAAGGAGCTTTGTCGTGATGTATCTTCGTTCCTAACGCTTATGAAGATCTTATCCGCCGAACAGATCCGCCGGGCTGATGCCTATACCATCGAAAACGAGCCCGTCGCCTCCATCGACCTGATGGAGCGAGCAGCTTCTGCTTGCTATCAGCGGATCGAAATGCTTTACGGGACCGACCGGCCGTTCCATGTTTTCTGTGGCATTGGCAATAACGGGGGAGATGGTCTGGTGATCGCCCGGTACCTGCACAATGCTGGATATGAGGTGCATGTACACATCGTTCGTTTTTCTTCCAAGACCTCGGAGGATTTTGCGACCAATGAGGAACATTTGCGGAAGCTGAAGCTGGACATCACGGATATTCGGAAAAAAGAAGCGTTCCCCGACCTTCCTGAGAATGCGGTGGTGGTGGATGCCTTGTTCGGTACTGGCTTGTCCCGTCCGGCCAAAGGTTTGGCAGCCCAAGCTATCGAACATATCAATGAAAGTGGATGCGAAGTGGTGGCCGTGGACATGCCCTCCGGCCTTTTTGCGGAAGATAACACGGAGAACACCCGGAAGACCATCATACGGGCTACCCGTACCCTGAGCTTTGAAGTGCCCAAGCTGGCTTTCTTCTTCGCGGACAATGCTCCCTATGTCGGACACTGGGAATTGATCCCCATCGGTCTGGATGCTGGTTTCATCGCTTCGCTGGAAGCGGAACAGGAGCTGCTGGAACCGTTCCATTTCCACAACGTGCTGAAGATCCGCCCCCGGTTCAGTCACAAAGGTACTTATGGTCATTCCTTATTGATCGGGGGAAGTTATGGCAAGATGGGGGCTTTGGTATTGGCTGCCCGCGCTTGTCTGAGGAGTGGGACTGGCTTGCTTACTACCCATGTCCCGGCATGTGGGTATGATATCGTTCAGAATTCTGTGCCGGAAGGCATGTGCCAGGTGGATACTTCGGAACAGTTTATCGCGAACCCTGGCGACATCAGTGCTTTCAATGCCATCGGTGTTGGCCCGGGACTCGGGAAAGGAGAAGAGACCCAGAAGATGCTCAAGTTGCTGATCCAGAACACATCGATCCCGCTGGTCATCGATGCCGATGCTTTGAACATTCTGGGGGAGAACAAGACCTGGTTGCACTTTCTGCCAGCGGGCAGCGTTCTGACCCCCCACCCGAAGGAATTCGACCGGATGGCTGGTGAAGCAGCCGGTGATCACGATCGCTACCGAAGACAAAGGGAGTTTGCAGCCAAATACCAGGTCGTGGTCGTATTGAAAGGGGCTTATACTTCTGTTGCTTCTCCCGGAGGACAGTTTTTCTTCAATGATACCGGTAATCCTGGAATGGCGACCGGCGGAACCGGTGATGTGCTGACCGGCATCATAACAGGGCTGATGGCGCAGGGATATTCTTCCCTTCAGGCAGCTCTTCTGGGTGTTCACCTTCATGGTCTGGCTGGTGATGGGGCTATGGAACAGTATGGTATGGAGGCCATGACCGCCGGTGATCTGGTATCGAACCTTGGCGAAGCTTTTCACCGGCTTCGCATGGCATTGCTGAGCGGGGAAGAAGCATGAACCTGACCAACACGGTACTTTCCCTGGGGGCATTGCAGACCTGGCAGCAAGGCGAGGAACTCTTCCGGACCGAAGGTTTCTCCATCTGCAAAGGAGAAAAAGTGGCGATCAAAGGGGATTCCGGAAGCGGGAAGAGTACCCTCCTGCAATTGCTGATGGGCTTTTTCACAACCTATGAGGGGGTGGCCCGCGTTTTCGATGCGCCTTTGGATCCCCAGCACATTCATGCTATCCGTTCCCGCATGGCTTGGGTGCCTCAGGAGTTCAATTTCCATATGGACCGGATGCAGGAGCTCTTCGACCTGCCTTTCACTTTCAGGGCCAACCGGCACCTGGCACCAGAGAAAGCTACTTCCCGGCAAATGCTGGAACAACTCGGACTGAGCCCGAATATCCTGGACCGCTCCCCTGAAGAAGTTTCCGGTGGAGAAAAACAACGGGTCTTTTTGGCAGCTTGTCTGTTGTTGAACAAGGAACTGGTATTGCTGGATGAACCCACTTCCGCCCTCGATGCCGAGAGCAAGCAAAAGGTGATGAAGGCTTTTCTGGAGGAGCGGCCGGAGCAAACCCTCCTGGTCGTGGCCCATGATCCGGAATGGGAGGAACGAGCCGACCGGGTGCTGAGAATCGGGAATGGTCAGTTGAACGAAGCATGAACGATACGGTCAACATAGAATGGACGGCCTTGCTCTCGGGCTATGTGCTTTTCACCATTCCGCTGGCGGCCTTCTGGTATTTTTCCACGGGACTGATCCGGGACACGGTGATCGCCATTGTTCGCATGACGGTGCAGCTGATCCTGGTGGGGCTTTACCTGGAATTCATCTTTCAGCTGAACAACGTGTGGGTGAACTTATTGTGGGTGCTCGTTATGATCGGGATCGCCGGGTATACCATCGTGCGGCGGAGTGACCTGGATTACAAGTTGTACCTCTTCCCGGTGATGCTCGGGGTGGCTATCGGAATGATCGTGGTGGATGCGTACTTTTTTGGCGTGGTATTGCCTTTGGAGAGCACTTTCGAGGCCCGCTATTTCATTCCGCTTTCCGGGATGATCCTCGGCAATTCCATTCGCAGCAGCATCATCGGCCTGGATGCTTATTACAACCGGTTGCAAAGGGAAAAGACCCTTTACCGCTATGCGTTGGCCAATGGCGCGACCCGTTCCGAAGGGTTGCGGCCTTTCATGCGGGATGGCTTGCGGAAAGCCTTCAACCCGGCGATCGCCACCATGGCCATGGTCGGTTTGATATCTCTGCCAGGAATGATGACCGGACAGATCCTCGGAGGAACGGCACCGGCCCTGGCCATCAAATACCAGATCATGCTGATGATCACCATTTTCGTGGCCTCCGTGATCACGGTGTTGCTGGCGGTTTTCATTTCCAACCGGTTCTTGTTCAATGGGTTGGATGACCTGAAAGGAACTCTTTCCCGAAAAGCTTGATAACGAAGAAGAAAGGATGGAACGCAACGGGGTCATCCGAAAATGCGTTTATCTTTGTGATCCTGTTACCACTTCTTTTTGTGGTGCGCACTAAAGCCTGAATACAGTTATGGAACGTCCCGATCTTTCTGCCGGCATGAAACGGTTTCTTCCGCTCCTGCTGATCGCCTTGCTTCTCACTGGTTGTTACAAAGACAAGTTCGATCTCGACAAGATGTCCCAGTCTCAATGGAAGCCGAGCATTGCAGCGCCGGTAGCTACAGCTTCGCTGGGGGTGTATGATATCCTCGCCCGGCAGGACAGCAACAACCTGGTCGTGATCGATGAGAATACCGGCCAGGTGGCGTTGGTCTACGATGGGGAAATGCTCTCTTATGACGGGTCTGATGTGGTCGATCTCCCCGGCGATGATTTTTCTCCTGAGAACGTTCCCTACAGCACACCTCCGGGAGGAGGAACGCATAATACAAGTCTGCCGCCGTATACCATTTCTACCACATCCGGGGTCCAGATCGATTCAGCCATGATGAAGAACGGAGATCTTGGTTTTTCCGTGAGCTCCAATTTCTCCTACGGTGGTGACATCACCCTTACCATTCCAGGGTTGACGCAAGGGGGGCAGAGTTTCAGCAAAACCTTTAGTGTACCGGGAGGAGGGAGCGTGAACAAGAGTTATGATATCTCCGGGCATACCTGGGACCTGACGGATGGAGGGAGTACTTCCAACGAGATCAATGTCGATGTTACTTTGGCGATGAACAACCCTTCGGGGGGGAATGATAACGGGAACATGGAGATCATTACTTCCCTTTCCGGTCTGGAATACAAAGAAGCTTACGGCGATCTCGGGAACCAGACCATTACCTTCAGTGAGGATTCCATCCTGCTGGAGGTCTTTCGGAACAGTGCTCCGGGTGTTTTCCAGCTCACCAGCTCCAGCCTGGAGCTGGACATCATCAATTCTTTCGGTTTTCCCGTCAGCTTTACCTTCGATCAACTGCGGGCCATCAATTACAATACGGGAGCCGTAACACCGCTCAACTACACCGGGGGTCCCACTACGCTCGATCATCCCGATTATTCCGAGGTGGGAGAGAGCAAGACCACTGAAGTGAAGATCGATAGCACCAACAGCAATATCCATACAGAGGTGAACAACACACCGAAGTGGATCCACCATGCGGTATCGGGTAGTTCGAACCCTTCTTCCAGCGGGCATGACGACTTCATCACGGATGAGAGCGAGATAAGGGTGCAAAGTTATTTGCGGTTGCCCCTCAAAGGATATGCCCACAGTTGGTCGATCACCGATACCGTTGATTTCTCTTTCGGTGAAGGAGGTGTGGAGAACGTTGAGAAACTCCTCATTCGGTCCATTGTGGATAATGGTTTCCCGGTGGACGTGGAAGTACAGTTGTACCTCACCGATGAAGATACGGTGGTGATCGATTCCCTTTATCCGCAAGGAGAACGGCAGATCGTTTCCGGTATCACGGATAGTGAGGGAAAGGTCACGGAATCCACCCGCAAGATCACCGATCTGGAATTCGCGGATGAGCGTCTGGAACACCTGCAGGAAGCCAAATACATGATCGTAACGGGAACGGCCCAAACCGATAATGCCACCAGCGGTAAGGAGGTCAACATCTTCGATTCCTATACGATGGAGGTCAAGCTCGGCATCAAGGTCAACGGCCGCTTTTCATTCTGAAATCTTCAATCAGCCCGATGGACATGAAAAAGTCATTCCTTTTCCTCGTCTCGTTTTTGATGGTCTGGCATACCGGTAGTGCTCAGCAAGACCTTTCCCTTTACCGGACCGGGGCCATCCCCCAGGTAACCTATGTGAACCCTTCATTCGTGCCTGATAGCAAGGTTAACGTAGGTTTACCGGGCATCTCCTCCAATTATTTCAGTCTGAGTAACAGTGGCTTTCATTACAGCCACGCTGTAGAACAACGCCCCGATGATTCGCTGGAGCTTAACATGGATGGCCTGATCGATAAGCTGGCCGACTTGAACTACTTGTCCACCGCAACCCGTTTCGATCTCCTGCACGTGGGGATCAAGGTCAAGAAGAACTATTTCACCTTTAATGTGACCCAGCGGATGGATGCCCGTTTCATGTATCCGAAGGACATGATTAAGCTGGTCTGGGAAGGTAATGGCGGGGATTTCCTGGGAGAAAGGGCGAGCCTGGACGGCCTCGGGGTGGATTATTCCCTTTACAATGAATTCGGCCTGGGGTATAGCCGGGAGATTAATGACAAACTGACCGTTGGAGGACGCTTCAAATACCTGGAAGGGATCCAGAACATCTGGACCGAAGAAAGTGAGTTGGGGCTGACCACCGATGAGGAGGATTTCGCCTGGACGGTCGACGGTAGCATGAGTTTGCGTTCCTCCGGTGTTTTCGATACCACGAGCGAAGGGTTCACTTCCAATGATCTGATCGGGACCGGTAACAGCGGCTTTTCCGTCGATATCGGAGGCCAATACGAATTGACCGATAAGATCAATATTTCTGCCAGCGTCCTGGACCTGGGGTATATCAAATGGACCAAAGATTTGCAAGGTTATGTGAACGAAGAGGTGGAATTCCGGTATGAAGGGGTTGACATCAACGAACTATACGGTGAAGGTGGAGCGGGAGACACTTCCTCCCAGGATGCCACGGAACTGCTCATGGATTCGCTGGACGCCACTTTCGAGGTGGAAGAGTCCAATGAAGCCTACAAGACGCCGCTCAGTCCCCAGATCTACCTTGGCGGAAGTTACGAATTGACCAAGAGTGGTACGGTCGGAGCTTTGCTGTACGGACGGATCGTTCGGGGCAAACTTCGTTCCGGCCTATCGCTTTCCTACAACCACAAGATCGGGCGGTGGCTCAGCGTTACCGGCGATTATTCCATCTACCACCGGAACTGGATCAACATCGGGGGTGGTTTTGCCATCAACGGCGGTCCGGTCCAGTTCTATGTGATGTCCGACAACCTCCTGGGGGCTATCATTCCCCACAAAACGAGGAACCTGCACCTGCGTTTCGGCATCAATCTCACCTTCGGTCGCGAGAAAAAGGGTGCCGATGAGGAAGAGGGTGATGATGACCAGGCCTTCCTGTTGGGGAACCGATGAGCTGACCCTTTATGAGCACGGTGATCGCTGTTTTCGTGGGAGGAGGTTTGGGCAGTCTGGCCCGGTTCGGGGTTTCCAAAGCGACCCTTGCCCTTTTCGGTGGGGTGTTGTTTCCACTGGGAACCCTGCTGGCGAATGTATTGAGCTGTTTGGTGGTGGCTTTGGTAGCCGGAGCAGGAACTTCCTTTTTTGATCCGGTCCCTGTGTTACGGCCGGCCCTTCTGATCGGTTTTTGCGGCGGGTTCAGCACTTTCAGCACCTTCAGTTTCGAAACCTTTGAATTGATGCGCAATGGCCATGCCCTCATCGCCGTGGCCAATGTGCTGATCAGTGTTCTGCTGTGCCTTGGGGTTCTTTATTGGTTGCTGAAGCAGCAGGGGTGAGGGACGGGCATCTCTTATTTCTCATGATCCCCCAACAGGAATAATAGCAGGGACTCCCGCTATGCTTGATTTCCTATGCTTAAGTTTCCAGGCCTTGGAGGTATAGTAAGGCAACCTTGATCCCATCAAGATCGGGAGGGTCATATTAGTTAGAGCCACAAAGATCAGGAACGGAGGGCCCTGAGTGAAGCCGAAGGGTCCGGAGAAAACCTTCTCCCTCCCATTTTATGCAACAAAAGAATGCCTGCTTCACATCTTTCGAACAGGAAAAAGATCGCATCACGGTCCCTTTCAGTTGTGCCGAATCTCCCGATCATGCAGTAATGATCGTTCAACGAATTATTGCTCATAATATTTGCATGGAATGAGCATTTTTCATAGGTTCGCAAAAGAACACCCTGTTAAAACCCTTTGCAATGAACCACTTGTGCTGCTCTTCCGCTTTTCGTTCTTACTCGATAATCGTCATATTCCTGTTGACCTTACTTGCCCTGGACGGACAAGGACAGGATGCTCAAAAGAACAACAAGGGCCAGGGGACCACTGGTGCGAGGATCAACAATGGCCAGAACGACCCGGACCGGGCCGGACGCTTCGGCGGTGGGCCCGGAAGAGGCAGAGGAGGTTTCGGAGGCTTCCTTCCCTTTTGGGGCCAGGACGGCAACTACACTTCCCAGGGCGCGTTCCTCGGCACCACCAATGCCATGCCCCTCGATCTACGGACCAACGGGGACCGGCGGGTCCTGATCG
>CAZAYA010000073.1:11141-12349 GCA_964489175.1 uncultured Flavobacteriales bacterium | reverse complement strand
TGCTCAAGGATCGGATGAACACGGTCTCCGCCCGGGCCATGGCAGAAGAAAGGCATCGTTTCATGGAAGCATTCCTGGAGCAGTTTTTTCGGGAGTGGAAAGGAAAATAAGGAGAAGCACCTTCCCTGCTCAAGGGTTCCGGTAAGGCCAACGGCTGTTGGTCCGGTTCACGTCCGGCATCATTCCCCGGGGATCGAGTACCACCGATTCGATCTTGGAATCCGTGTCCACTTTGAAGGTCCAGCTCTTGCCCCGTTGCCATATCTCTACCGGAAGGTGAAGGTTCGAAGTGTCTCCGTCTGTTTCTTCGATGCGCAGTAAAACGGGCATGACCAATCCCCCCTCATTGCGCAGTTCGATGATACCTCCATGGGCAGGGTCATCATTCGGGTAGCGTACATCCCGGACCGCCTGGTCCAGAACCTTGTTGGAATAGAACCACCCCTGCCAGAACCAGTCCAGCTCTTCCCCTGCCACATTCTCCATCGTGTTGAAGAAATCGAGTGGGGTTGGATGTTTATAAGCCCACCGGTGAATGTATTCCCGGAAAGCCTCATCAAAACGGTCCGCTCCCAATATCACTTCCCGGAGCAAGTACAACCCCAGTGCCGGCTTGTGATAAGCTGTCATGCCCAGGTTATACGGTTGCACCACATCCGGATAGGTGCGGATCGGCTCCCGTTCCCGGGCGGTCATTTCCCAAACCGCTTCTCCGAGCTTGTCCAGCCTGGTTTCATACTCGCCGTTATTGAAGTTCTGTGTGCTATAATAGTTGATGAAGCTGTTGAATCCTTCATCCATCCAGGCGTGAAGCCGTTCATTGCTTCCCACGATCATCGGGAACCAATTGTGTCCGAATTCATGGTCGGTCACCCCCCATAACCCGTCATTGGTAGCTTTCCAATGGCAGAAGGAAACGCCGGGGTACTCCATCCCACCCACGACACCAGCCACGTTAACAGCCGTGGGATATGGGTATTCAAACCATTGTTCCGAATAATGTTCGATGGATGCCTGGGTGTATTCCGTGGACCGCCCCCAGGCGGAATCCCCGTCCGACTCCTCAGGATATACGGACATGGCCGTAACGCTCTTTCCGCTTGGCAGGTCAGCCTTGGCCGCATCCCAAATAAAAGCCGGTGAAGAAGCCCAGGCCACATCGCGGGCATTCTCGATCCTATACTCCCAGGTAAGCTTTCCTTCCTGTA
>CAZAYA010000073.1:0-11131 GCA_964489175.1 uncultured Flavobacteriales bacterium | reverse complement strand
ACCGGACGGGTTTTCTCCAGGTCACCAGCTTCTTCTGCTTTGATGATGTGAACCGTTTCATCGCTGGCAGAAGCCTTTTCCATCCGGTACTGCTGTTCTTCGGTCAACACTTCCCCGGGATTCTGAAGTTTTCCAGAAGCCACAACAATGTGATCATAAGGGACGGTAAATGCCAGATCGAAGTCTCCGTATTCCAGGTAGAATTCTCCTGTACCAAGGTAAGGCCGGACATTCCATCCTTTGATATCATCGAAAACGCACATCCGGGGATACCACTGGGCCAACTCATAGACCCATCCTTTTTCCACTTGCAAGCGCCCCATCCGGTCAGCCCCATAAGTTGGAATTTTATAGGAGAATTGAAGGGTCAATTCCAGTTCTCCTCCTTGGCCTTCAAGCGGTTCTTCCAGATCCACTTTCATCCGGGTATCGAACACCTGGTAAGCAGCCTTTCGGTCTTTATGTCCTCTTTTGACCCGGACCTTTTGAAAGGTATAGCCTTCGGTAGTATCTCCGCGAAATCTCCCACCAAAAGGGGTTGTTTTGGTTCCCCGGGAATTTTCCCGGAATTTATTCTGCTCCAGTTGTAACCACAGGAAGTCCAGTTGTTCGGGGCTGTTGTTGGTATAGGTGATGGTGACCACCCCCTCGACCCGATGGGCTTCATCATCCAGTTCAGCACGGATGGTATAGTCGGCCTCGTTCTGCCAATGATCCGGGGCTGGTTTTCCGGATGGAGAACGAAAAGGAGAAACCGGCTGGTCCCGAAACCCCAGGAAAAGGTCGTTGTGCCGTTCTGCTACATCAGCTTGTTGGGCTTTACCCTCATAGGGACAGAAAAAGAACAGGGTCAGAATGAAAAAGCAATACCGCATGAGAGAGATATAAGTTAGATAGGAGCCGATCAGTTACGAACGAACACCCATTCATTTTCCGTGGAAAGCTCTTTTTTGAACAAGTAACCCTGTTCATCAAAAGCTTGAAGGTGTTCAGGCTGTTCGATCCGATTCCGGATGATGAAGCGGGTCATCAGCCCCCGGGCTTTTTTGGCCTGGATACCGATCACTTTATAAGCATTCCCTTTCCGTTCTTTAAAGACCGGCGTGATGATCCGGCCATGAAGGTTTTCAGGGGTTACTGCTTTGAAATATTCTTTGGAGGCCAGGTTGATCAGCACATCATCTCCCTGTTCGGAAAGCGCCCGGTCAAGCACCCGGGTAATGGTGTTCCGCCAAAAAGCGTAGAGGTCTTTCCCCTCAGTGTTCGGGAGCTTGGTCCCCATTTCAAGCCGGTAAGGCTGAATCAGGTCCAGCGGTTTCAGCACGCCGTAAAGCCCCGACAGGATACGCAAATGCTCCTGAGCAAATTGAAGGTCCTCCTGGTCCAGGGAAGGCGCATCGATCCCATTGTAAACATCACCTTTGAACTGGAACAAAGCTGGTTTGGCGTTTTTTTCCGAGAATGGGGGTTGCCAGTCCTGAAAGCGTTGATGGTTCAATTCCGCCAGGTCTGCACTGACCCCCATGAGCTTGGATAGGTCCCGGGGCTTGTACTGACGCAGGATCTTCACCAATTTTCCAGCCTGATCGAGGAAGTCAGGTTGTGTTCCCCGGGCAGGAATGGATTCCGGGTCAATATTCAGTCGCTTGGCAGGTGATACTGTAATGAGCATGGAAAATAGAATCAATGAAGGGTGACAAAAATAAAAAGTTCCGCATTCCCCATCTGTTCACCTTCCTTCAAGGATGTTGACGGATCTTGTATCATTGCAGAAAGAAGGTCCGGGGTTATGAAATGGTTGCTGCTTCCCTGTTTTTCCTTTTTGCTCTGCACCTGTGGTTCTTTTTCTGGAACCAACAATACCGACCGGGGAGAAAAAGCTGTGGTCCGGGATCTCTCCGAACTCGATGGGTGTCGGTATGTATTTAAACTGAAGAACGGAGAGCGACTGATCCCTGATCAGCTTGAAAGCCGGTATCAGAAAGATGGCCGGAAATTCTGGATCCGGTACAGGGTCACATCACAAATGAACACCTGTATGGCAGGCAAGAGCATTGAACTGATCAGCATCGAACCCTGGAAAGAATGACGAACCCTGCCGGAAAAAGGATCGTTTTCATGGGAACCCCGGAGTTCGCCGTAGCTTCTCTGAAAGCTTTATTAGAGGAAGGGCTGAACGTAGTCGGGGTGATCACCACTCCTGACAAGCCTGCCGGAAGAGGAAGGAAACCTCGTCCATCAGCCGTCAAAACATTTGCTGAAGAAAAAGGCCTGCCTGTTTTGCAACCGGAACGCCTCCAGGAGAGGACATTCCTGAACAGATTGAAGGAATTTGCGCCAGACCTGCAAGTAGTAGTGGCTTTCCGGATGCTTCCAGCGATCGTATGGCAACTTCCAGAACTCGGAACGATCAACCTCCATGCTTCTCTTCTCCCCCAATACCGGGGAGCTGCTCCGATCAACCGGGTGCTCATGAACGGTGAATCGCTGACCGGTGTGACCACCTTTTTCCTGAAGAAGGATATCGATACGGGAAATATCATTGACCGTGAAAAGGTTCCGGTCAGGGAAGATGAGACCGCAGGAGAACTGCATGATGAACTGAAAGAGGTTGGTGCGGCCTTGCTCGTGAGAAGCATCCGGAAGGTGTTGAGGGGAAGGTACAGGACCGTTGCTCAGAAAAGTCTTGTTGAAGGACCGCTTCGGGAAGCTCCCAAGATCAGAAAGGAAGACCGCCGGATCGATTGGAAAGAAGATGTCCAAAAGGTCCATGACCAGATACGGGGGCTGAGTCCTTACCCCGCAGCCTGGACGGAGGTCGTTACTCCCGACAAGACCTTTTCTATGAAGATCCTCCGGGCCCGAAAACTCGATAAGCAGCCTGGAGAAACTCCCGGGAGTATTCTTGATCACTCTCGCAACGCCTTTCTCATTGCTGCTTCGAATGGATATATCGAACCCCTGGAACTTCAGCCGGCCGGTAAAGGCAAAATATCCGCTCAGGACTTTCTCAATGGTTACCCGGTTACTGTTGAATGGTATTGCCAATAGCGACAAGCTCGTTTCCCTTGTCATGAAGTAGATACAGAAGCTTAACGTTCGGAAATCCCGGCCCCTCAAGAATTTTTCTTACTTTTGCACCCTGTAAAAGGGAACGTATTGAACGTTCTTTCAATATTTCACAAAAACCATTTTTTCGATATGGGAAATGTCCAGAACGAAAAGTCATCACAAGGAGCAGTTGTTGATTCGGCCCAAGAAGGAGCAACAGATTGGTATCAGGAAGAATACGGCGAGAATTTCGTCGATAAGTGGGATGAACTGATCAACTGGGAACAAAGAGAGAAGGGAGAACAGGAATTCTTCATCGAAGAACTTCGCAAAAGAGGCAAGAAGAAGATCCTCGACGTAGCTGCCGGTACAGGATACCATTCCATCAAACTACTCCAGAATGATTTCAATGTGACCAGCGCCGACGGAAACCCGAACATGCTGGCCAAAGCGTTCAACAATGCCCAGAAGAAGGACCTGATCCTCCGGACCGTTCAGGCTGACTGGCGTTGGCTCAACAAGGACATTCACGAGAAGTTCGATGCCATCATTTGCCTGGGGAACTCATTTACCCACTTGTTCTCCGAAAAAGAACGCCGGAAAGCTTTGGCAGAATTCTACTCCATCCTGAGACATGATGGCATCCTTATTCTGGATCATCGGAACTATGACCGGATCCTGGACAAAGGATTCCAGAACAAGCATACCTATTACTACGCTGGCGAGAACATCAAAGCTGAACCTGATCACGTTTCCGATAAACTGGTCCGGTTCAAGTATGAATTTCCGGACAAGAGCGTTTTCAACCTGAACTTCTTCCCTCTTCGGAAAGATTACACTACTGGTCTCATGAAAGAGGTAGGGTTTCAAAAAGTAACGTCTTACGGTGATTTCAAAGAGACTTTTCATGAGGATGAACCAGATTACTTCATCCACATCGCCGAGAAGCAATTCACCGAAGGAGAAGAGGAAGAATCCTGAACCTTTTAAAAACCCTTTTCATCTATGAGCAAAAGTCAGGAAGTCGTCGAAACGACCAAGCAATACTATGACAGCTCGGATGCAGACTCCTTCTACTTTCATGTATGGGGAGGTGAAGACATCCATGTAGGACTTTACGAAAAAGAAGGAGAATCCATATTCGATGCCAGCCAGCGTTCCGTACAAAAGCTGGCTTCCCTTGTGGAAGGCAGAGTAGGTGCCGACACCCGGGTGCTGGACATTGGTGCTGGGTACGGCGGAACTGCCCGTTATTTCGTGAAGACCTTCGGGTGCAAGGTGGATTGCCTTAATCTGAGTGATAAGGAGAACGAAAAGAACGAAAAGAAGAACAAGGAACTGGGATTGGATGATAAGATATCGGTCCATGGCGGGAATTTCGAGGCGCTCCCCTTTGAAGATGCTAGCTACGATATTGTAATGGCTCAGGATGCCATTCTCCACAGCGGGGATAAAAAGAAGGTCTTCCAGGAAGTCGACCGCGTTTTGAAAAGTGGCGGGGACTTCATCTTTACCGATCCCATGCAGGCCGATGAGGTTCCCGAAGGAGTCCTCGACCCTGTTCTTGAGCGGATCCACCTCGACTCCATGGGCTCCGTGAAGAAGTACAAAGGATTCGCCGAAGAACTTGATTGGGAAACGGTAGAAGTCATCGAAATGCCTGAGCAACTCGTTAACCATTACAGTACTGTAAGGGGAGTGATCTCCGGGAAGTATGATGACTTGAAGGATAAGATCAGTACTGATTATATGGACCGAATGATCGAAGGACTCGGCCATTGGGTATCCAACGGGAAAAAAGGACACCTCAATTGGGGATTTCTCCATTTCCGCAAGCCCTGATCGATAAATGCCCTCCCTTTACTTCAGATCTTCAAGCCCGCTGTGAAAAGACAGCGGGCTTTTTTCTGATTATCAGATATTTATAATAAAAGCATTGCTGGTCAACGATTCTATGAGCACCTGCCTCTACTTCCCTTTCCAGCCAAGGCTTTGCTTTGCAGTTATTAACAAAACCCTCCATTTATCAACAATTCAGCCATTTTTTCTCTGTAATCCTTGACACCCTTATTTATTCGTCTATATTTGTGAGTGTTTTGTATGCTAAATACAATGTTTAACCTAAAATCCATGTCGCTATGAACAAGGCAGAATTGATCGATGCTATTGCATCTGACGCCAAAGTCACCAAGGCTGACGCCAAAAGATCGCTCGACGCGTTCATCAACACTACTACGAAAGCCCTGAAAAAAGGGGATAGAGTAGCTCTGGTTGGTTTCGGCTCTTTTTCCACTACGAAGCGTTCCGCTCGTAAAGGAAGAAATCCTCAGACCGGTAAAGAGATCAAGATCCCCGCTAAAAAGGTGGTCAAGATCAAGCCGGGCGCTGAGCTCGCCAAGAAGATCAAGTAAGCGACCGAGCTTTCTTTTTCTTAATGAAAAGGCCCTTCTTGCAAGGGCCTTTTTTTATTCCGGGGCTCGGAAAAACAGCCCTTTCTGAACGGCTCCCGGAATTCTGTATATTTGTCCGTGAATAAATAAGCTAAGATCCCTATGGGTAAAGGAGATATCAGAACCAAAAGAGGCAAGATCAGCCGGGGAACCTACGGAGTGAGCCGAAGCAAAGCCAAAAAGAAGGCCCGAAAACAGAAGGCTGCTTCCCAGGAAGCTGCAGCAACTACTAAAAAGAAAAAGACAGCAGCCGCTTCCTCAGCCAAAACGACCGCTAAAAAGAAGACTTCTACCACTTCCAAAGCGAAAAGTACGGGCAGCACGGCCAAGAAAAAGACCACAGCCTCTTCTGCTAAAAAGAAGAGCACTGCTTCCTCTTCCAAAACAACGGCCAAGAAGAAGACTTCAACTACTTCCAAGGCGAAAAGCGCAGGCAGCACAGCTAAAAAGAAAAGTACCGGCACTGCGAAGAAGAGTACTACTTCCTCTAAGAAAAGTACGGGAAGCACTTCCAAGACTACTGCCAAAAAAAGCAGTAGTAGTTCCTCTTCCAAGAAGAAGGAGTGAGATAGCGTTTGAAAGTGGTAAAAAAAGCCTCCCTTTTCGGGGAGGCTTTTTTTTATGGAGCAAGGCGACTTGCTTGCCAACCCCTGCCGGAAGAGCTGAACCGGATGCGGTCGTGTAACCGGTTCTCCCTACCCTGCCAGAATTCAAAGATCTCCGGTTTTAGCAAAAAACCACCCCAATGAGGGGGGCGCGGCACGTCTTTTCCTTCATATTTATGCGCGATCGCCTGAAAACGATCTTCCAGTTCTTGGCGGTCCTTGATCTCCTTGCTTTGATCAGAAGTCCAGGCGCCGATCTGACTTTCCCTGGGGCGGCTTTGGAAATATTCATCGGAAACCCGACCGCTCAATTTCTCCACGTGACCGGATATCCTTACCTGCCGCTCCAGTTCAGGCCAAAAGAAGTTGACGCAGGCTTGCGGATGTTGTTCCAGGTCTCTCCCCTTCTGGCTGTTATAATTCGTAAAGAACGTGAGGCCTTGCTCATCGGCACTCCTCAACAAAACGATCCTGATAGAAGGACGGCCGCTTTCAGGAGAAACAGTGGCCAGGTCCATGGCATTGGGCTCGTTGACCTCGGCCTGTATGGCTTCATGAAGCCATGTCCGGAAAAAGGTCGTCGGGTCGTCACCAGTTTCTTCCAGGCTTAATTCCTTCTTGGAATAATCGTTACGGATCCGGTTCAGTTTATCGCTCAGGTCTTTCATATCGCTCAGGTTTTAAGGAAAGCGGCACCGACAATGGTAGCCTTTTTGGGAAAATTGTGCAATGATGTTTATCAGAGGAATAAAGTAAAGGGGTTCCTGAATTCCCGGAAATGGCCGGGAGGCTGAGACGAAGGAAGTGATACCGGTTAGCCCCAGAGGGGGCTTGACAAAAATACAGGGGCAACTTCCTGGCCGGTCACCAAGCCGCTTTATGAGAGTTCCGGAGAGATATTCTTGTTCCCACACTCAACTCATGAAAGATGCGAAGTGGGGATGGCAGGATCTCATAAGCGTTATTTTTGTCACAACAGTCTTTATCCCTCTCGCCGGATGGTAAAAAAGGTGTCCATACTCATCGTTCTGCTGATCCTGGTCTTTACGGCCTGGGTCATCTTTCAATACGATGTGATCGAAAAGGGTTTGACCATGGCCGTACTCTGGACCATGATCGACAATGCCCTGAACGTGATCTTCACAACAACGGCCATCGCAGTGGTGCTTGTGGTCATCCTGGAGAACCGGGACCCGATGAGGACCACCTCCTGGTTGCTGGTGCTCGTGTTGCTCCCCATTCTCGGGATCGTTCTTTACCTGTTCTTCGGACGGAATTTCAGACGGGAAAAGATGTTCTCCCGGAAAGAGCTGGCGGACCATCAACGGCTCAATGCTCTCAGCAATGCTCAACTGGAGGAACTCCCCACAAGCAATTTCCTGAATTCTCCAGCCCTCCGGTCTCAGTTGAAGAACATGTTGTTGTTGCTCAACAACAGCAAAGCCACGCTTACACGATCCAACCGTGTTGAGGTGCTGACCGATGGAGAACTCACCTTCGAAAGCATGTTCCGGGCTATGGAGGAGGCTCAGCACCACATTCATCTGGAGTTCTATATCATCGAGAACGATGAACTCGGGCTCCGGGTCAAAGAGATCCTGAAAAGGAAGGCTCGTGAAGGAGTCGAGGTTCGTGTGATCTATGATGCTGTGGGCAGTTGGGGACTCGGGAACCGATACATCCGGCAACTTAAAGATGCCGGGGTCAAAGCAGGCCCCTTCCTTCCTGTTCGATTCCCTGTTCTGGGAAGCCGGTTGAATTACCGGAACCACCGGAAGATCGTTGTAGTGGATGGCAAAACCGGATTCATCGGGGGGATCAACATAGGGAAGCGGTATGTGGAAGGCACCCCTAAGTTAGGCCCCTGGCGGGATACGCATCTTTTGCTAGAAGGAGAATCCGTACAAAGTCTCCAGGCTGTGTTCCTAACAGATTGGTATTTCGTAAGTGAAGAGGTTGTCCAGGGAGGTATTTATTTCCCCGAGAACGGGGTCTCTGAGGAATGCTATGTGCAAGTAGTGCCGAGTGGCCCCGATTCCGATCAAGCATCCCTGATGCAGTGCTACTTCTCTGCCATTATGAACGCTCAGGAATACGTTTACATCACCAACCCTTATTTTATCCCCAATGAGAGCATTATAACAGCACTCAAAACAGCTGCCATGAGCGGGATCGATGTAAGGATCATACTGCCCGGGGTCTCCGATTCCAGGATCACCCTCTGGAGTTCCCGTTCCTTCGTGGAAGAATTGCTTAGTGCAGGGGTCAGGGTTTATGAGTATATAGCCGGCTTTGTTCATGCCAAGACCATTGTGGCTGACGACATCTTTTCTTCTATAGGTTCCGCCAACATGGATATTCGGAGTTTTGAGCAGAATTTCGAAGCCAATGCCCTGATCTATGATAAAAAGACCGCTATGAAAGTGAAGAAGGATTTTTTGGAGGATGTTGAGCGTTGCCGGGAAATTCTCTTTCATCAATTCATCATTCGTCCGGGATCCAGAAAACTCAAGGAATCCCTGGCCCGTCTCCTCTCTCCTATCCTTTGAACGATCCCCCTGCCTGAATGTTAATGAACCCAGAGGTCTTCTTCCGGCCTCAGGTCGGATCTTTTTCGTAAGTTAAAGAAGATCGCATAAGGTTTCTCGTTATTATGATCGACATCAAGGCCCTCAACCGACTGGAACCTCAAAAAGGCCGGCTGCTGCTTTCCGAGCCTTTCCTGGAAGACCCGAACTTCAGGCGTACTGTCGTTCTTCTTTGCGAGCACAATGAGGAGGGATCCTTTGGATTCGTCCTGAACAAGTTCATCGATGTAAAGGTCCATCATATCCTCAATAACTTTCCTGAAACAGATAATCGTCTGGGGGTGGGTGGCCCTGTTAACCAGGAGGCACTTTTCTATATTCACACCCTCGGGGAACATCTGGGCCAAAGTACCGAGATCGCTCCTGGTCTCTTCATGGGAGGAAGTTTTGAACAACTTCATCTCCTGTGTGAAACAGGTCAGGCTACTTCTGAGAACCTCAGGTTCTTCGTGGGGTATTCAGGATGGGTGGAAGGACAGTTGGAGCAAGAGCTTCAACAAAACTCCTGGATCGTAGCAGAAACTTCGCCGGAACTGGTTATGAACACGACCAAAGAAGAGGAATTGTGGGGGGATGTTCTTCGCTCGATGGGAAGTCGTTATTCTATGTTGGCGAACTTCCCTGAGGATCCATCTTTAAACTGAGGACGCTTTCATTAAGCTTGGTGACCATCCTGGCAGAAAGATGTTGGTCGTATTGCTTGGATTTGAACTCCTTTACCCATTGGATCCCCCGGACCGAATTGGTCAGGAAAACCTCATCTGCAGCAAGGATGTTTTGCGGCCTCAAGGAGCATTCGTAAACGGTATAACGATTTTCCAGAGCGATGTTGATCACCTGCATTCTCATGACCCCTCCCACACAACCGTCTTCCAAAGGAGGTGTATACAAAACCCCATTGGAAACGATGAAAAGATTGGAAGAGGTCGCTTCCACGATATTGTCCTGCGGCCCTACTAAAAAACAATCATCCAATTCTTTTTCCCTGGCATGCAATGAGGCCATCACATACAAAAGGCCATTGGTGGTCTTGAAACGGGATAATCGATCGGGTTGCTTTTTGATATCCGGGAAAACGCCGACCAACAACCCTTTTTTGTTCAGCGTATAATGTTCATGCTCCAATGGACTGACCTCCAGTAAATAGGCGGGATTGTTACTATCCGGGAGGTATGCTCCACCGGCATCCCGGTATACGGTCAATCGTACACGCCCCCCATGCTCAATACCATTATGGTCCATCAATTGCCGGATCCCCCCTTCAAAATACTCAGCGGTGTAATGATCCGGGACCTTGATGCGAAGCGCTTTCATTCCTTCCCGGAGGCGCTGAAGGTGATGGCCCAGGAAAGCGATCCGGCCATTGATAATGCGAATGCTTTCAAAAAGCCCATCACCATATTGAAAGGAGCGATTCCCTCTGGAAAGAACAGAGCGCTCATCATCGATGAATTCACCGTTATGGATAAAAACCTCGTGTCCCACTAACTTCAGCTTTTTTAAAGCAAGAGATGTTCGATCTGTTTAAGGGAAGTATTGGACCTGATCCGGATCGCTCGAATGCCTGCCCGCTTCCCCGCTAATATATCACTTTCCTTATCCCCTATGAAATATGAAAGCGACGGATCAATGCGATATTTGGCTATTGCTCTCTCCAACAGTAAAGAAGAAGGTTTCTTGGTCAAACTCTTGCTCCTGACCTCGTGATGTGGGGAGTAAAAGATATCCGTCAACGCTACATCATAGCGGTCAAGCAATTCCCTGAGATATTCGTGAAGGGTTTCCAGTTCTTCCTCCGAATAGAGCCCTTTGGCTATTCCTCCTTGATTAGATATAACGATCAACAAGAAACCTTTCTTTTGTGCTTTCTTTAGGATCTTTGGAACATCCGGCAGCAATTCCAGGTCCTCTTTCTGGTATGTGTAGGTCCCGCGCTCCCGGTTGATCACACCGTCACGGTCTAGGAACAGGGCTTTTTGCATCACAGGAAGCTCGTTGTATATTGAACGATACGGTCAAAAAAAGTAAGGAACAACTCCTTTTTCAGAAGCCCGGTAAAGAGAAATCCGAATACTGCCCCCCAGAAATGAGCATCATGGGCTACGTTATCTTCTGTTCGTTTCTCCATGTAACGCTCATACAGCAAGTACATTACTCCAAAGATGAATGAAGGAATGGGAATGGGGAGGAAGAATATGAACACGGGTTTCGTGGGCAAGAGCAGGATATGAGCGAACAGTACAGCTGCTACCGCTCCAGAAGCTCCGACTGCATTGTAATGAGGATTGGAGCGATGCTTTCGGAATGAAGAGAAGGTAGAGAAAAGGATCCCTCCCAGATAAAGCAGACAAAAGAACAGCGTCCCTGTTCCCCCAAAATATCCATTGTAAAGCCATTCCACATTGCGGCCGAAAAAATAAAAGACCAACATATTCAC
>CAZAYA010000072.1:0-12624 GCA_964489175.1 uncultured Flavobacteriales bacterium | reverse complement strand
GAAAGGATGTACCCCCGGGCCCCGAATCCATAAAAGAACCCCAAAAAGAGGGATAGGAGGATCAGTATAAGGTTGCTCATGGATAACTTCAGGCGGCTGTCCCCGAAATACCCCGCGAGAGCTCCCAGCAGGATACCGATGAAGGCGGCGATCGACATAGCAACAATACCGACCAGTAAAGCGGTCCGCGTTCCGTGGATCATGCCGGCGAGGATGTCGTGTCCGAGTTCATCGGTCCCCAACCAGTGGCGCCAATAAGCCGAGGGGACATCCTGTTCGGCAAATGGGCTGACGGACCGGTCATTATTGGGGTCCATATTCACCGGGGAATAGGGGATAGGGGGATGTAAAACCCAGTCATATTCCAGGTTTTTCCATTCGACATTCTGCAAAGATCCGGGCCATTGGGTCAGCCCCAGGTCAACGGCATAGGAGCGGAAGATGGGAAGATGAACTTCTCCTTTGTACTCGGCGGCAATAGGCTTTTCATTGGCCAAAAAGTCTGCGACCAGAGCGATCACCACCAGGACATAGATGAACCGAAGGGAGTAGACCGCCAGCCTGTTCTTCCTGAAGTGCCGCATGGAGCTTTTCCAGTACCCTTCATGCTCCTCATCTGGAGGAGATGGATAGCTTTTAGGGCCGAACATGTTGGTCAGGAACCGTACCATCTATTGATCATTCTTACTGGAATAAGAGATCCTGGGATCCACGATCGCATAAAGAATATCGGCGACCAGTGTCCCTGCAAGGGTCAGGATCGCCGTGAACATCATTACGGTATAGATCACGGGGTAATTGCGTTGGATGAGGGCATCATAACTGATCTTGCCCATGCCGGGGATCGAGAAGATGATCTCGATGATGAGGGAACCTGAGATCAGCAATGGAAAGATGCTTCCGAAAAGGGTGATCACTGGAATGAGGGAATTGCGGAGGGCATGCTTCCAGATGACCTTTCTCTCGGAAAGCCCTTTGGCCCTGGCGGTCCGGATGTAATCCTGTCCGATCACATTGAGCATTCCTCCGCGCATCTGCCGGGAAAGATAGGCAAGCGAGGTATAGGTGTAGCAAAAGAGGGGCAGGATGAGATGGTAGGTGGTCTGGGAGAGCTTGTACATCACAGGGGCATCTTCGGGGAGGCGCATAAGACTAAAAGCGGCTGGGAACCAGTTGTAGAAATCCGGGTTGCAGAAAAAGGTGATGAGCATGGTCCCGATCCAAAAATTGGGCAGGGAGAAGAGCATGAACAGTGCTGTGGAAGAGAACCGTTCTTTTTTGGTCCCTTTGTGAAGGGCATTGCTCACCCCGATCGGAATGGAGAGCAGATAGGTGATCAGGATGGAGGTTGCGGTCAGGAGGAAAGTCCATTGCATGGCCTCCCACAGGAGAGAGGAAACCGGTCGTTTGTCAAAGTAGGAGATCCCGAAGTCCCCACGCAGGAACCCATAACTTCTGTAATAATGGGTGGGATCAGGCTTCCCGAACCAGGGGCGATCCCCGAAGATCCAGTTGTGGTATTGGTTATGGGTGCCGTACCATTTGATGGTGGGGATGTAGCGATTGACAATATCCTGGTCCTGCAACATCTTTTGAAAGGCGTTCCGGGAAGCCTGGAAATAAGCACGGGCAGGCTCCAGGCTTCGGTTTTGCCTGAACAGGTGGTCCAGTTGATCGGTCAGGCTTTCCAATTTCTTCTCTTCGTGGGTGGCAAGCAGAGAATAAATGGTGTTGTTGGCTTTCCGCAGCGTTGTGGCATTTCCCTGGTCCTTATCGATCTCGAGAAGGGCTTTTTCGAGTTTTTTCAGGTTTTGGTAGTAGTGGGCAACGTTCTCCCAAACGCCATAGCGGTAAGCAAGGCGTTCGAGGATTTCCCGGCGTTCCCGGCGGGGAACTTTATAAAGGGTGTCGGAGACCGTAGCATTCGAAACGGAGAAATAAAAGACAGGAAGGTCCAGGCCGAGGCGACGGCGCAGTTTTTGATAGGCTTTCTGGTCAGCTACCTTGGAGGAGCGCCCTTCCCCGCCGGAAGGGGACTTGTTGAGAAGTCTTTCAACAGGATCGCCCGGCGTGTTGATGCTGATGACGAAAGTGATCAGGGAGATCACGAACAAGGTCGGAAGGAAGATCAGGATCCTTTTGAAGATGTAGCGTATCATCGGATAAAAAGGATCGGGTCAATCGGCGATCACTGGTTTTTACCGGCCTTCTTCTTTGGCACTTTGAATCCGGCTTCCCAGTAACCGGGGTTCATGGAGGTCGTATAGGTGTTCTCGAACCGCTTATGGATGGCCAGGCGGTTCACGGAGGACATCATGAAAATATAGGGGACCCTTTCGTGCAGAATAGCCTGCAGTTTGTACCAAAGGTCCCTTCGTTTTCCCTTGTCGATCGTTACACCGATGGAGTCGATGATCCTGTCACTCTTTTCATCCCCGAAGGAGCAGTAATTCGAACCCCCATTGGCCGATCGGGTATGGAAGAGTTGTTTGGGATCCTGGGGGGCATGGTCTTGTATCCAGGCTCCGTATCCCATTTCAAACTTGTGGTCCTTTTGGTTTTCCACATAGATCGACCATTCTTGAGGGATGACACTTACCCGTATCCCTATCTTCCTGGCTTCTTCCTGGAACATAAGCCCCACAGCTTTCCGGGAATCATTGCCGGAAGGGTAGGTGAAATCGATGGTGAATTCCGTGAACTCTCCGTCGATCATCTTGTCCAAAGTGCCGTTCCCATCCGAGTCTTGCCAGCCATCTTTTTTTAACAGTTTTTTGGCTTTTTCCCGGTCGAAGGGGTAGGGTTGCAAGGTATCATTGTAGAAATATTCGTTGGAGGGGTGTACCGGACCGACGACCCTTTTCCCATAGCCATAGGCCAGTTTCTCGATCACCCGTTCCACATCCACCAGGTGGGCAAGAGCCTGGCGGGTATATTTCCCGCTGAGCTTGGGAACTTCGGTATTGATACCGAGGTAACTGTAGACCAGGCGTGGAGCTGTATAATAGTCGAAACTTTCGGTGAAACTCATCGAGCCCGGGAGTTCTACGAAATCCTTGGGCTTGATACTTCCCATTACATCGAGCTTTTCAGACTTCAAGGCGCTGAGGGCTGCTGTTTGGTCCTTGATGATCTGGTAAATGATCCTGGAAGCGTGGGCCTCGAAATAATTGTTCTTTGCTCCGTTGAGGTCCACCTGATCGCCCCACCAATCCTTTTTGCGTTCCAGAATGATCCGCTGGCCGGTTTCCCATTTCATGAATTTATAAGCTCCTGACCCCACTACGTGGCCTTTCTGGCGCTGGTATTTCTCCGAATTGAACTGTTGGGCAAAGTCAATGATCTTGGGGTTCTTTGCCAGTTCTTTCGAACGGGTGACCATGTCCCGGACGGTGAATTCGCTGAGAAGGCCATTGGGATCGTATATGTGGGCGGGGATGATCGGGACTTCTGCCCCGCTGGAGAATTTAGCCCGGATGTATTTGTCGCAGAGAAAGGTGACTTTTTTGGGGGCGTCTTCGTACAGGGTAACATCCTGGATATTCTCCAGATAGGTTTTTATGTGCTGGTTGTCGACCTTGGGACAAAGTGTGGCCTTCATCGTGAATGCTACGTCCGAAGCGGTGACCGGTTTCCCGTTGTCCCATTCGGCTTCTGGACGGATGTGATAGGTGATGCGCATTTTTCCCTCATCCGTGTATTCGACCGTAGGGAGGCTGTCAGCAAGGACGGGAATGAGTTGGGTCGTTCGGAAATCCACATCGATCAGCCGTTGGTGAATGTTCCTGGTGATCTCGATAGCCCCGGCCGTGGAGTGATTGATCGGGTTGAGCATGTCGGGGTCGGAGAGTTCATGGACGATCACTTCGCTCGGGTCCTTTTGGTAAGTGTTGCAGGAAACGACCGGAAGGGCAGGGAGCAAGAGCAATAAGCGCCAGAAGAGCATTGAAGCCGGGGCTTTCATGGGGGGCGATAAAGGTTCACAAACCCACAAATTTAGGATTATTGTTCAATGACCCCTTGACTTTTAGATGGATGGCGACAGGAGAGGGATTAACGAGAAGAAGAGGCTCCTCATCTTCAGGGTTGATAAAACGGGGATGATCTTATACATTTGCCGTCCTTACCAGGAGAGATGGGTGAGAGGCTTAAACCACCAGTTTGCTAAACTGGCGTACCGATCAAATTCGGTACCGGGGGTTCGAATCCCCCTCTCTCCGCACAACAGCATCAGGCCCCGCCGTTAGGACGGGGCTTTTTTTTGATGGGGAAGCCCCAAGAGCTTGCTCTTGAGTGGCTTCCCCATCAAAAAAAAGCAGCGAGCGTAGCGAGCAGGCCTGATGCTGTTGTAGTCTCCTCTCTAAGGGCATCACCGCAGGTAATCCCCGAGCCCCAAGAGCTTGCTCTTGAGTGGCTTCCCCATCAAAAAAAAGGCAGCGAGCGTAGCGAGCAGGCCTGATGCTGTTGTAGCCTTCCCTCTAAGGGCATCACCGCAGGTGACCCCTGAGGATGTTCACGAGTGTTTTTTATAGAATGTAGTGTTCGGGGAAGAGCTTGTTTTTATTTTGCTATTATTCTGACCATTAGCTATCCCTTCCCTCTTCGCTCTTCACCCCTGCCTCCTGCCTGATATCGAACACTTCCCCCGTTTTTTACGTTGTTTTGATAAAAGACCGTATAATGCCAAAAGGGTGTTTCGGAAGCAAGGCCGACTGGATGCTGAAGGACCAGTTATTGGAGCGGGGAATACGGGATGAAAGGGTGTTGAAAGCTCTTCACCAGACCCCGAGGCATTGGTTCGTTCCCGAATTGTGGAAGGAGGAAGCCTATGAAGATCGTCCTTTGCCGATAGGAGGAGACCAAACGATCTCCCAACCCTATATCGTGGCCCGTATGACCGAATTGTTGGAATTGAAAGGTTCGGAAAAGGTCCTTGAGATCGGTACCGGTTCAGGGTACCAGGCGGCTATTCTCGCACAACTTGCGGAAGAAGTTTTTTCGATGGAATTGGATCCGGGGTTGGCCAGAACTGCTGACAAACGCCTTGCTGAACATGGGTTTCGGGTGAAGGTACGAACAGGGGATGGTTACCAGGGGTGGTCGGAAGAGGCCCCGTTCGATCGCATGCTCGTAACAGCAGCTCCTGAGCGAATTCCGCATAGGCTGGTCGCTCAATTGGCCAAAGGAGGGAAAATGGTATTGCCGGTGGGCAAGGATCGGCAGGAACTCATCGTTCTGGACAAGGATGAAGGAGGAGAGCTCCGGTCCCGCTCGGTCACTCAAGTACGGTTCGTGCCGATGGTCCATCCGGAGGATGAAGGGGAAGGTTGAAAAAAAATCAGAAGGGGATCGTGAACCAAAGACGGTTCCAACTGTATTTATAAGTGAGCAATTAGGAACACAGGCCGACCGGTAAGAAAGGGAATTTTGTCGGATCAAAACAGGAAGAAAAGTGAGACAACTCAAGATATCCAACCGGATCACCGACCGCTCCACTACGTCGGTTGAAAAATACCTTCAGGATGTAAGCCGCTATGAAATGGTGACCCCTGAAGAAGAAGTGGCGCTTGCCAAGCGGATCGAACAGGGTGATCAGGAAGCTCTGGAGCGTTTGGTACAAGGGAACCTGCGTTTCGTTATCTCCGTGGCGAAGCAATACCAGAACCTGGGGATGACCCTTTCGGACCTGATCAATGAAGGGAATTGCGGTCTGATCAAGGCGGCACAACGGTTCGATGCCACGAAAGGGTTCAAGTTCATTTCCTATGCGGTGTGGTGGATCCGGCAGTCCATTCTGAAAGCCCTGGCAGAACATAGCAGGGTCATCCGGTTGCCGTTGAACCAGATCGGTTCGTTGAATAAGATCAACCGGACTTTTTCCGAACTGGAGCAAGTATACGAACGGGAGCCTTCCGCCAATGAGATCGCGAAGAAATTGGAGATGACCGAGGAAAAGGTCAGCCATACGCTCAGGAACTCGGGCAAGCATGTTTCCATGGATGCGCCGATGAAGGATGGGGAGGATTTCGAACTCAAGGATATTTTGGAGGATACCAAAGAACCCAGGACCGATCAGAGTACTTTGTCCAGCTCTGTCCAGGAAGAGATCAACCGGACCCTGTCTACTTTGTCCGAGAGGGAGCAGGAGGTGATCCGGCTTTCCTTCGGATTGGGGATGGAGCATCCTGCTTCGTTGGAAGAGATCGCTTTCCGGTTTGATATGAGTAAAGAGAATGTGCGGAGGATCAAGAAAAGAGCTATCAAGAAACTCCGGAGCGGTTCACGCCGGAGTCGTTTGCGTTCATTGCTCGAAGAGCAATGACCGTAAGTGTTCATCGCTGAACTGGACCGTCGGGGATCTTCTTCTCCGGCGGTTTTTTTGTGTCCGGGATCCGCTTGGGTTGTTGAAATGGGAAATTTTGCCTTATTTTTGCACTCCTTGATGCCGGAGTGGCGGAACTGGTAGACGCGCACGTTTCAGGGACGTGTTCCTTCGGGAGTGTGGGTTCGACTCCCACCTCCGGCACAAAAAAAGCCCGTTTTTAACGGGCTTTTTTTATAGGCAAAGGAGGATGTTAGTCAGTACTGCGCAGCAATGTAACGGTACCAGTATATTCTTCTTTCCCCCCTTTTGCGCCTTCATGCCAGTCCACGTTCAGGGTGAAGTAATAGGTACCTTCAGGAGCTTCATTGCCGGCGGAGGTACGTCCGTCCCAGGATCCGTTCACTTCATCCCACTCGAAGAGGAGCTGTCCCCAGCGGTTGTAGATACGGCCCTGGACACCTTTGGCTCCCTGCAGTTTCGGAGCGAACGTGTCGTTCTGACCATCGTTGTTGGGGGTGAACACGTTGGGCACGAGCACTTCGCTCGGCAGGACCGTAACGAGTCCATCGGCCGTATCGCTGCAGGGAGATGATCCGGCCACCAGGATGACCTTATAAACGCCGGTATCGGTGTAGGTGTAGCTGGGCGACTCCGTAGTACTCCCCCCTCCATCTCCGAATTCCCAGGAATAAGGCCCACCATTGCTGGTATTGGTGAAATCCACGTCCACTTCACCATATCCTTCTTTAGGATCGTGGGTGAAGGAGGCTTCCGCCGTATTCTCTGATGCAACCGTCAGGGAACCCGATACCGGGCAATTGTTGGCTGTTCCGGAATAATCATAGTCGCCACTGCAAAGGCTGTCGACCGTGAGGGTCGTGTCCCCGCTGTTCCAGGTAATGTCCAAAGGAGCATACCCTGTATTGATGGAAAGCGATATGGAGCCGTCACAAGCTCCCGGACAGCTTTCATCCTCGATGGAAGCATCAACTCGGGGTCGTAAGTTTTGGGAATCGACTTGCTTGGTGACGGTATCCGTGCAATTCAGGGCAGATACGACCAGGGTGACATCATAAGGGTCATATTGGTCATAAAGGTGCTTAGGACCTTCCACAAAGGAGGAATCCCCATCGCCAAAAGCCCATTTCCATTCATTGATAGGGCCGCTTCCAAAAGTGAAGACCGACTCATCGGAAAAACGAATGGTATCGCTTGAAGCACAAGAGTCCTGGGTATAACTGAAATCAGCAGCAATTGCGCAGGAATCCGGGCCGGTATTGGAAATGAACTGGCAGTTGGTGAATTCAGAAGTATTTCCCACCGTATCGGTTCCGGAAACAAGGTATTCTCCCTGGGGGAAAGGAGGTCCGGGAATACTCCAGTTCCCGGCATTGTCCGCTACGGCATTTCCCATGAAGATATGTCCCTCACAATTCTGGCAGACCGTGTCTTTCATGAACAATTCCACGGTGTCTTTGGCCGTGGCGGTTCCGCTTACTACGGAAGAATCCGCTGTGGTAATGGTGGGGGATGGATGGGAGTTGTTCCCGCCACTTTGGTGTTGAATGCCGTTGTTGAAGGAGGCGTTGCAGAACATGCGGTTCTCGCTGACCTGGTTGCTGTCCGAATTCCCGCCATCGATCAAAACAGCGGCTCCTCCGTTATAGGCAATGGTGTTATCGTAAACGTAATTCTGGCTTGCTCCATTGAGAATATATACACCGTGGTATTGTTGGTTCCCGGCATTGTCCTGAAGGCCTGAGGTGTCCGTCCCGATCTTGTTGCCGATCACCTGGTTCCGGTAACCGTAGATCCTGACCCCGTTGTCCCAGTTCATGGCGATCACGTTGGCTTCGCCCGGTTGACTTCCACCTACGAGAATATCGTGGGCATTGGTATCGATCTTCACGCCATTGCCCCAGTTATCATTATCCGGGGTGGATCCGCCGGTGGAGTCCACCCCGAGGTAGTTCCCGGAGATCTGGGCGTCACGCCCTCCGATCTCGATGGCATCATTCCAGTTGCTGACGATGATGTTCCGCTCCCCGGGTGTACTGCCGCCGATCTGGATCTCATGGCCGATGATGTCGATGCCATCTCCCCAGTTCTCGCCGTATTGGTCGGTCGGGTCGATGGTATCCAGGGGTTGTCCGATCCAATTGCCCCGGATATCCACCGTGTCAGCCCGGCAGTGGATCCCGTCCGCCCAATTGTGGGAAATGAAATTGCGATGGGCTTTGGTGGGGCCGCCGATGGTAATGTTATGGTTTCCTGAATAAAGGACCCCTATTCCTCCGTAAATATCCGTACCAGAGGTGTCATCCCAATTTCCAAGATCCTGCTTCCCGGTAGTATCCAAACCGATGAAGTTGCCCTGGATCGTTACATTACTGACGTGCCCCAGCATCATGCCGCCTTCCCAGTTGTAGGAGATCAGGTTCCCTTTCCCGGGGCCTCCAATAGTGAGGGAGTCGACGCGCCAGGCATGGATCCCTTCCAACCAATAGTCTTGGATCGTGATGCCGTAGATCTCCACATTATCAGCACGAATGACCAGGCCCCGGATATTCCCGCCGGGGTTGGGGATGCGGATCATAGCGTCGCTCTTGCCAAATGGTGTCCCGTTCGGTTGGGTGGTGCCATCTATGATCACGGGGTCCGTGATCGTTGGCAGGGCCGTGGCATAGTTGAGGTTGATAGTCCTCGCAGCCACGGAACTCCCCGGGATGTTGAAAACGATGGTATCCTTGCCGGGGGTGCTGTTGGCGGTGGTCATGGCATCCCGGAGGCTTCCGGCGCCGTTGTCATTGTTGTTGGTTACCGTGAAGGTGTTGGCCTGTACCGGGGTTATGGTCCAAATGCAGGAAAATAAGATCAGGATAAAAAGGGGGCGGGAGTTGCCCGTGATCGCTTGTAGAAAGGGGAGGACCATGGCTTTGGGTTTTTAATAAGAGCGCAAGCAGAACAACTTGCTGCAAGAACAGGTACTACGAAATTACTAAAAACCTTCAATATTTTCGGACCAGACCGCTCCTTGTTCTCATCGTTTCATGAAAAGAAAAAAGCCGGGTATCTCACTGATACCCGGCTTTCACAACTTCTGAACCCACAGGGAGAAGCTATTGGGTGTTCCGCAACAACGTGACGGTTCCCGTATACTCTTTTTCTCCGATATCCACGCCTTCGTACCATTCCACGTTCAGGGTAAAATAATAAGTGCCCTCCGGAGCTTCGCGACCTGCCTGGGTAGTACCATCCCAGGATCCGGTCACTTTGTCCCATTCATAGAGGAGTTGTCCCCATCGGTTGTAGATCTTTCCCTGAGCGCTTTTCGCGCCGAGCAATTCCGGGGCGAAGGAATCGTTCGAGCCATCTCCGTTAGGGGTGAAGACATTGGGGATGGTCACACTTGTAGGCAAGACCGTGGCCATTCCGGTGGCCGTGTCCGAACAAGGGGATGTTCCGGCGATGAGCATGATGTTGTACAAGCCCGTATCCGTATAGGTATGTGTGGGAGATGTAGCAGAACTGCCTTGTCCGTCCCCGAAAAGCCAGGAATAAGGGGCATCATCGCTGGTGTTGGTGAAATCCACCGTCAACTCACCAAAATCCTCTTTGGGATCGTGGGTGAAGGAGGCTTCGGGGATGGAATCCGAAGCAACATATACCGTATCGGAAATGGGGCATTTGTTAGCAGTTGCAGTGTATTCGTAAATACCTGAGCATAAACTATCGGTCAAGGCAGTAGTATCGCCATTACCCCAATCAACTAACAAGGGTTGCCATGCGGAATCTACTGCGATCTCGATGGAGCCATCACAAACGCCGTCACATGTTTCTGGAATTTTATTGATCATTGGGTTAGGGTTGGGAGGTGCATCAAGAATAACAGAATCCTTTGACTGACAGCCTCCTGCTCTGGCTGTGTAGTGATACCCGTCCTCACATAAACTGTCGATGGTCCAGGTGGTGTCACCTTTATCCCACAGAATATCTGCCGGGTCGGTAGTTGAGTCTACCTGGACAGTGATCCGACCATCGCAAAGGGAATCACAGGTAGGGTCTACCAAAGTGTCAAGAGAAGTGGAAAGGTGACAGTCACAGAAAACTTGTTTACAAGAAGTGACGCCTTCTCCGATCGTTGGAGGAGCATTTTGGTGGTAAATGTAGACCTGGTAACGGGTTGAATCCTGGCCGGGATTACTATTATCGGGGTGGGGGCGAAGGTCTACGCTATCTACTGTTCCTCCGTTCCCGGGTTGTTCATCCCAATATGTCTCGACCGAAAAAGTACAACTGTTGCCTTGATTGTCCTGATGGGCCATTTGGATATAGTTGTAGTTGGCCCCGCTCGATGAACTCATGCTTTGGCCGCTGGTTCCCTGATTACAGGAGTCAGGGTATTGTTGCTGAAGAAAGGCGCACCATACATTAGCAGGGGCACCCGAAGCAGACATGCTCTGCCCGGAACTGCTCCAGGTATTTCCGCTCATCTGGTAGGTCATCCAGTCTTCTAAGGCTTTTCCTGCAGGGTTTATGGGGCATTGAACACAGGTGTCCTTCACTGTGAAATTTCGTTGAAGCGTGTCTGCACATCCTGCAGCGGAAGTGATGAGTGTAACTCTATGAACCCCAGCTGTATCATACAGGTGTTTGGGGTTTTGTACCGTAGAAGTGTCACCGTCACCAAAGGCCCAGGTCCAGGAATTGATGCTGCCCGATCCCATGAGGTTGGATTCATCGGTGAACCGGGCTGTATCATATCCTAAACAATGATCATAGAAAACACTATAATCGCCCTCGATCGCACAAGGGTTTCCATTGGGGTTAATGAATTCGCAGGAAGTGAATGCGGAAGTGTTCCCTTCGTCATCTGTGGCAGTAGCTACGTAATTCCCGAGCGGGAAAGAGCCGTTGATGGTCCAGTTCCCGGAACCATCGGCAACGGTTTCGCCCATGAACGATTTTCCGGCACACTCATTGCAAATGGTATCGTTCATGAAGAATTCGATGGTGTCCCCGGCAGATGCTGTTCCTGAAACTGAAGAAGACGAGGAACTCGTGATGGTGGGTGGGGTTTTCCCCTGATTACTTCCATTGGCCAGGGAAATCCCTGGCACGCCATTGCAATAAAAGCTGTTATGGCTCACTTGGTTGCTGTCCGCATTACCACCGTCGATCAGAACCCCTTCGTCATCGTTATCATGAATATCATTTTGGAAAATGACATTCCGACTGGCACTATTGATCTCAATTCCAGAATACCGGTCATTGTAGGCGATCTCATTGTTCTTGATGACATTTCGGGTGCTTCCGTTGTCGATCAGGATGCCGGCCCATTGACCATTCCCACTAGGAGTACCGCCGGAAGGAGTTGGGCCGATGATGTTGTTTTGCACGACGGCCTGATGAAAGTTGGAGATGTGGATAGCACCATCACCATTGTCGTTGAAGGAGTTTCCTTTTCCGGGAGATCCTACTGTGAGCATGTTGCTATTACTGGCTTCAATAGCATAGGACCCAAAGATCCCAGCCGTGAAGTGGATCCCATAGATTTCGGTATTGGGAGCCTGAACTCTGAAAGTAGGATCCACAAAAGCATCGTTATGAACATGGATCTTGGCATCAGAAATGCCGAAAGCTGAACCGTTGTTTTGTGTTGTTCCATCGATCACAACACCCTCAGAAAGGATTGGCAAGGTGGAAGAAATGGTAATGGATCTTCCGGCCACTGTTCCGGATCCGATAGCAAAATCAATGGTGTCTTTGCCAGGTGTGCTGTTAGCACTGTCGATGGATGCCCGCAGGCTTCCTCCTCCTGTATCGTTGTTGTTCGTGACGGTAAATGTTTTGGCTTGTAGTCCTGCAGCAAAGAGCCAGGAACAGGCCAGGAAGAGTAAGAGGGAAGAAAAATGTTTCGGGGGTACAAGAGTAGCGTGGAGCATAATATCTAGTTGGATTCTTGAAGGTCGATGCTTGGGTCAAAAAAAGGACCCCCTTTCGATCAAGTGAGTAACACAATGCTCAAAAATAAAAAATAAAGATCTACTGAACTTTTAAGCGTAAAGCGTTGGAAATTGAAAAAGCCGGGCATCAGCGATACACCCGGCTTTTTCAGCTTTTGGTTATTAGGAGCAGGAGTTATTGAGCACTTCGCAATAAGGTAACAGATCCGGTGTACTCTTTTTCCCCAATATCCACGCCTTCGTACCAATCCACGTTCAGGGTGTAATAATAAGTGCCTTCCGGAGCTTCGCGACCTGCCTGGGTAGTACCATCCCAGGATCCGGTCACTTTGT
>CAZAYA010000071.1:0-12855 GCA_964489175.1 uncultured Flavobacteriales bacterium | reverse complement strand
CTTCGATCCCCCGTTCCAGATTGTCCTGAACGCATTCATAAATGAATCCTTTTTCATGCTCGGCAAAGACGGCCCAGGCTTCCGGGTGGTACTTTTCCAGGTCGTAATGGATGGAAGGATGGATATCCTTGAGCATGTTGACCACGTACTTGCTGACCTCGAAGCTCTCATCGATCGCATTCAACCCTCTTTCCCGTATGGTATTGATATCGCCACACCGCTGTTCACAGTCGCATTTGATGGTCGCCACAACCAGTTCCTTTTTGTCCTTGACATACTTGTACAGCGTTTTCTTGGACATGTGGAGGTGCCGGGCGATATCGTCCATGGTCATGCTCTTGATGCCGTACTGCATGAAGAGTTCGTTGACCTTTTCAAGAATATGGTGACGGTTGTCGGTCAAGTAGTAAGTATTAAGCTGATGATCCCCTCGATACCTTGCTCACGCCCAATACGCGTTGTTCATTCCCGGCGGCAAAAATAACGATCTGCTAAACACAGGAAACATTTTTTACAAAAAAAGTTTCCATCGTTTCAAATATTCCTTTCAACAGCAACTTTTCTGGTTCAGGATCGTCTTTTGTCTAGACAAGCAGGAAGTTACTTCCGGGAGACCCGGATCTTTTACCTTGCAAGTTCGTACCCCGGTATTTTGTCCAACCACAGCCTCCCATATCATTGGCTCTTGCTTTTCTTCCTGTTGACGGGAATACAAGCCGGGGCCATCCATCCGGAGCCGGAAGCTCCAAAGCCCCGGTTCACTCCGAACCACGGGCAATGGGACGAACGCGTTGAATTCCGGTCGACCCTGCCAGCCGGGCAGCTCTATTTTGAGCAACAAGCCTTCACATATCTGTTCTATGATGCGGACAGGGTCCATGAACTCCACCACCTTTCCACATCAGGGCATGCAGAGGAAGGAACAGACGGCACCGTACAGATGCATGCCGTATCAGTTCGCTTCCTGAACAGCCGACCGACCCGGCCGACAGGACATGAACCGGGAAGCTACTACCAGAACTTCTACTATGGCAAAGACCCTTCAAAGTGGGTCACCGGCATTCACCCGTACCGTACCCTCCGCTATCAAGACCTCTATGAAGGCATCGACCTGGTAACCCATGCCCGCAAGCAGGGGATGAAGTACGAATTCCATCTGGAAGCCGGGGCGGACCCCTCCCGCATCGCCCTGCAATATGAAGGAACCGATGATCTTCGCATCCGCGAGGACGGCAGTCTGCAAGCTTCCACTTCCCTCTCCGGGATCACCGAAGCCGCTCCCGTGGCTTATCAGATGATCGACGGCCAAAAACGGGAGATCCCCTGCCGCTTTGCACTGGAAGATTCCACGGTCCGTTTCGCCTTTCCGGAAAGTTATGACCCCCGCTATCCGTTGGTGATCGACCCGGAAGTGGTCTTTGCTACCTATACTGGTTCAACGGCCGACAATTGGGGCAACACGGCCACCTACGATGATGACGGCCACCTCTACGCCGGAGGGATAGCTTTCGCTCCGGGGTACCCGACCACCACGGGCGCCTACCAGGAAAATTTCGGCGGTGGCAATCCCGGCCCCTACAAGCAGTACCCCACCGACATGTCCATCACTAAATACTCCCCCGACGGTAGCCAACTCGTTTATTCCACTTACCTGGGCGGAAGCAGCAATGAAACCCCCCATAGCCTTGTGGCCAACGACGAAGGGGAGCTTTTCATCTTCGGCACCACCAGTTCCCTGGATTTCCCGGTCACCCCCAACGCTTACGATACCACCTTCAACGGTGGGAACCCCAGACTGTTCACCGTCGTGGAATACAATAACGGCACTGACATCGTCGTCGCCCGCCTCTCTGATGACGGGACCTCCCTGGACGGCTCCACTTATTTCGGAGGCAGTGAGAACGACGGCATCAACATGGGCGGAACCCTGAATTACAATTATGGGGACGTATTTCGGGGGGAGATCAACCTGACCGGGAACGGGAACTGCCTGGTAGCCACCACTACCCGTTCCGATGACCTGCCTGTTACTTCGGATGCGATACAGACCACCCACGGCGGAAAGCAGGATGCCTGTGTGTTCCAGCTCTCCGGTGACCTCAGCTCCCTGCTCTGGAGTACCTACCTTGGAGGCGATGAACATGATGCTGGTTACTCGGCCCAATTCGACAGCAAGGGCAACATCTTCGTAAGCGGTGGAACCCTGAGCGATAACTTCCCGACCACCCCAGGTGCCCATCAACCCAGCCAACCGGGAGGTGCAGACGGTTTCATCAGTCAATTCACAGCAACCGGGGACAGCCTGAAAAGTTCCTCTTACGTGGGGACGAGCGACTATGACCAAAGCTATTTCGTTCAGGTGGACACCTCCGATGCCGTCTTCCTGCTGGGGCAGACCAAAGGCAATTTCCCTGTGACCGGAGGTACCTACACCAACCCCAACAGCGGTCAGTTCGTCCGGAAATACACCAACGACCTCAGTGCCTCCCCCGTCTCCACGGTTTTCGGAACGGGCAGCGGTTATGTGGACATCTCTCCCTCCGCATTCCTGGTGAGCAAATGCAACAACATCTTCATCTCGGGGTGGGGTGGCCAGGTGAACCAGTCCAATGGCCGGGCCTCCAACAGCACGACCACCGGATTGCCCATCAGCGGTAATGCTTACCAAAGCTCCACCGATGGCAGCGACTTCTACCTGATGGTGCTGGGGGAAGATGCCAGCGTGTTCAAATACGGCAGCTTCTTCGGCGGTGGCACCAGCCACGAGCATGTAGACGGTGGTACCAGCCGTTTCGACAAGAATGGGATCGTCTATCAGGCCGTCTGCGGAGGATGCGGAGGCAATTCCGATTTCCCCACCACCCCCGGAGCCTGGTCCCAAATCAACGATTCCTGGAACTGCAACCTGGCTTCCATTAAGTTCGATCTCAGCAACCTGACCGCTGACATCGGCCTCAACGGCCCCCTCTACACCTGCACACCCGACACTTTCCATTTCGAGAACACGAGCCACGGCGGGGTCCAGTACAAATGGTACTTCGGGGACGGGGATTCTTCTTCGGCCTATGCCCCCTCCCATTATTATGCCGATACCGGAACCTATGATGTTACCCTGATCGTTACAGACTCGCTGTCCTGTGTACTCACCGATACTGCTCACATGACCGTGGCCGTTCTTCCGCCGGAAAAGCCGCAGATCACAGATCCACCCGCTATCTGTACCGGGGACAGTGTTCAGCTCGAAGCTTCCAATGCCTTCACCTACCACTGGTCCCCCAGAGGTTCGCTGACCAATGACGACATTCCCGATCCCATCGCTTTCCCGGACAGCAGCCAGACCTATCAGGTGATCACAACAGGCTGTGAGAACGATTCCGCCGCCAGTGTGGACACGAACACCGTGGACGTGATGGTCCACCAGATCAACTCCTCCGCTACCGGCGACACAGGGATCTGCATCTATGATAGTACGCGATTACAGGCCGTGGGAGGTACAAGTTATAGTTGGCGACCAGGGGGTTCGCTTTCCGACAGCACAGCAGCTGCTCCCTGGGCTTCACCGCTTTCCGATACCAGCTATACGGTAACGATCATCGACAGCAACGGCTGCCGAAACCTGGATACGGTCGACGTATCAGTCTGGCCATTGCCCACGGTCACCACCTCCAACGATACCGCGATCTGCCTGGGAGAAACCATGGAATTGAACGCTTCAGGGGGAGATCAATACGCCTGGTCACCCACAACAAGCCTGATCGAACCTTATTCCCCCGACCCCATCGCTGCACCTCTCGACACGACGACCTATACCGTAACCGTCACAGATTCCAACCAATGCCGGAACAAGGATTCCGTTGAGATCCAGACCCTATCCCTCCCCAACATACAAGCCTATTCGGACACGACCGTCTGCCGGGGCGATACCGCTGGGGTGTCCGCCACCGGAGGAATGAACTATACCTGGTCCCCCGATTCCAGCCTGACCTCTGATAATACCGCTTCAACACAAGCTTTCCCCACCCAACCCACTTATTATGTAGTCACCGGAACGGACTCCCTGGGATGCCAAAACAAAGATTCAGTCCAGATCGGTGTCCATTCATTGCCCGTCGCCACCACCTCACCGGATACTTTCATCTGCATCGGGGAATCGGTGCAATTGCAAGCCGGAGGCGGAACCGGCTATTCCTGGGACCCCGCGACCTCTCTGGACCGACCGAACGACCCCGACCCGACCGCCACGCCCAGCAATACCACACTTTATACCGTAGAAGTGACCGATCAGAACCAATGCCAGGATACCGCTCAGGTGGAAGTAAAAGTGGACATCAACCCACCTCAACCCCAGGCCTATCCGGATACGGTCATTTGCATCGGGGACAACACCCGACTCCATGCCACAGGCGGGCATGAGTTCCAATGGTCCCCAGCCACCGGGCTCGACAGCACCACATCAGCCAACCCCCTGGCCGTACCTGCCCAAGACCAGACCTATTCCGTGGACATCACCAACGGCTGCGGCACCGAGACCCGTCAGGTCACTATACAGGTCAGCGTCCCCGTAGCACGGGCCTATCCGGACACCACGATATGCAAAGGGGATTCAACGCACGTGCATGCCACGGGAGGAACGGACTATGTATGGGAACCCGACTCTATTCTTTCCGCCCCTCAGAGCGCCTCTACCCTGGCCTTCCCCGAGACCAACCAAGAAGTGCGTGTTACCGTTACCGATCCTATCGGTTGCAAGGACAACGACACGATCCTGGTCCGGGTAAAAGAACTCCCTTTCCTGGATGCTGGTAAAGATGAAGCCATCGAATACGGCTCCACGATCACCCTTCATCCGGCCGGCGAAGGGCCTGGTTGGCTTTGGTGGCCGGACACGGCCATCAGTTGCACGAATTGCCGCAAGCCCGAAGTCCGGCCGTTGGACGAGACCACCTATTACGTTCGCACCACGGACACCCTGGGTTGTGAAACGACCGATTCCCTGACCGTCGTAGTCTCCGGTGCCCTCTATGTCCCCAATGCCTTTTCGCCGAACGGGGATGGAGACAACGACGTGTTCCGGGCAGAAGGAACAGGCATCAACCACTTCGAGCTCATGGTCTTCAACCGATGGGGCCAAAAACTCTTCGAAACGAACGACATAGAAAAAGGCTGGGACGGGACCGTGGACGGCGAACTGGCCAAGAGCGATGTCTACGTCTGGAAGATCCGCTATTCAGAGGACTACAAGCCCAACATCAAGAAGACCGAAACGGGGCACGTGACCCTGGTACGGTAACCTCACCCCTCGTAGCGGATCCGGTAGATCGCATCCCCATAGTCATCGGAAACCAGCAACGAGCCATCTGGTAATTCCAGCACATCGACCGGTCGTCCCCAGGGCTTGCCGTTCTCTTTCAACCAACCCGTAGCGAACACTTCATAAGCAGTGGCCTGGCCCTTCTCGATGGTCACGTTGGTAACGCGGTAGCCGATCGGGACGGAGCGGTTCCAGGAACCATGTTCAGCAACAAAAGCCTTTTGCTTGTATCCCGCCGGGAAATGGTCACCGGTGTAGAATTCGATCCCCAGAGCCGCCGTATGCGGCGCCATTTTCTGGGCAGGCGCAATGAACTCTTCACAGGAACGCTTGGCCCCGAATTCCGGATCAGGAACATCTCCCGCATGGCAATACGGGTAGCCGAAATGCATGCCTTTTTGAGGCGCCCGGTTAAGCTCGTCCCGCGGGACATTGTCACCCATACGATCTCGACCGTTGTCGGTAAACCAAAGCGCTTGGGTTTCCGGATGCCAGTCGAAACCGACGGAATTGCGGACCCCATGGGCATAGACCTCTAATTGGGAGCCGTCCGGGTTCATCCGCATGATGGTGGAATAGACCGTATCCTCCTTTTCACAAATGTTGCAGGGCGCTCCCACGGGTACGTAAAGTTTGTCATCCGGGCCGAAAGCGATATGCTTCCAGCCGTGATGCTCGTCTGAAGGAAACTGATCAGAGACCAATTCCGGCTCCGGTATGTCCGGCAGGGAAGCTTCGATGTCGGGGTAACGCCAGACCTTATCGATCTCGGCCAGGTAAAGGTCCCCTTCATGAAGGGCCACCCCGTTCGGCATTTTCAACCCCTTGGCGATGGTAAGGGTCGTATCCGGGGTAAGGTCGTTCTCCCGGTCCAGTACCGCATAGACATTGCCTTTACTGCGGGTCCCCACGAAGAGGGTACCCTCGTCACCCCGGGCCATGGAACGGGCATTCTCGATATCGCTCACATAGACCTCCACGGTGAAGCCTTTGGGCAACCAAAGCCGATCGAGGGGCAGGTCATGGTCTTGAGGTCCGACGACCTTGGCCGGGGCCAGGTCGGACGGCAGGTCAGCAAAGCTCGTGTCCTCCCGGTAGGGTAAAGAGAAGGTCTCGGTGGTGGTCTTGGTCGTATCGGCCTCTTTTCCGGAAGCGGAGTCGTTATCCGATCCGGAACTGGCATTTCCACAGGCGGTAAGAACAAGCGTTGTTCCGGCCAACAGCAAAGGGAGCAGGAATCTTTTCAGGCGCATGGTCGGGGTTGATTTTCCCGCAAGGTACAATGATCGTCAGGATCAGGCATGATCATGTACCTTCGTGGAACACGAACAAGAAGTCTCATCATGAGCGAAGAAAAGACCCAGCAACCCGTCGTCATATATGCTGAAATGACCCCCAATCCGGCAGCCATGAAGTTCGTCGCCGACTTCCCCCTGATCAGGGAAGAAGGAGCCATAGCAGAATACAGTGGCCCGGAAGAAGCCCAGGGATCCTCTCCCCTGGCGGAAGCCTTGTTCCAGTTCCCCTTCATCACGAATGTGTTCATCACGGCCAATTTCGTGTCGGTGACCAAGAACGATAGTGTGGAATGGGACATGATCAACCTGGAACTGCGGGAATTCATCCGGGATTTCCTGGCCGAAGGGAAACCTGCAGTAACGAAACTCCCGGAAGAAATCCAGGGCAATACTCAGGAATCAGGGCCAACCGCTACTCCTGCGGAGGACGCACCCTCTGCTTCAGAGCATGATGACCAGATCAAAGAACTTCTGGACCAATATGTTCGCCCCGCTGTAGAAGGAGATGGCGGCGCCATCCATTTTCACTCCTTTCAGAACGGGGTAGTAACCGTCACCCTCAGAGGAGCATGCAGTGGATGTCCTTCCAGCACCGTTACGCTGAAGAATGGGATCGAAGCCCTGCTAAAGGAAGAGCTTCCGGAAGTAACCCAGGTAGAAGCGCTGGAGTTATAAGTTCTCACTCATAAGTTACATACATCTCCAGAAAACAGAACATGGGGGAGACAAGACTTTTATACCCTTTTCCTCTCTCACCTTTGGTAGATCCAGCATTTCAAACACCTCAATAAATATCTGAAAAACAGAATAATTTATGCTCTATAAGAGGAGGGGCTTTAGACGGTAAATTTTACTTTTGTTCTGGTCATTAATCTCCTCATAGCCTATTTATATGGGGCATCAAGCTCTTGGAAACCTTTCCAGGGAAGTTCCACTTCCGAAAAAGGCCATTCATCGCTGAACATTTCAAGAAAAACCCTCTGCTTATCAGGGGGTTTTTCTTTTCCAGGCCCCTTTCTTCTTGATAGGCAACCCATTCCGGGGAATGACCGTCGTGGTTCGTAGACCCAAAAGCCATTAATGATGAGATCATTAACGACAACCTTTGTTCTTCTTTTCCTGCTCCTGGCACAAAGCCAGGCCCAGATTACGGTCAACAGTTCCGATATGGCCGGGGTCGGGGACCTTGTTCTGCAGGCCGGGGATTCGACGGTAGCCTTCGGCCCTGCTCCCGGCGGCATGGGCAGCCAAACATGGGACCTATCAGCATTGGCCGCCCACGACACCACGGCCATGGAATTCATCGACCCGAGTGGTACTCCCCATGCTTCTGATTTCCCCAATGCCACCATGGCCATCCGGGAGGTCAGCCCGAATGGGGATACGGCTCACATTTACCTTGAAAAATCCACTTCCGTCCTCCAGGTGCTGGGGATAGCAGGGACAGAAATACCCGTTGCCCTGCAACTGGACCCGCCCCAACGCATCCTTTCTTTCCCGGCCAACTATAACAACACAGATTCCTCACAATCCATGTTCGATGTAACCATGGACGGCAGCTCATTCGGAGCCGATTCCGTCCGCCTTAAGAACGTGACCACCAAGTACGACACCATCAGTGCTTACGGTTCGGTCACCACTCCTTCCGGCACTTACGATGTGCTTCGGAACAGCGTGACCGAGTACAGCGTCGATTCCACCTGGGCCAAGGCCTTCGGTGCCTGGGGTTTTATCGAGGAAAGTCGCGACACTTCCTACTACCACGATTTTTGGTCGGACCATGCCTCGGCCAAATTCCCGGTAGCCACCATGAACATGGACTCCACCAATTCCCAGGTCACGGACATCGACTGGCTGTTGGGCCTGAGCCCGGCTTCGGTATCGAAGGAAGACCCCGTTCAACGGTCGGTGCTCCTCTATCCCAATCCTACCCGCGGAAAACTCCGTGTTGAGATGGAAGGGGTTAGCAACGGTATCGTGGAAGTGATGGACCTGCAGGGACGAACGGTCCAGACCGAAACCTTTCAAAGCGAGCGGATCATCCTTGATACCGGGGATCAACCCAAAGGCCTGTACCTGCTACAGGTTATGAACGATAAGGGAAAGACGGTCTACCGGGGGAGGTTTGAGATCGAGTGAAGAGGGGGAGGCTCCCGGCTCTCCCAGGCCGCCTTACCGTTTCCTGTACGGATAATAGAATAGGGCCTGTCATTGTCGCTCATAGAACTCCTTTCTCTGGGAACAGGGAAAGATGACCCTGACAAAGGACAAGGGATAGCTGCTTATCGCTATGCTTTTCTTATCTTGAAAAGCATCCAGCATACTTTTCTTTCCATGAGACCTATTTTTCTGGTGATCGTCTTCATCATCTTATCACCGGGCAGCCCCTGTGCACAGGACCTTCAACCTACCGACAAAAAAGCGCTCATGACGGTGAAGACCGTGAACATGGACAACAAAAAACCCCGCCCGGATCAGAAAGTGACCTTCACCGCAAAAGGCTCCGGGGAAAAATATACCAAGATGACGGCCGAGGACGGCACCTTCCAGATCCTTCTACCCAAAGGAGAGACCTATAACGTTGCCTACCAAACCCTGAGTGAGGAAACGGAATACCAGGAACTCGATATTCCGGACAAGCCTGGTCAGATGTCCTTCACATTCACCATCGAGTACCAGCTGCCGAGCAAGATCACCCTTCGGGATGTCCACTTCAACACCGGCAAAGCAACCTTGCGGGAAGATTCCTACCCAGCCCTTAACGAGCTGGTGAAAGCCCTGAAAAGAAAACCGGACCTGAAAGTAGAGATCGCCGGCCATACGGATGATCAGGGTGATGCCCGGTCGAACATGGAATTATCTCGGCAACGTGCCCAGGCAGTGGTCGATCACCTGACGGAAAAAGGCATCGGAACCTCCCGCCTGAAGGCCAAAGGATATGGGGAAACACAACCCATTGCCTCGAACGGTACCGCTGAAGGACGGCAAAAGAACCGTCGAACGGAAGTCCGGATCCTGGAAAAATGAAGAACCGATCTCAAAACCCCTTTCTTATGAAACGAACGTACCTCCCCTTCCTGATCAGTGGCCTGGTCGGAACACTCCTGGCCCTTCTCATTTATTTCGGCAATACACCGATCTCCCTGCAAGAGCCTCTTTATGCCACTATGACCGGTGTATTCGGGTTCTCTGTAACCCTCAAGTACTTCGTGGAACGACGAGATCACCGGAAAGAGCTTCAGACGAGAATCTGATCAGGACGAAGGAGGTGCCGGATCTTCCGGCTCATCTCCTTTCTGTTGTCCTTTCATCCCTTCCGGAAGGTCTTTCTTGGGTTTCACACCGAGGGCTTTCAGGTCTTCCGCCTGTTTGACCAGGTTGCCCTTACCCCCGGTCAGCTGATTCCAGGCCTGGTCGTAGGTATTTTGGGTCTTGTCAAGGCGGTCACCCACCTCCCGGAGACTGCTCACGAAGTTGACGAACTTGTCGTACAACTTCTGCCCCCTTTCAGCGATCTTCTCAGCGTTCTGGTTCTGGTACTCCCGCTTCCACAAGTCTGATATGAGCTTGAGCGTGGCGATGAGGTTGGTAGGCGTGATCAGGACCACCCGTTTCCGGTAAGCATACTCCCACAATGCCGGATCATTCTCAATGGCCGTGGAGAAAGAAGCTTCATTGGGGATGAACAACATCACGAAGTCGAGGGAGCGGGCATGATCCTGGTAGTGCTTCTCGCTTAAGGCATCGATGTGGCCCTTCAGAGAAGACATATGCTGACGGAGATACTGTTGCCGGCTCTCTTCGTCTTCAGCAGTGGTATATTGAACATAAGCGGTCAGGGAGACCTTGGCATCGATGATGATCTTGCGGTCGTCGGGGTATTCGATGACGACATCCGGCTGCAAGCGTTTCCCCTCTTCATTGCGCACCTTGTTACCCTCCTTGTCCTCCAGGAACCGTTGCAGATGATACTCATGCCCCTCCCGCAGGTCACTGTTCTCCAGGATGCGGCGAAGGATGGTCTCTCCCCAGTCACCCTGCATCTTGCTGTTTGAACTGCCTTTCAGGGCTCCGGCCAGGTCGTTGGCTTCCCGGCGCACCTCCTGGCTCGCTTCCATGAGGTTCTTCACCTCGTTCTTCAGGGAATGCCGTTCCCTGGCCTCCTCATGGTAAGCCTTTTCCACTTTCTCGCGAAAGGCCTTGATATCCTTGTTCAAGGGGTTGAGCAAGGCGTCCAGTTGTTCTTTGTTCTGCTCCTTGAACTGTTTCCCGTGCTTCTCCATGAGCTGATCGGCCAGGTTCCGGAACTCATGTTGCAGTTCCTTTTTGGTCTGCTCTAACTCCTGTTGGCGCTCCTCCCCTTTTTCCTTCAGGTGCTGGTGCTCGTATTCCAGGGCCATTTTTTCTTCTTTCAGGGTATCATAGGCTTCACGGGTCACCTTTCGTCCTTTTTGCCAGAAAAAGACCAAGGCCCCGCCCACAAGGATCCCGATGAAAAGAAAAAGGAGTTCCATAAGGTCCGGTGAAGTTAGGAGAACAAATTCTTGAGAGGGAACGGAACAAAGGAAAAAAGTATTGCGAAAAGGCCAGTCCCGCTGAGGAAGCCTGTCACCCTCCCAACGCCTGCTCCAGATCCTCCTTCAGGTCCCCTGCCCCTTCGATCCCAACCGATAAGCGAAGCAAACCATCACTGATCCCGGCGGCTTGTCGCTGTTCAGCCGTGAGCTTAGCATGGGAAGTGAACGCTGGAGAACAGATGGTGGTCTCCACCCCTCCCAGGCTAAGGGCGGGGGTGATGAGTTCCAGTTTTCTCTGGAAAGCCTCCGGGGCCGGGGCATCTTCCCCGAGCTCAAAGGAGAGCATGGCGCCAAAACTGTCCATTTGGGCCTTGGCGATATCATGCCCCGGATGGTCTTTCAAACCGGGATAATGGACCTTCATCACTTTCGGATGCGCCTGCAGGAATTCGGCCAGGGCAGCGGCATTATCACATTGCTTCCCAAGCCGAAGGTCAAGGGTCTTCAGGCTCCGTTCCAGCAAATGACAGGTACGGGCATCAGGACTTCCCCCGAGGTTCACCCCGGTATCATGGACCTGCTCCATCAGGCTTTGAGCTCCAGCCACAGCACCACAACACAGATCGCTATGCCCCCCTAAATATTTGGTGCCGCTGTGGACGGACAAGTCGATGCCGAGTTCAAGGGGTTGCTGACAAACAGGTGTGGCAAAGGTGTTGTCCAACACGGAAAGCAATTCCTTTTCCCGGCATACTCCCACCACCTTCCGCAGGTCGGTGAGGTTCATGAGCGGATTAGAGGGTGTTTCCGCATAGACCATCTTCGTATTGTCCTGTAGCAAGGAAGGCAGGCCCTCCGGGTCGCCAGCATCCCAAAAGGTGAACGCGATGTCTTGCTTGGGGAACTCCTTTTCGATGAGATGCTGGGTGCCGCCATAGATCCCCTGTTGCACCACCAAATGATCGCCTTTACGGAGGAAAGTGAACAATACTGTACTGATCGCTGCCAACCCGGACGAGAAGATAAGCGCCCGTTCCGCATTTTCCAGGGCAGCAACCTTTTCGGCAGCAGCCAATTGGTTGGGAACATTGAAATACCGAGGATATAACCCCTCATGATCGAGGTACCGATGAGCGGAGGAAACATGCAATGGAGTATTTACCCCTCCGGAAGTTTCATCGGGGCGGGTACCGGCATGGACACAGCGAGTGGAAAGGGAACTTTTCTGAGGCATAGATGATAACGATCGGGTGAGGAAAGCGAAGGTAGGGGATCCGGTGAGGAGTTCCTGAAGCCTCAATAGGTTTCCAAGGATCCCAGGTCCTTTTTTCAAGGTTTCTATTTGGATCCGATACCATTAGACGGTGTTGCTTCACTTTTGAGACGATCAGATCACTAACCCAAAAACCATTTGACCATGAACCGATCAAAAACCCTGAACAAGTTCAAAGGGAATTTACTGAAAGGAGACCTCTCTTCAAGGATCAGAGGAGGGAACAATAATGACAATACCCGTACCTGCGAAGGAACAACGGATTGCACAGGGCTCCTGTGCGCCCTCGATGCGGACAACAGTTCCGACGGGGACTGGTACCCGGACTGCCAGGTAGCCTCCAGTTCCGCCCCATTTTCTGTTTAACGCTTTTCAAACCCATTTACCATGCCTCAAAAGAACACCATTCTGGAAAAGTTCAAAGGTCTGACCCTGAAAGCCGAGAACCTGAACAAG
>CAZAYA010000070.1:7053-12984 GCA_964489175.1 uncultured Flavobacteriales bacterium | reverse complement strand
CATGAAGGGTTGTACCACCGGACCATCGAGAACTACGGGCAGACCGTATCAGCACTGGACCACGAGGTCCACGACTACATGGAGCGGCCTTACGGACAACACAAAGGGTTGACGCCGCAGGAAGTATTGGAAGGAGCCTTACCACAGGACCACGTTCCACGACCGCAGATGGGAAAAGCCCTGGAGGTGAGGGTGAAAAAGAACAAGGAGAACGGGTGCAAGGGGTGTTGATGAGAAGAATGGTCGATCCAAAGCGGATCATCGGTCGAAGTTACCCGTAGTAAGGATCGAACGCGTTCGGATGCTCAAAGAACCTTCTTTTCAGGACAAGAGCACCCTGAGATCGAGACTTCGAAATTTCGTAACATCGTCTCGGAAGGCTTGTGGACGGGGCAGCGCGAAGAACCGCAAAGGGGATCAAGAGTTCGGTCCAAAATTCCGGATCACTCAATACCCCCACCTTTGCACCCATGAGTTGTTGTTCCCATTGCCAGGATGCTGGTGATTTCTTTAATGAAAAGAAGGCCCGCCGGGAGTTGAAAAGCTACCACAAGAAAGGACCCAACACCACCACGACCAAATTGATCGAGCAGATCCGCCCGGACGCTAAAGGGAAAAGTTTGCTGGACGTAGGTGGAGGCATTGGAGCTATCCAGCTCGAGCTTTTCAAGGAGAACCTTGCGTCTTCCACGCAGGTGGATGCATCCCAGGCCTATCTCCAACTGGCTGAAGAAGAAGCGGCCAAAGCGGGCTACTCCGACCGAAGAAGTGACCAATACGGAGATTTCGTGGAACTCGCACCCGATCTTCCAAAGCACGACCTGGTCACCCTCGATCGCGTGATCTGCTGTTATCCTTACCTGGAAGATCTCCTGAGAGCCGCTGCACGTTGCTCGAATGAACGCATCGCCCTCGTTTATCCGAAGGTGAACTTACTCACCCGCATGGGCTTTCCCGTCGTGGACCTTGCACTACGCCTTTGGGGGAGTTCCTTTCAGATCTACCTGCATCCTCACGAAGACACCCACAGGATCCTGGAAGAGGAAGGATTTCGTCCGTTGGCCATGGATAGTGTTTGGCTTTGGCAGGTGGAGACGTTCGGGCGGCCGTAAGGTTACCGATCTTCGTTGTTTCACGCAAAGGACGCAAAGATGGGGATGATGGGTCGAGAAAACCGAGAAAACAATGTATCATCCCCCCACTGAGCTCAGCGTCCCGCTACGCTCAAGCTTACCCGGCCTCCCGGCCGGAGAACCTGATGCCCACCTTTCCCGTTCATCAGCGGAAATTTTCATAAGCAGCAACTTACGAAAAAAACCACCTCACTCCCAATTCTTACCTCCCCCGAACTTCCTTCAGCTTTCCAGGAAGATCCGCACGATCGATCTCCATTTCTCTCTTCCTGAACTTTTCCCGTTCATCGACCGCGAAATATCGAGCTCGATAGGGTTGACCACTGGCAAGAACGAACCTCAGCTTCATCACTATAAGCTCTTCGTCCTGGCTCTTGGTCGCATCCTTCGTGAAGATCCCTGGATGCACGGAGATCCGCATAAGCGGCAGAAGATCTTTCACATTTGTTCGAGATTAAGGGATGCCAAGGTGGACACCACCCCTCCGAGATCGGTATCAGAAGGGTGTTGAACCGGACAAGATCGACTCCGGACCTCCCCCGACAAGATCACCACACACTTTTCAACATCATTCGAAGGATCTTCCTTACTTTTACTCGAAAGGGGGCGTTATTCCTTTTTCAGGCCCTTGCTCTCCCCTATTCGGGGCATCCCCCTTGAAGCCCCTCAAAAAGAGAACCCTCAGAAGAACAAGGAACTTGATCCATTGAATTCGGAACGACCCCTTTATGGAGAATAAAAAGAACTTTTTCGTTCTCGGGATGAACGAACTCAACCACGAGTGGTTGAAAAGCATCCAGGGAGCTGACCATTACCGGTTTTTCGGGATCATTCCACCAGGAGAAGCCGAAGATGCCGACCAGTATGATGTGAACGAGATGCTGGAAAGGGTCCGGGGACATTTGAAGGAATTCCCGGATACCATCGATGGGATCGTAAGCTACATCGATTTCCCCATCAGCGGCTTCGTGCCCATCCTTTGCAAGGAATACGGCTTGCCGGGACCTTCCCTGGAAAGCATCCTGAAGTGTCAGCATAAGTTCTGGTTCAGGAAACTGGCCCGGGAGGCCGTTCCGGAGAACAATCCCCGTTTTGCCCTGGTAGACCCTTTTGAGGTAGAGGAGCAAGAAGATGCTGCATTGCCTTATCCCTTTTGGTTGAAACCGGTGAAATCGGTGGGCTCCAACCTGGGTTTCAAGGTCAAGACCAAGAAAGGGTACCAAAATGCCCTCGCCAGGATCAGGGAAGGGATCGGGAGATTAGCAGGACCGTTCGAACAGATCATGGAAAAAGCGGACCTCCCGGAAGATATCAAGAACGCCGGCGGGGGCGCTTGCATAGCTGAAAGCCTGATCGGCGGCAAACAATGTACCCTGGAAGGGTATGTCTTCAATGGCACAACAACGGTCTACGGGGTCGTGGATTCCATCCGCGAGAAGAACGGCTCCACCTTCTCCCGCTACCAATACCCGAGCAAATTACCCGTGCCGGTCCAGAACCGGATGGTGGATATCACCAGGAAGATGATGGAAAAGACCGGCATGGACAACACCGCTTTCAACGTGGAATTCTTCTGGAACCAAAGCAAAGACCAGGTCTGGCTGTTGGAAGTGAACACAAGGATCTCCCAATCGCACTGCGACCTGTTCCACAAAGTGGATGGTGCTTCCCATCACCAGGTCATGGTGGATCTGGGGTTGGGGAAGGACCCCGACTTTCCGCATCGAAAAGGGAAATTCCGTATGGCCGGCAAATTCTTTTTGCGGTTGTTCCGGGATGCCTATGTAACAAGAGTGCCCTCGCGAAAAGAGATCGAAAAAGTACGGGAGGAGATCCCGGGTCTGGTGGTCTCCAGGCGGGTAGATGCCGGCATGTGGCTTTCCGAACTGAACGAACAGGATAGTTACAGCTATGAACTGGCCTGGTTGTTCATCGGAGGAAAGGACCAGAAGGACCTCCTGAAAAAATACCGGTATGCATGCGATCATCTCCCCTTCCGCTTCATGGATGAACAAATGACCGATGTGCTTTATTCAGAACTGCCGGCAGAGGAGGTCTCCTCGCGGGAAGACCTGGAAAAGCCCATCGATGAAAAATTCCAGCAATGAAAAAGAATGTTTTTGCCATCGGGTTGAACGATTTCAACCTCGAAAAATTGAAAAGGCTCAAAGGGGCCGGGAATTATGCATTCCACAATTTATTGGACCGGCACGATATCATAGACGCTGCCGAATACGATGTCCCTACCTTACTGGAAAAGGCCAGAAAAGAGCTGAACGACTTCGGAGGAAGCATCGACGCCATCATCGGTTACATGGATTTTCCAGTGAGCACCCTGGTGCCCATTCTTGCCAGTGAATTCGGAACCCATGCTACGGACCTTCCAAGTCTCCTGAAATGTGAGCACAAATACTGGAGCCGTTTCGAACAGGCCAGGTTCATCCCTGACAATATTCCGGACTTCGCCCCCTTCGATCCCTTTGGAGAGGATCCCCTGCAGGAGGTCCACCTGGACTACCCTTTCTGGATCAAACCCATCAAATCCTTCAATTCTTACCTGGGCTTCAAGATCACCTGTGAGGCTGACTTCTCCAAGGCGCTGGAGAAGATCCGAAAGAACATCGGCAAGGTGGGGGGCGGATTCGAGAAGGTCGTGCGGATGGTGGACCTGCCGCCCGAGATCGATCGGTTAAAAGGAACCCATTGCATTGCGGAATCTCTGATCGGGGGGCATCAATGCACCCTCGAAGGAGCGATCTTCCAGGGAAAGCAGTATTTCCACGGCATCGTGGATTCCATCAGGGAACCGGATTCTTCCGTATTCACACGCTATGAATACCCCTCGGAACTGCCGGAAGAAGTGCAAGACCGTATGAAGACGCTTGCTTCCGATTTCCTGGCCGGGATCGGTTACAACAATGCCCCGTTCAACATTGAGTTCTTCTGGGAGGAGGAGACCGATGATGTTTGGTTGCTGGAGGTGAATACCCGGGTCGCACAACATCACAGCGATCTTTTTGAAAAAGTGGACGGGGTGTCCAACCATGAGGTAGCGGTGGATGTAGCCCTGGGCCAGGAACCCGTCTGGGACCATGGCGGGGGTGCCCATCGAAAAGCTGCGGTCTTCTTTTTACGGGAATTCCGGGATGCTCGCGTAAAAACAGTCCCTTCTCCCGAAAAAGTCCGGGAGATCGAAAAAAAATACCCTGGCACGGTGATCCAGTTGCAGATAGAAGAAGGGATGAAACTCTCGGACCTTGAGGAGCAGGACAGTTATAGCTTCAACCCTGCGATCATTTATGTGGGTGGGGGATCCCGGGAGCAATTGCTGGAAAAGTATGAGGCGGTGAAAGAAGCGCTCGGGATAACGTTGGAGTACCTGGAAGAGATAGGAAACGAAAAGTGAACAAGGCCAAAGAGAGACCACTACATGAACCATCGATCCTCCTTTCCACTGCCGGTAGAGACCATCGAACACCTTACCATCCCCATGAAGGACGGTGTGAAGCTCGCCGCCAAGATCTGGATGCCAGAAGGAGCTTCCAGGGACCCGGTCCCTGCCATTTTCGAGTTCATCCCTTATAGAAAAAGGGATTTCGAAGCCATCGGAGACTCCATCATGCACCCTTACTATGCGGGGCATGGTTATGCCTGTGTTCGGGTAGACCTCAGAGGAGCCGGAGAATCCGAAGGGGTACTCCGCGATGAATACCTCCCGCAGGAACAAGAGGACGCCCTGGAAGTGCTGCAATGGATCGCTTCCCGGGAATGGTGCAACGGGAATATCGGGATGATAGGCATTTCCTGGGGAGGGTTCAACGGATTACAGGTAGCTGCCCTCCGCCCCCCGGAATTGAAGGCGATCATTACGGTTTGCTCAACGGATGACCGTTATGCGGATGACATCCATTACATGGGGGGATGCTTATTGGGCGACCATCTTTCCTGGTCTTCGGTGATGTTCGGATACAATTCCCTGCCGCCGGATCCGGAGCTTGTCGGTGAAAAATGGCGGGACATGTGGATGGAACGGCTGGAAGGGAGCGGCCTTTGGCTGAAGAATTGGCTGGGGCATCAGCGCCGGGATGCGTTCTGGGAACATGGCTCGGTGTGTGAGAATTATGACGACATCCGGATCCCTGTAATGGCCATCAGTGGATGGGCGGATGGCTATTCCAATGCGGTCTTCCGGATGATGAAGAACCTGAACGTTCCCCGCCTCGGGTTGGTAGGGCCGTGGAGCCACATGTATCCCCACCTTGGGAAACCCGGCCCGGCGATCGGTTTTCTTCAAGAGGCGATTCGTTGGTGGGACCATTGGTTAAAGGATCGGGAGACCGGCATCATGGACGAACCCATGATCAGGGCCTACATGCAAGACTCCGTGCCACCGACGACCGCTTATGACCACAAGCCGGGAAGATGGGTCGGTGAAGATCAGTGGCCATCCGACAACATCCAGCAAAAAACCTGGACCCTCGGACAAGGAAACTCCTTGCATGCCAACGGTGACCCTGGCCCTGAAAAAGGAATACCGATCCGCTCTCCCCTGAGCGTGGGATTATTCGCGGGCAAATGGTGCTCTTATAGTGCTACACCCGACCTCCCTCACGATCAGCGGGAAGAAGATGGCGGAGCCCTCACCTTCACCAGTGAACCGCTCGAAGAGAACCTGGAGATCCTTGGAAAGCCGGTGGTCGAACTGGAACTCTCAGCGGGTCAGCCTGTGGCCATGGTCGCCGTACGCCTGTCGGATGTGCTGCCCGACCACAAAGCTACCCGGGTGACCTACGGGATA
>CAZAYA010000070.1:0-7043 GCA_964489175.1 uncultured Flavobacteriales bacterium | reverse complement strand
ATTGAACCTCACCCACCGGGAAAGCCATAAGAACCCCACCGAATTGGAGCCAGGAAAGCGGTATCGCGTTAAAGTCCCTATGAACGAGATCGCCCAGACCTTCCCTCAGGGCCACCGGCTCCGGCTTTCCATCTCGACCTCCTATTTCCCTCTGGCCTGGCCTTCTCCAAAACCGGTGGAGCTTACCGTCTTTGCCGGGGCCTCGACCCTGGAATTGCCTGCAAGACCTCCCCGACCTTCTCAGGATGAACAGATCACTTTCAAGCCTGCCGAAGGAGAGAAGCCCCTGGCCACCACCCGGTTGCAAGAAGGAGATTCGAGTTGGATCGTGGAAAGGGACCTGGCCACAGACCACTCCTCCTTGAAAGTGATCAAGGATGATGGGGTCTTTCGTTTTGACGACTATGATTGGACCGTTGCCAGGGATGTTAAAGAGGAGTACGGGTTCACGAATGACGACCTCCGGTCATTGAAGGGAGAAGTGCGAACGGTCCATGAACTGAAAAGAGGATCATTCCGGGTCAAGACCGATACCTGGACGGAATTGAGCTCCGATGAGGAGAACTTTTATATCAAAGCGGAGATGAAGTGCTATGAGGGGGATGAATTGGTGTATTCGAAGGAATGGGATGAGGAAGTGAAGCGGGACAACAATTAACAAAACGGGGCTAGCCATAAGGGGCCATCATGAAAACGAAAGCAACCTTCGACCAAAAGGTCCGGGAGATCCGGAATACCTTCATCGAATTATCGGACGGAACTCATTTAGCAGCCAGGATATGGCTGCCGGAAAATGCCGAAAAAGAACCGGTACCCGGCATTCTGGAGTACATTCCCTATCGAAAGAACGACGGGACCGCTGAAAGGGATTCGATGATGCACCCTTATTTCGCTGGTCATGGATATGCGGCTGTCCGGGTCGATCTTCGGGGAAGCGGGGAGAGCGAGGGACTGCTGGAGGATGAATACCTGGAACAGGAGCTGCAGGATGGCATAGAGGTGATCCAGTGGATCGCGGATCAGCAATGGTGTTCGGGGGAAGTGGGGATCATCGGGAAATCCTGGGGGGGCTTCAATGGGCTTCAATTGGCCCACCGGCAACCTGACCCCCTGAAAGCGGTGATCTCCGTATGCTCAACGGATGATCGTTATGCGGACGACATCCACTACATGGGGGGATGCCTTTTGGGCGATCATTTGTCCTGGGCTTCGGTGATGTTCGCTTTGAACGCTCTGCCCCCCGACCCAGCTATCGTAGGAGAACGATGGCGGGATATGTGGCATGAACGCCTGGAAGGAAATGAATTATGGCTGAAGAAATGGCTGGAGCATCAGCATCGTGATGATTACTGGGGACACGGATCCGTTTGTGAAGACATCGACCGGATCAAAACCCCGGTAATGGCCGTAAGCGGATGGGCAGACGGATATACGAACTCGGTCTTCCGGCTCTTACGAGACCTCAAGGCTCCATGCAAAGGCCTCGTAGGCCCCTGGAGCCATAAATACCCTCACTCAGGGATCCCCGGGCCTGCCATAGGATTCCTCCAGGAGTGTATCCGTTGGTGGGACCATTGGCTCAAGGGAAAGGATAACGGCGTAGACAAGGAAGGCAAACTCTATGCTTATATGCAGGACAGCGTAGAACCCACTACCTACTATCATTTCAAACCGGGACGGTGGGTCGTGGAAGACCAATGGCCTTCCCCGGATAGGGAAGAAAAGACCTACTATTTCTCTCCTGGCCTGCTCTCTCCCACGCAGGAAGCCTGTGATCCCAGAGCTCAAACCATTCGTTCCCCTCTAAGTGTCGGGCTTTTTGCAGGAAAATGGTGTTCTTACAGTGCCACCCCCGATCTCCCCCACGATCAAAGAGAGGAGGATGGAGGCGCCCTGGTATTCACTTCCCGGACCCTGGAAGAACCCCTTGAGATCCTCGGAGCTCCGGTCGTGGAATTGGACCTTTCCTCGGATCAGCAGTTCGGGCAAGTAGCGGTGAGATTATCCGATGTAGCCCCCGATGACAAGGCCACCAGGATCACGTATGGGCTGCTGAACCTCACCCATCACAAGAGCCACGAGAACCCTGAACCCCTGACCCCTGGAAAAAGATACAAGGTGCGGGTCAAACTCAACGATATCGCCCAGCGATTCCCGGCCGGACATGCCCTTAGGATCTCTATTTCAACTTCTTATTTTCCCCTTGCCTGGCCTCCCCCTGAGCCTGTCCGGCTCACCATCCATTCGGTTTCCAGTTGGCTTACGATCCCTGTTCGCCAACCGAAAGCATCTGACCAGAAGTTCGAAGGGTTTGACACGCCCGAAGCCGCCAAACCCATGCCCATCAACCAGGTAGAACCTCCCCATAGCAATTGGTTGGTCAAAAGGGATCTTGCACGGGATGAATCCATTCTTGAGGTCATCAAGGACGATGGGGTTTATCACATCGAGGATGTGGACCTGGAGGTGGAAGAGGATGTGCGGGAATATTACTCTTTTCAGGGAGATGATTTCAATTCGGTCCGTGGCGAGGTACGGACCACCCAGGGCTTCCGCCGGGGCAATTGGCATGTTCGGACCATCACCCGGACCATCCTTACCTCCACAGCAACCCATTTCAAGATCCGGGGGGAACTGGATGCTTACGAAGGGGACACCAGGGTGTTCTCGCGAAGTTGGAATGAGCAGGTAAAAAGGGAGCTGGTATGACTCCCGGGAACGCCAACGCTGTTCAAGGTCAAAACTCCCGCTGAGCGTAGCAGGGCGCTATGCATAGCAAGCTTTGTGGGCCTCATGGTCGGAAACTGCTCCTTTTGCGTGCATCAAGAAAAAGGGGTTTCCAGTATTGATAAACCTTATCTCATATGTTCGATCACTTTATCCTGAAGCCAAGAGAAAGCTTCATTTTGGTCGTGATCTATCCCTTCTCTGAGCAAACCTTCCAGATCCCCTTCGAATGAAGGATCTTCGATCTTCTCTTCGAGGTTCTGGAGGAACTGTTTTTTGGTCGGCAGCCTTCCAGGCGATATCTTCATGTAGTACTCATAGCACTGGAGAACGCTTTCGATATCGATCGATGCATGCTGTTCGGCGAAATAAAGGTCGAAGAGACCCCGCTGAGCGTAGCGGGGCTGCTCTTTCAAGAGTTCATTCTGAACTTCGAGTTGTTCTTTCTCCTCTTTCAATTCCTCCTGCTCTTCCCGCGTTTCCTTCACCTTATTCTTCATCGCGAAAAGATGCAAATAGATCTCCTCGATCTCCGCTGAGCATAGCACCCCACCTTCTCAGCATACAGATACGCCACGCTCAACGGGAAAGCAAGTTCCAAACATTTTCAACAGATCTTTTTTCTTAGGATCCCAAGATATTATCTTCGCTTCTTTGAATCGGTCTTTCAACATACCTCTGCCATGAGTATCGAACGCGTCTCCTATAAGGTTCTTCACAAGAACGGGAACAGGATCGTTGTTTTCTTCGATCAGAATCGTGATACCGTGAACCCCGATACCTTGTTAAAATTCATCAATACCTTCCTGACCCTGGAAGAACCTGAAGAATCGGATAAGAAACCCTATTGCTTTTGCCTTGTCTGTCTCGAAAATGAAGATTACGTGATCGAATGCACAAAACCTGAGTGCAAGGACTGGATCTCTATCCAGGACCTGAAAGGCGAGCCAGGACCCCGAACAGTGGAATTATTATGACACAAGGGAGGTGGAGCGCCCGCACCGGACTCCGGTAACCCGGATAGGTCCTTAGAAGTTCTCCCGGGAAAGTCCTGATCCTTAGGAGACGCCTCTTCCCAGTCCCCTACTGCCGAATTACCCGCACTGGTTCATAATGTGGATCAAGGGTTGAGAGGATCTCGGTCCCACGGTCAGGAAACCACCTATCCTCTACTTCTGCAGTGGGTAAAGCGTTACAGGAATGATCGTTAATTTCGGGCTTACCCTTTTTGATCAATGAAGGGACCCGAAACCCTTTCCACTCCAAAAGGCCCACCCATGCTACATACTTCCTGGATCGAGCTCGACCGAACGGCCCTCAACAAGAACATTCAGTATATAAAAGGATCGGTCCCTAACGACACCCGGTTCAGCATGGTGATCAAGGGGAATGCCTACGGGCATGGCATCGAGGATATTCTTCCCATGATAGAGGAGTGTGGCGTTGACCATTTCGCTGTTTTCAGTGTTGCAGAAGCCATGCGGGCCCAAAAGGTGAAAAAGGATGCTTGTGACCTCATGATCATGGGCTTCGTTGGGGACGATTATCATGAATGGGCCATTGAGAACGATGTTTCCTTTTTCGTCTTTACTGAAGAAAGGTTAAAGGCGGCCTTGCATGCAGCGAAAAAATATGACAAGCCTGCCCGGGTCCATGTGGATGTCGAAACCGGAATGTATCGCACCGGCTTCCCTTCCGAGCGGTTACCAATGGTGATCGACATGCTCAGGAACAACCCTGATGACCTCCAACTCGAGGGATTGTGCACTCATTTTGCCGGAGCGGAGAATGCGAGCAACTTCGATAGGGTGAACGACCAGATCCGCAGGTATGAAAAGGCTTATGAACTATTCTGTTCAGAAGGTATCGAGCCCAGATACCGACATATAGCGTGCTCTGCCGGAGTTTTCAATTTCCCCGATCATACCATGGACCTGGTCCGGGTCGGTATTGCCAGTTATGGCTTCTGGCCCAGTGAGGAAACCAAGATGCGGCATATGGTGGATCATGACCTGGATAAGGACCCTCTTGACCGGGTACTTTCATGGAAAAGTAACATTCTGAGCATCAATGATGTTCCAGAAGGTGCATACATCAGTTATGGAAAAAGCTATCTGACGAACCGACAGAGCAAAGTCGCCACCGTTCCCGTAGGCTATGGATATGGGTTCAGCAGGAATCTGAGCAACAACGGGCATGTACTGGTGAATGGAAAAAGAGTATCCGTAGTGGGGGCCGTGAATATGAACATGATGGTGATCGACGTCACCGACCTGCCCGATGTGAAAATAGGGGATGAAGTCGTTATGATCGGTTCACAGGGTGATATGACCATCACTGTGAGCTCTTTCGGCGATATGAACAACAGCATGAACTATGAACTCCTTGCCCGCCTTCCCCAACATATTCCCCGTCACCCGACCGGATGAGGCCTGCGGCAAGAAAGTACAGCCTATACTCATTCCTGCCCCTGACTCCAGAAAAAGGGACAGCCGGGTCGGGAAAAGCTTTGAGCTTGAATGACCCAAACCGGGGAGATCTTACACAAGGACCGGTCTTCCTGCCTTTTAGAGATCATAAACAACCCAAAAAGCTGGAATATAATGGCAAAAGGAAAAGATATTGCATATTTGAGATCCGATGGGAACTTTCCATCCGGTAATATTTTCTGATAACCTTTTAAGACCATTGAAAATGGACCGATCCAGAAACATCTTATCCGTGATCACAGCCTTCACAGCTCTTCTTTTCTTTGCTGGCACCCTCAGCTCTTGTGGCGGAGGAAGCAACAAGGAAAAAGAGAAGACCGAGCAATCTTCGGAAAAAAGCAAGAAAGCCTCGGAAAAAGAAGCTGAACATCCCGAAGGAAAAGAGGAAGAACATCCCAAGGGAGAAGGGCATGAACATTCCGAAGGAGAAGAACATCCGGAGGGAGAAGGGCATAAGCATTCCGAAGGAGAAGGGGAAGAGCATCCGGAAGACCAGAAGTCCGAGCACCCGGAGGAAAAGAAGTAATAAAAAGGGAACAGGGCCTGGATGGGCCAGGGTCCATTCAGGCTCCGGCTCCTTCCTTCTTCCCGGATATTCGCTGAAATGAGAACCGGGTCTCTGGCTGGGCAGGGAAACCTCCCACTTCCAGGACCGGATACCCATGGAAGGGAATATTTCCTGTTTCCGGACCCGGCGCTGGTTCAAGATCCCTTCCTTCGCTGAATTGTATCCGGTTAGCCGGGTGATGGCCGAAATAATAGGTGGCCAGAGCACTGTACTTATTCCCTTCGCTAATGTCTACCGGCCACCATTTTCCCTGGGCATAGAACTCCGCCCAGCAATGGTAGCCGTTCACACCACCTTCATCCCTTGCTGAAGGGATGACCGCTCCAATGGCAAACCGTGCCGGAATACCGGCGGTCCGCGCCAGAGAAATAAAATACGAGTGGAACTCCGTGCAATTCCCCTTCCCTGCCTCACAGGCATATTGAGCATTGCCTGTCCCGTACTTTCCGGCCTTCTTGTATTCCACACTGTCTATCACATGATCGTACAAGGCCCTGGCCTGCGCCAGCCTGTTCTCTTCTCCGATCCCTCGAAAAGCCTTTTCCACGATCTCGTTGAACCGCCCCCCAACCTGGATCAAAGGGGTGGCTGACAAATACTTTGCAGGATCGACCCCGCGCTCTTGGTACGGGCTTTTTTCTTTTCGCTTCACCCGGTAGGTGATCGTAATGTTCCTGTGGCTGTGTTCGGGCTTGAGTTCGAGGTAAAGGATCTTGTTCCCGAATTCCTTTTCTTCCAACACCTTGTACTCAACGGGAGCTTCCAGGGACGTGACCCCCACTTGCTGAAAGGTATCGGTTTGTGCCATCGGGATCCATATTTCCGCCTCTTCTTCCAATTCAGGCAATTCCACCTCATAATGGAAGTTGAAGGCATCCTCTCCCCGGATCACCCCCATCAACTTTGAGGAGGCTTCTTCCACGGGAACCGTATGCCAGGTCCCATCTTCTTTTTGAGCCCAGGTATAAAAAGGCTTTCCGTTGATCTTGTGAACATCCGTCCGGGTGACTTCCATATGCCCTGGCCTGCCTTCCATGAAAAAATCCACATCGTATACGTCCCCATTGGTTTCCGCAAGGTCTGTGCAAACAAAGTGACGGTCCGGCCCGAGCCGGGCGATATACTCCGTATGGACCCGGACCAGTTTCAGCCGCAACGGATCTCCCTCATGATCAACATGGAAATAACCATCCCCTTCTTCGGTCTTGGCTTTGATATGAGCCCTTATGCCAGCTTCAATGGCTTCTTTCGAGATCCAT